>JAFWQT010000130.1 GCA_017508965.1 Prevotella sp. | reverse complement strand
AATTAAGAATATATGGAGCCTCGTTGCTGCCGCCGTTGTCCTCGTCTCCTGTGGCGATAAGATGGACTATAAGGAGTACAGTGTTTATGACGAGGACTATGTGAAGACCACCTTTGCACGCTCAGCAGGTCTTGTGACGTCAGCCTACAATGATTTGGACTACGATTTCGGTAACTACAGCGGTGCCCTGCTGGCTTCCGCCACCGACGAGGCTGTCTACAGTCATTCGGGCAATGCCATCGAGAAATTCTACGATGGCGGCTGGAGCGCTTCGAGCAATAACGATGCCTCTCTTTGGACGAAATGCTGGCGCGGCATCAGCTATGCCAACCTCTTCCTCGACAAGTTCAAGGACGAGACGTTCGAGGATTACATTCTCGACCTCGACTACAAGGCTGAGATTCACCAGTATCAGAACCTGCAGTACGAAGCCCGCTTCCTGCGTGCCTACTACTATTTCCTGCTCGTGCGCTCGTTTGGCGGCGTTCCCCTGATTACTGCCAACCTCGATGCCAACGAGGCAAACACCCAGCCCCGTGTTTCGAGCGACGAGATTTTCCAGTTCATCATCTCCGAATGTGCCGCCATCCAGGACCTCATCGTCAAGGACTATAGCGACCTCGGCAATCTCCAGCTGAAGAGCAAGAACGAGACCGGACGTGCCAACAACCTGGCCGTGCTGGCCCTCAAGGCCCGTGCCGCCCTCTATTATGCAAGTCCGCTCTTCAATGCAAATAACGACAAGGAGCGCTGGCATCAGGCTGCTATTGCCAACAAGGAGCTCATCGACGAGTGCAAGGGCCGCGGCATGAAGCTGACATCCGACTATGGAAGCCTTTTCCAGAAGGACAACTGGCAGAATTCCGAAGAGTGTATCTTCGTGCGCCGCATCGTTTCTGCCTCAAACACTTTCGAGAAGTACAACTTCCCCATCGGTCTTGAGAATGCCGGCGGCGGTAACTGCCCCACGCAGAACCTTGTGGAGGCCTACGAGGAAGGCGACATCCGTCTCGAGGCTACTGTTGCCCAGAATGGCGAGCAATGGCCCAACAACACGCTCGAGACCTTCATCGGCGGTGCCAACGGTCAGCCCATTGCCTATGCCACTCCCACAGGCTACTATCTGAAGAAGTACGTTAACAAGAGTCTGACGATTGGTGCCTCCAACGCTACCACCGAGCGCCATCATTGGGTGACCTTCCGTCTGGGCGAGTTCTACCTGAACTACGCTGAGG
This sequence comes from Prevotella sp., assembly GCA_017508965.1. GTDB lineage: Bacteria > Bacteroidota > Bacteroidia > Bacteroidales > Bacteroidaceae > Prevotella. The sequence continues at coordinate 31,831 of JAFWQT010000130.1, read as the reverse complement.
CTATGCTCAACTACACAGGCGGTGGATATGAGACTGCCAGCGGTCTGAGCATGACTGCCGCACAGGCAGTGAACGTGGTACGCACGCGTGCTAAGCTTGCCAACATCGCTACCGACCTTTCAGCCTCGCAGTTTGCCGAGCGACTTGAGAACGAGCGCTTCGTGGAGCTTGCCTTCGAAGGCCATCGCTTCTACGACCTTCGCCGCTGGAAGAAGGCCGGCGATGCCAAGTATCGCACCATCAAGACCATGCAGATCACCAAGAATGCCGACGGAACGTTCAACTACAACGTACAGACTGACGCCCAGACCCGTTCTTACTGGGACGACAAGATGTACCTATTCCCCATTGCACAGAGCGAAATTCTGAAGTCGGGTGGGGCGCTCACGCAGAACCCCGGATGGTGATTGTTCTCAAAAAACGAGCTAAAAAAATCAGATTTTAAAGTTGATATAATCAATTTATTTAGTATCTTTGCATCCAAGAGTATGTTACAGTGCTCTTGGATGCATAATAACCTAAGGATTTATAACTATTATTAATAATTTAAACGACAACTATTATGAGAAAGTTCTACTTTTTGTGTACAGCAATGTTGCTTATGTTCGCAACATCTGTAAAGGCTGACCGTATTCTCTTCCAGGAGAACTACGAGACAGGTGGTATTCCATCTACATGGACCTATGCAGCTGAAGCTGGAAAAAACAACGGAGCCACTATTGCAGGTGATTCTGAGGGTCATTATTTTTCTGTCTATGGTGGTTCGGCAAATGGTCGTTCTGCCAATTGCTTCTGGGGTGAGGGCATTTACGGTGAGGATAAAAGTGCTATAACTGAGTATTCTGTACATGTGGAATTTCAGTTCCAGGCTTTTGGTAATGATACTAAGAAGGGACAACACAATGGAAACCTTGCTATTTTTTCTGATGAAAAATGTGCATTAACTAATGGAGCGAAAAGTGGTACATACGGTCCTTATTGTGTTCTGAGTAACAACTGCCTGTTTGACATTGCACAGAACAGTGTTGATGCAGCAACAAACCCAGGCGCTAGCGACACAGATATCACCCATTGGTTCCTCTACAACGATACCACAAATGCTATCACTCCAGCTGCTGGTACATGGTATGAACTGAATCTTACCGTCAATACAACTACGCGTGAGGTAACCTGGTCTATGGCCGACTTCGACAACACTTTCTCTAAGCAGGGTTCTTTTACTTTGCCTGAAGATGCTAATGCATATGCCACAGGTTTGTATCTGATGCTTGCCCGCTACCAGTCGGTTGTCAATGTCGATAACATCAAGGTCACCATTCCTGGTGAATTTGCAAATACTCCTGTAATTGCCCTGACAGGTTTGAAAGATTCTGAGCGTACTTATACCATTTCGTTCATGGAGGGTGAGACTCTTCACCTGACTGGTACTGACGGCTCACAGAAGACCATTGGTTACTACGACACCGGTGAAGTGCTCGGTCAGTATGTTTACACCACCACAACCTCTGGTACTATTTCTGCCTACACCACAGTAGGCACTAAGACCTCTGATACTGCAACCATGGATGTGAATTGCACGCCCATCGTTCTTCCTACTCCCACCTATGCTATCGTTTCTGCAGCTGCCGGCTACGAGAAGGTATATCAGTTCACGGTCGACAATTCTGGCGTTGAAATGCAGCCCGAGATTTTCATGGACTTCTCTTTCAAGTCTGAGAATGGAACCGACGACTTCGTGCTGAGCAACCAGAACAATGGTGCCAAGGTGACTGTTCCTTCTAAGGGAACCCTTACCGTTACCACAAAGGCAATCGGCTATAATTCTTCCACCACATCGCTCATGAACGACCAGTCATACGAAATCACACAGGACATCGACCTGCAGCATCTCACCGCTGCTGATCTCACAGCCAAGGGATTCGTAGCTATGGATCCGCTGGACAGCGAGACCACTTCAGGCGAAAGCAACTGGACTGGCCGTCAGCGCCTCTACTACCAGATTGAGAATGGCGGTACCGACGACGAGGGTAAGCCTACCTACGACAAGTATCTGGTTTGGGGTCCTTCTACCGTTGGTGGTGAGCCCATCCAGCGCTATCAGTATCTGCAGAGCAACCTGAACGAGGAGACAGCTCACTCGCTGTTCGCTCCCCTCTATCTCTGGTACGGCACCACGGGTGTTGATCCCAGCATTACCAAGTATTTCGAGGAAGACGGCGTAACACCTAAGGTTGACCATCTTGGACATACTGGTGGTACCACCAATGTGAAGATGTACGAAGGCATCGGTCTTCTCTTCTCTGGTAACCTTGGCGACGGTGGCGACTTCTACACCTCTTCGACAGCCTCCTATGCAGCAATTGCTGTTAACTACGTAACACTTGGTGTTGACGGACTGACCTCTAACGATATGATTCTCGTATCTAAGATTACCGACTACGGTACGACTTCAGCTCATCCTCAGTTCCCGCTCGGCACAGATCCTGCAGAGGCTAAGAATCAGTATCTGGCATCTAACCTCGGCGATAACAAGGAAATCATTTCCTCTGGTCTCGAGACCTTCCAGCTCTATCGTGTACAGGATGCCATCACCCGCGTGCAGGTGCTCTCTCCGGGTACCTCTGGCATCAAGGATATCGTTGCCGGACAGGTTATTTCCGACCACAATGCTCCTATCTACAACCTCAATGGTGTACAGGTCAATGCAAAGAGCCTGAAGCCTGGTGTATATGTGAAGCAGGGCAAGAAGTTCATCGTCCGCTAATTCGCAATCTCTGATTATCAATATATTAAGGGATGTCCGTTTGGGCATCCCTTAATTGTTTATTTATTCACCATTAGTTCTTAAAAAGATATAATTGTTTATTCAATTAGCTCGTATCTTGTTTTTTTTCATTATCTTTGAGCAATAAAAACTAAAACATATTCTGTTATGAAAGCAAAATTATTGATTGGAATATGTACGGTGGTTTGCCTGAATATGTTTGGGCAAGCAACCAGCACAGAGTATTTCCCCGTTGGCACATCATGGCAGGAAGCATATTATGTGATTTATTATGATACCATAAAAAGCCCGATAATCAGAAACGTTGTTACTGGCGACACCATTATCGAGGGCGTGAAGTATAAATGTGTAGAAGAAACCCTGTTTGATATTACGACTAATACCAAGGTGGAAGAATCTGAACCTTACCGCTATGCCATTCGTGAGCATGGAGACTCCATCTTCAGCAGAGTCTCTGGCGATGAGGAAAGACTAATGTATATATTCGGTTCATGGAAGATTGGCGATTCCATCCCATGCTTTCAAGACACAATAGCAAGAATATCTCAAATTACTCTCTTGGATGAAAAGATGTACGAGTGTGTTGACACGTTCCCTGCCCATCGCAATCAGAGTAAGGACTATTCACCTAAAATGGTGATTAACAGCATAGGCCGCATTAATAAAGGGCTACTCAGGAAGCAGTTTCTTCCACGTGGAGGATGGGATTACATCCTGCTATCCTTTACTCGCAATGGCTGCACAATATATCGTGACGAACGGTTTGGTACAACTAGTATTGAGCATAACACATATCGCCCCCATCCCGTTAAGGAAACGTATTCTCTGTCTGGTATAAAACAAAAAGGGATGGCGTTGCCTTCAAAGGGTATCTATATTAGAAATGGCAAGAAAGTAATGGTGAAGTAAAATCAAAATCCCCGACAAATTAGCTGCAATAATATGGAGAAAACTAGCGCGGGATTTGAGCCTTCCCAGCCCTTTTTAGGCTTCCGATGAGCAGAAAAAGAGTTCCCGTTCGGCAAATAATAGGGATTTGAACTTCAAATAATAGGCTTTTGAAGTTTAAAAGATAATCGTTTGAAGTCAAAACAAAAGGCTTTTAGACTGTGATTGGGGCCTAATTACAGTCTAAAAGCCTTTTATTTAAAGTTCAGAAGATTATAAAAGGAAGTCGGGAATCAGATTAATTCACACAAAAGCCTCATTATCAACAAGTTGCAGATAACGGCTCAAAACTCGCGTATTTGCCTGCCATCATGCATCTGATGACTTCCGCGCGATTCTCAGGACGCCAAAATTAAGAAATTTCTTGACGTTTCTTCGGCTTGCAATCGCAAGCGTCCGGCAAATATGCAGTACAAAGATAACGCAGAACTGCCCAATGAGTTTGGACAGAACCCTGAATTATTGGAATAGGGGGCTTAGGTTTCTGCACTCCCCTCCCATGTAGGGGAGGGGCAAGGGGTGGGGTCAGTATTCAGAAAAAGAGGCAGAGTATTAGGCAGATTTGTAAGATTACAGACCCCACCCCTAACCCCTCCCCTTGAGGGGCGGGGAGTTAGTTACTCTTTTTCAACTTTTTCATTGCCCGTTTTTTCTGCTGAATGTATTTGGAGTTTTCAGATATTTGTCGTATATTTGCACATATAATATATATTAATAAAGTGTATGAAGAAATTGTTTACTATTTTGATGATGCTGTCGGCATCTGTGGCTGTGCTGGCTGCCGACTATTACGTGTCGCCTTCAGGCAGTGACGATAATGCGGGAACCATCGATGCTCCGTTTGCCACGCTGAAGAAAGCCATCAGTAAAGCCACGGCGGGCACCACCATCTATCTGCGCGAAGGCACCTACCAGCCCACGGAGGCTGAGATAATGGGATATCAGGAGAGCAATCTCTATGCCTGCGTGTATAACCTGACGGCCAGCGGAACGGCACAGAAACCCATCACGATCAGCGGTTACGAGGACGAAAAGGCTGTGATTGACCTCTCGCTGGTGAAGCCTGCCGAGAAGCGCGTCAGCGGATTCTACGTAAAAGGCAACTACTGGCGGCTGAAGAAATTCGACATCATCGGCATTCAGGTGACCATTACCGGCCACACGCAGAGCGAGAACATCTCGATGCGCGGGGGCAGCAATTGTGTGATTGAGCAGGTGAACATCCACGACGGAATGGGCATCGGCATCTATTTCACGCGGGGCAGCAACAACCTGGTGCTGAACTGTGATGCCTACAACAACTACGACCCTGTGTCGGAAAACGGGGCAGGCGGCAATTGCGACGGCTTCGGGTTCCATTTTGCGAGTGCGGCGCATGCCAACAACGTGATTCGCGGATGCCGTGCCTGGCGTAACAGCGACGATGGCTTCGACCTGATTAACAACTATTCGGCCGTGGTGGTGGACAGCTGCTGGGCATGGGAGAACGGCTACGATGCTAATCTGGTGTCGCGCGGCGACGGTACGGGCATCAAGGGCGGCGGCTACGGCATGAGCACCATCACCAAGAGTGTGACGGCCCCGCGGAATGTCATCAAGAACTGCATCGCCTGGAAGAACAAGCAGAACGGCATCTATGCCAACCATCATCTGGGCGGAAACGACTGGTATAACAACTCGGCGTATGCCAACAAGCGCAACTACAACATGGTGAACCGCAAGTCGGTGGCCGAGGCGGTTGATGTGCCTGGCTACGACCATGTGCTGAAGAACAACCTCTCGTTTGCCGGCACCACTTCGAACTATGCATACATCGACGAATCGCTCTGTACGCTGGAAAACAACACTTTCCTGCCGACGCTGGTTCTGACGGTCTCCGACTTCGAGAGCCTCGACGGAACACAGCTGAAGGCCGACCGTCAGCCCGACGGTTCGCTGCCCGAAATCACGTTCCTGAAACTGAAGTCCACCTCGAAGGCCTACAGCCAGAACATCGGCTACCAGTTCGACTACGAGGCCGTGGCTTCGGGTATAAAGACGGTAGGTGCAGGCGTCAACGATGATGTTTTCTACTCGATGGAAGGCTATCGCGTAGAGCATCCCGCGGCCAAAGGCATTTATGTTAGAGGGGGGAAGAAGTTTGTGAAATAAGGGGATCCACTCCAACAGACCCTCCCCAACAGACCCTCCCCAACAGACCCTCCCCAACAGACCCTCCCCCTTACCCCTCCCTATAGGGCGGGGAGCAATTACCTTCAAGTCCAGAACCATCTACTCCCCGCCCCTGTAGGGGAGGGGCAGGGGTGGGGACAGCTCCCTCAAGGAAAAAACCTCTGTATCTCCGTATCTCTGTGTTTAATTTAAATCTCCTCCACTCCTAAACTACAATAAATAACAAATCAACTAAAGAATTTGACCTTAATTTCCGGGTTTCAGTTTTTTTTCTTACCTTTGTCGCATTCGCGACATCTAGCAAATAACTTAAAACCTTTAATAAACAAATGACTTACAAGAAATTCTTATTGGCGGCAGTATTGGTGTTCACCATGGTATTGTCGGCTCATGCCCAAAGAACGATGGACAAACTCGACCGCGGACTGGTGGCTGTTCAGACCTCTGGCGGCGTGTTCTGCACCTGGCGTATCTTTGGCGAGGAATACTATGATGTTACCTATAACATCTACCGCAACGGCACGAAACTGAACTCAGAACCCCTGACGGTTTCTAATTATACCGATAACGGCGGCTCGGCCTCGAGCACCTATCAGGTGGAGGCCGTGGTGCGCGGAACAGCACAGGCTAAGTGCGACCCCGTGAAGCCTTGGTCGCAGGAATATCTCGAGATTACACCCAACCATGGCAGTCTGACCAGCACCTTCGTTCCCAACGATGTGTGCTGTGCCGACGTGGATGGCGACGGCGAGATTGAGATACTGATGAAGTTCGATAACAGGAGCTGGGCCGAAAAATCGTACCAGAAGGCCGGCTTCAACGGCGAGTACTTCATCATGGAGGTATATAAGCTGAACGGAAGGAAACTCTGGTGGATTGACTGGGGTCCCAACATGGCCGACTTCCAGAACAACGAGCAGAACATTATTGCCTACGACTGGGACGGTGACGGCAAGGCCGAGGCCGTGCTGCGTGCCAGCGACGGAACCAAGATTCATACCTCAACGGGACAGGTGATCACCATCGGCGATGCCTCGAAGAACTATCTTGGCTCTACGAACTCTGACCAGTGGTTCGTGCATCAGGGCGATGAGTATCTGCTCTATCTGAACGGCGAGACCGGTGAGGTAATCGACCAGATTGAATATCCGCTGAAGCGACTGGAGCCAGGCGAGACCGACCTGGCCGCGGCATGGGGCGACGGCTACGGCCACCGCTCTACGAAGCATTTCTTTGGTGCGCCTTACTTGGACGGCCGCACCCCGAGCATCTTTATTGCCCGCGGTATCTACACCCGCCACAAGATGGTGGCGCTGAATGTGAGCGGCGGCCGACTGACCGAGAGCTGGCGCTGGGAATGCAACGAGGCTGGTAGTCCATGGTATGGTCAGGGCTATCATAACTTCGGAATAGCCGATGTTGACTGGGACGGACGCGACGAGATTGTGTTCGGTTCGATGGTTATCGACGATAACGGAAACGGTCTTTCCACCACAGGCCTTGGTCACGGCGATGCCCAGCATTGCGGCGACTTCAACCCCTACGTGCATGGACAGGAAATCTTTGCATGCAACGAAGACAATCCTGCCAATAACTATCGCGACGCAACCACTTCGAAGATTTATTACCGTAAGGCAGGCGGCGGCGACGACGGACGCTCCAACTGCGGTAACTTCTCGAACAACTATCCCGGCTGCCTGGGCTCATCAGGTCACGACCTGCCCGTCAGCACAGTCTATAATGAACATGTGGGAATAGGCTCGAACATCAGCGTGAACTTCCGTATTTATTGGAACGGCGACCTCTGCGAAGAACTCTTCGACGGAAACATTTCCAGCTTCGACACCGGACGTACGTGGAACCTGCCTGGCGGATTGACCAACAACAGCACGAAGGCCACTCCCTGCTATCAGGGCGACATCCTGGGCGACTGGCGTGAGGAAGTCATCATGCGCACGTCTGACAATAAGTTCCGCATCTATACCACCACCGAGGAGACCCCTTGGCGCAACTACACGCTGTGGCACGACACCCAGTACCGCAACGCCATGGTGTGGCAGATGTGTGGCTACAACCAGCCGCCCCACGTCAGCTATTTCCTTGGCGAACTGGAAGGCATCACCATGGCTCCGCCACCACTCACCATGACTGGCCGCAAGGAAGTTGTCGGCAGCATCGGTTCCAGCGAAAACGACCAGCAGATTATTCTCTGCGAGACTGGCAACACTACGGTGAGCGTTGACAACGGTGCGTCACCCTACATCTTCTTCGACAATGCGCCTACATGGGTGCAGGGACACGACGACAACGACTACATCACCACCGACACCTATACCCACACGCTGACCGGCGGCGCCTTTACTGGCGGCATGCGACTGGTGAAGCAGGGCGACGGCGTGCTGGTATTGCCTACCGTAACCGAGACTTATACCGGCAACACCGACGTATGGGCCGGAACGCTGCAGTTCGACGGCGTGATGGCGTCTAGCCCCGTATGGCTGAACCGCCACACCAACCTGATCTCGAATGGCGGACAGTTCAATGGCGGTATCAAGGCCGACTATAATGCCACTATCTATCCCGGCGGAAAGGACAATGCCGGAACGCTGACCACCTCGACGATGGCGCTGGGCTTCGGTGCCCGTGTGGTGTTGGATGTGTTCAGCGAGGGACAGCAGGCCGACTGCATCAAGGCTACTTCGATGAGTCTTGAGAAGAAGAACTGGCAGTATGGTCCTGAGTATTCAGCTCCCGTGTTCCAGTTCGTCACTCATTCGGCCAACGGCAGCTCGAAACTTGCCGAGGGCAACTATCTGATTGGCGAGATTGGCAGCATAGAGGGCAGTCTGGACGACCTGGTGACCGAAGGGCTTGACGGTCTGGATGCCAAGCTCAGCTATAGCGACGGCAAGCTCTATCTCTCGGTGGGCAGCCTGCGCGAGGCAACCACATTGACTTGGAACGGCAACGAGGGCTCCGTTTGGGACCTGAACTATACCAAGAACTTCAAGAACACTTCGAATGCTGCCTCTGAGTTCGTTTCGGGCGATGCCATCGTGTTCGACGACAATGCCTCCACCACCAACGTGGAGATTGCTGCGGATATCTATCCGTCGAGCGTGGTGTTCAAGAACAATTCTAAGGACTATACGCTCAGCGGAAGTGCCATCGGCGGCAACGCCACGCTCACCTTCGACGGAACGGGCAACGTGACCATCAACAATACCAATAAATATACCGGTTCTACTATGTTGAACGGTGGCAAGGTGACCGTCTCGTCGCTGGCCAATGGCAACGGTGTGGAATATGGCGCATTTGGCAGTGCCGGCAATGTGATTACGATGAACGGCGGTACGCTGGCCGTAAGTAAGACGATGACGAGTTCGAACCCTGTTAGTCTGCGCGCCAATGGCGGAACAATCGAAGTGCCTTCGGGAGTTACGCTGACGCTTGACAATGCCGTGAAGAAGTCGGGATCGAATGGCATTCTGACTAAGACCGGTGCAGGCAAACTGGTCATGGGAACGGGCAACAACTTCTCTAAACTCTATTTGAACAGTGGCACGGTTGGCTTCAGCGAATCGGGAGCCACTCATTCAGTGCCCGACCTGATTGTCTTTAACGGTTCAAATGTGACGGTCAATGATCCTTATGATATTAATGCCTCCTCTTCCTCCTCGACTAGCAATGCAAACTGGGAGGTTCCTGAAGGCTGTACGGGTACAGTATATCTTGATGGCCGTTGTAACTATAAAGGCCGCCTCACTGGTAAGGGCACATTTCACGTCTATGCCCCTTGGGTAAGAAACTATCTACAGGGTGACTGGAGTAAGTTTGAAGGAACGTTGATTCCTCATACCGTGAAGTGGGAAAGTTATGACCCCGTGTTCAGCTGGGATAATAGCTACGGTTTGCCTAAGGCAACGCTGAACATCCTCAGTGGAATAACCTTCGTGGGCGGCAGCCACAATCTTACCTTGGGTCATCTCACGGGTTCTGGTGTGTTGAGTCTTACGGGAACTCTCACGGTAGGTGGACTTAATCAGGACATCAATTATAATGGCACGTTTGAAGGAAAGGTAAATGTATTCAAGGAAGGCAGTGGAATGTGGAAGTTCTCGAAGGCTCTCCCTGCTAACGAATACGTCTTCAAAGGCGGTGAGATCCGTTTGAATAACGACAAACTGGAAACGTCGCTCTTTGGCACGGCAACCGCAACCGTACAGGGTAAGGCGCAGTTGACCGGACTCGGCACTGTGGGTAACATCCGCTTCATGGAAAACGCCGTGCTGCAACCGGGAAATCTCTCTACCGCACGTCATTACGGAGCCATCACGTCGACAGGATTCTTGTACTTGTATCCAGGCACGAAGCTCAACCTGCAGATTTTCAGCAATGCCGGAAATCAGTATTCACGCTCGTTCCTGACGGTAAAAGGCGAACTGCAGCTGAACGGTGAAATCAATATCGGATTGGGCGATGGCTTCGTTCCTTCTGAGGGTGACTCCTTCAGTATGTGGACGGCAGGCAGCGTCTCGGGAACTCCTTCGGCCATTAACCTTCCGGCATTGCCCAGCGGACTTGGTTGGGATACCAGCGAATTGCTGACGAAGACCGGAACGCTGCGTGTGGTCAAGAAGACTACGGCTATTCAGTCTGTTTCTGCCGGCAGCAACAACGACGGCAAGATTTACGATCTGAATGGAAACCAGGTGAAGACTCCGCTGAAGAAAGGCATCTATATCAAGAATGGCAGAAAAGTTGTAATCAAGTAAAAGGTTTATGAAGAAAATATTATTGCTTGCATTGTTCGCGGTCGTGGGTGCTTCGGCTTTCTCGCAAGAACCGAACACTCCCGTCAGCCAGATGGAACAGCTTGACCGTGGTCTGGTGGCAATTCCGGGAAGTAGCGGAAAGTGTTTTGTCAGCTGGCGCCTGTTGGGTACCGACGATGAGAACACCACCTTTGAAGTGTTGAAGAATGGTAATCCCATCAAGAGTAACATCTACCAGACCACATCCTTCATGGCGGCTGCCGGTAAGGATGATGTCTTCCAGGTAGCTACTTACCAAAACGGACAGAAGGTTGATGTCACGCCCGAAGTGAAGCCCTGGGCGCAGGGATATCTTAGGATTCCACTGAACCGTCCCGAAAAGCTCGACGGCAAGGAATATTATCCCAACGATTGCTCTGTGGGTGACGTAGATGGCGACGGACAGTATGAGATTTTCCTGAAGTGGGACCCTGAGAACTCAAAGGACAATGCCAATACAGGCTATTCCAATCCTGTTATCATCGACTGCTACAAGCTCGACGGTACCCAGTTGTGGCGCGTCAACTTAGGCATCAATATCCGTGCCGGTGCCCATTACACCCAGTTCATGGTCTACGACTTCGACGGCGACGGCAAGGCAGAGATGATTTGCAAGACTGCTCCGGGAAGTTCCGACGGCGAGGGCAAGTATGTAACGGAGGCTGCAACCATTGATGAAATCAAGAATGCAAGTAATACCACCGACTATCGCAACACCGGGACGGTGAGTAAGGGACTGGGACATGTGCTGGCAGGACCGGAATACCTGACAGTGTTTAACGGCATGACGGGTGCAGCCATGCACACCATCCACTACAATCCTTCCCGCGCAGGAGAGATGAACAAGACCAGTGCCTATCCGGCAAAGAGCTTCTGGAATGACGACTACGGCAACCGTGCCGACCGTTTCCTGGCCTGTGTGGCCTATCTGGACGGTCCCGACCAGAATCCGAGTGCCGTGATGTGTCGTGGCTATTACACCAAGGCTTACATTTGGGCGGTCGACTGGGACGGAACGGAGTTGAAGACGAAGTGGCTTCACGCTTCGGTGTCGAAGACGCAGGTGGATCATTACGACTCGAATTTCACAAAGACTACCCAGACCTATAGCTCGAATACCGGAAAGACTCCCTATAGTTATACTGCATGGGGCAACGGAAACCATAATATCTCGGTGGCCGACGTGGATGGCGACGGCTGCGATGAAGTGTGCTACGGTTCGGCCACTATTGATAACGACGGAAAGCTGCTCTATGCCGTTGGCTTCGGTCATGGCGATGCCATGCACTTGGCTGACTTGGATCCCGACCATCCTGGTTATGAGATAATGGACGTGCACGAGGAAGCCTACGAGAATAAGGATGCCGGCATCGGCTACGGCTATGATATCCACGATGCAAGAACGGGCGAGGTGATTAGCAGCGGACAGCGTGACCGTGACACGGGCCGTGGACTGGCAGCCGACTGGGACGCCGAATATCGTGGTTGCGAGTTTACGTTTGCCACGCAGACATCTACCTATAATTGCAAAGGGCGCAGCATATATGATACGAATCCCGGCATGAACTTCCGCATTTTCTGGGACGGAGATGCGCAGGAAGAGTTGCTGAACGATATTACTATCTCTAAGTGGGACAAGGGAAACATCAGCACTTTGAGTCTGGCTGCCAGCCGTGCTACGGGCAGTCCAGCCTCGTGCAACAGCACCAAGGCCACGCCCTGTCTGCAGGCCGATATCTTTGGCGACTGGCGTGAAGAAGTAATTCTTTGGAACTCAACCGATGCCTCTTCTATCAATGTCTATTCTTCGACTTATACGACAAACTACCGTGTGCCGACGCTGATGCACGACCATGTATATCGCCTGGGCGTTGCCTGGCAGAACGTGGCCTACAACCAGCCGCCTCACCTTGGCTATTATCTGCCCGACTTTATCGAGTCGTTCCAGGGAGTAGAACCGACGGGCATCGTGGAGGTTCAGGCAAAGGCTGCCTCCGGCCGTTCTCCGATTTATAACTTGAATGGGCAGCGAGTCCAGAATGCCTCCCATGGCATCTTTGTTCGCGACGGAAAGAAATATGTGGTGAAGTAGTTCGCTTTACATCTCCGAAAGTCAAAATACAAAAACAGATAGTTCGCAGTTGCTGGCTATCTGTTTTTCGTTTGTTTTCCAATAAAGGTCTTGGCTACCTCACGTGTTCGCATTCTGTCAGCCTTCTGATGATGCTTCGGTCGGCAGGAAGCCAGTCGATGCTGCTGAGTTGCTCTTTGGTGAGCCAGCGGGCGGCCTCGTGTTCTTTCAGCGTCAGCTCTCCGCTCTCTACTTTGCAGATGTAGCAGTGCATGGTAAGGTGGAAGTCGGGATAGTCGTAGTCAATCGTTTCGAACAGTTGTTCCACTTCTATTCTCGTTTCCAGTTCTTCCCATATCTCGCGTTTCAACGCCTCTTCGGGCGTTTCTCCGGACTCCATTTTTCCTCCCGGGAACTCCCATCCGTCTTTCATCGGACCGTATCCCCGCTGAGTGGCGAAGATGCGTCCTTCTTCATCATGAATAATAGCAGCAACAACTTCAATAACCTTCATCGTATAATTATAAAAGGTAAAACATATTACTCCCCTCCCTCCAGGGAGGGGCCGGGGTGGGTCTTCTACATAAACCCCTGTTGCTTCAAAGTTTCCAAGAGTCCTTCCGACATAGCCTCGTTGTCTTTTTTTGTGTAGCGGATGTCGGTGAATATCTGTGCCAAAGTCTCCTTGTTATTGATGCGTAGGAATTCCTGATTCTCGGGCAACTTTTCCTTGGCCGTGTAGAAACGGTCGATGCGACTGCGGTCGTAGTCTTCGTAGTGCTCGTCGTGGATGATGGCGTCGAGCGGCAGACGGTCGCTTTGTGCAGGCGACTCGTCGGGCCATCCCAGGGTTATCGTGGCCACGGGCATCACCAATTTGGGCAGTTTCAGCACGTCGATAATCTGCTTGGGCATGTAAACGGTGGTTCCCAGATAGCAGTAGCCCAGTCCTTCCTCGTCGGCCAGGTTACAGAAAGTCTGGCAATAGAGTAGGGCATCGGTTGCGGCATTGATGAAGGAAAGGAAATTGTCGTAGCCGGGTTGTGCATTACGTTCCTCTGCCCAGCGAGACGTGCGGCGGAAATCAGCGCAGAAAGTGAGCACCACGGGTGCCGAAGTCACCATCGGCTGGTTGAAATGGGCAGGTGCGAGTGCTGCCTTCTGGGCTTCAGAGCGGGTGATGACCACGCTGTAGAGCTGCAGGTTTCCCATTGTCTGGGTGCGCTCTGCCTGACTGAGCAGTCGGTGGAGCAGTTGGTTGCTGACTTCGCGCTGGGCGTATTTTCGGATGCTTGTACGTGTTTCTAAGTTTTTCATATTCCAATATTCTTTTTTTGTGACTGCGAAGATACTATAAAAAATAGATTTGACAAAGAGAAAACAGATTATTTTCTTTCTTGAACGTGTTTTTTTCACTATTCTTTTTCCTTTCATCAGTCCCGTGGTTTTCTTTTTGGACAACTTTGTGTGATTCCGCGGAAGAAAAGTTTTCCGAATAGAAAATTTTTGTATGGTTTTTCTTTGAGATGTATTCTTTTTATATTAATTTTGCATCCGAGAAATCATCTGAAAATCGCATGGAAAAGAAAACATACTCTTACGAAGAGGCTTTTGCTGCCTCTTTGGCTTATTTTGGCGGCGACGAGCTCGCTGCCCGTGTGTGGGTGAACAAATATGCCATGAAAGACAGTTATGGCAACATTTACGAGCAGTCGCCCGAGGATATGCATTGGCGCATTGCCCGCGAAGTGGCCCGTATTGAGAGTAAGTATAAGAATCCGCTGACGGCCGAACAGGTTTTCGAGCTGCTCGACCATTTCCGCTATGTTGTGCCGGCAGGTTCGCCCATGACCGGTATCGGCAACTCGTATCAGGTGGCTTCGCTGTCGAACTGTTTTGTAATCGGACTCGACGGCAATGCCGACTCTTACGGAGCCGTGATGCGCATCGACGAAGAACAGGTGCAGTTGATGAAGCGTCGCGGTGGAGTGGGGCACGACCTGAGTCACATCCGTCCGAAGGGAAGTCCGGTGAATAATTCGGCGCTGACTTCCACAGGTCTTGTTCCCTTTATGGAGCGTTACAGCAACAGTACGCGCGAGGTTGCACAGGATGGTCGTCGCGGTGCGCTGATGCTTTCGGTGAGCATCAAGCATCCCGATGCTGAGGCTTTCATCGATGCCAAGATGACTGAAGGCAAAGTGACCGGTGCCAACGTGAGCGTGAAGATTGACGACGCATTCATGGAGGCTGCCACCACCAACGGCGAGTATGTGCAGCAGTTCCCTGTGAGCGACTCGGACTACGAAAAGGAAGATGAGAAGCTGAGAGTAAGAAAGTCCATCGATGCCAAGGCCTTGTGGGCCAAGATTGTGCATAACGCATGGAAGAGCGCCGAGCCCGGCGTGCTGTTCTGGGACACCATCCTGAAGGAGAGCATTCCCGACTGTTATGCCGATTTGGGATTCCGCACGGTATCAACGAATCCCTGCGGTGAGATTCCGCTCTGCCCTTACGACTCCTGCCGTCTGCTGAGCATCAATCTATATTCCTACGTGGTGAACCCCTTCACCAAGAATGCCTACTTCGACTACGACAAGTTCAAGAAGCATGTGCAGATGGCACAGCGCGTCATGGACGACATTGTTGACCTGGAGATGGAGAAGATAGACCTTATCATGAATAAGATAAAGAAAGACCCCCAGAGCGATGAAGTGAAGGGTGCCGAATATCATCTTTGGGAAAAGATTCGTCGCAAGAGTGGCATGGGCCGTCGTACGGGCGTGGGCATCACGGCCGAGGGCGATATGATTGCCGCCATGGGACTGCGTTATGGCACGCAGGAAGCCACCGAATTCTCCGTGAACGTGCATAAGACGCTGGCACTGAGCGCCTACCGTTCGAGTGTGACCATGGCCCAAGAGCGCGGTGCTTTCGAAATTTATGACGCTCAGCGCGAGGCCGCAAATCCGTTCATCCTGCGCATTAAGGAGAACGACCCGCAGCTGTGGGCCGACATGCAGAAGTATGGCCGCAGGAATATTGCCTGCCTGACCATAGCCCCCACGGGAACGACGTCGCTGATGACGCAGACCACAAGCGGAATCGAGCCGGTGTTCATGCCCGTCTATATGCGCCGCCGCAAGGTGAATCCCAACGACACCAATGTGCATGTGGACTTTGTCGACGAGGTGGGCGACTCCTTCGAGGAGTACGTGGTCTATCACGCCAAGTTCATGGAGTGGATGAAGATTAATGGCTTCGACACTGAAAAACGTTATACGAAGGATGAAATCGACGCCCTGGTGGCACGCTCACCATATTATAAGGCCACGGCCAACGATGTGGACTGGCTGATGAAGGTGAAGATGCAGGGAGCCATTCAGAAATGGGTCGACCATAGCATCTCGGTAACAGTCAATCTTCCTAACGATGTCGACGAGGCTCTGGTGAACCGGCTCTATGTGGAAGCATGGCGCAGCGGCTGCAAGGGCTGTACCATCTATCGCGACGGCTCGCGTTCGGGCGTGATGGTTCAGGTGAATGAAAAGAAAAAGAAGAAAGATAACGCTAACGATAACGAAGACGATAACGATCAAAAAGCCATGCCTTGCAAGCATCCTGAGGTGACGGAGGTTCGTCCGCAGACGCTCGAGTGCGATGTGGTGCGCTTCCAGAACAACAAGGAGAAATGGGTGGCCTTCGTGGGACTGCTGAACGGTTATCCCTACGAGATTTTCACCGGACTTCAGGACGACGATGAAGGTATCGTGCTGCCTAAGACGGTGACCAAGGGAAAGATTATCAAGCAGACCAATCCCGACGGCAGTCACCGCTACGACTTCCAGTTCGAGAACAAGCGCGGCTATAAGACCACCGTTGAGGGACTCTCCGAGAAGTTCAACCCGGAATATTGGAACTATGCCAAGCTCATCTCGGGCGTGCTGCGTTATCGTATGCCTATTGACCACGTGATGAAACTGGTTGGTTCGCTGCAGCTGAAGAGCGAGAGCATCAACACTTGGAAGAACGGTGTGGAGCGCGCGTTGAAGAAATATGTAACCGACGGCACCGTGGCATCCGGACAGAAATGCCCCAACTGCGGACAAGAGTCGCTGGTTTATCAGGAGGGATGTCTGATTTGTACCAACTGCGGTGCTAGCAGGTGCGGGTAAAGCCCACCCCTGACCCTCCCAAAGGGAGGGGGCTGAAACTTGAAACCTGGAACTTGAAACCTGAAACCCCATGAAAGTAGAAAACAGTTATATAGAGTTGAAGGGACTACGCTTTCACGCACGTCATGGTGTGCTGCCACAGGAGAAAGTGGTGGGTGGCGACTATGTGGTGAATTTGCGCGTACATTATAATATATCGCGCGCGTTGCAGTCCGATGACGTTAAGGATACACTGAACTACGCCGACATATATCAAATCATAAATAAGGTGATGCAAAAGCCATCCTGTCTGCTCGAACACGTAGTGGGCAGGATTGGCCAAAGCATTTTCGAGGCTTTTCCCGAGGCCGAGATTGCCGACGTGGAAATCACAAAGTGTAATCCTCCGATGAGGGCCGACTGCGAAGGAGCCACGGTGTATTGTTCGCTGCATAGATAGGCATTTTCGGTGTTCTGCGTATAAAAACTTTTTCCTTTTCTTCCGTTTTTGAATAGAATTACTTAAATTTGCAACCGACAATGAGCAGAAAATTGATTTTCACCTTGACAATGATGCTTGCCATGACCCTTTCGGCCGTGGCGGCCGGTCATCGTTTCACGCTCGTCATCGACGCCGGGCACGGTGGTCATGATGCCGGTGCACTGGGTAGTTTTTCAAAGGAGAAGAATATTAACCTGAAGGTGGCGCTTGCCTTTGGAAGGATGGTGGAGCGCAACTGTCCCGATGTAAGGGTCATCTATACCCGCAAGACCGATGTGTTTATCCCTCTCGACGAGCGTGCCAATATTGCCAACAGGGCGAAAGCCGACCTTTTCATCAGTATTCACACCAATGCGCTGCCTCATGGGAAGGTGGCCCGCGGTTTCGAGGTATACACGCTGGGTATGCACCGCGCTGCGGATAACCTGGAGGTTGCAAAGCGTGAGAACTCTGTTATTCTCGAGGAGAAGAATTATAAGCAACGCTACGAAGGCTTCGACCCGAGGTCGTCGGAGAGCTATATCATCTTCGAGTTCATGCAGGATCGTAACATGGCCAAGAGTGTTGAACTGGCCAAACTGATACAGAAAGAGGTCTGCGCCCAGGCAAGCCGTCCCAACAAGGGCGTGCATCAGGCTGGTTTCCTTGTACTCCGAGCCACGTCGATGCCTAGCTGTCTGATTGAATTAGGATTCATCACCACGCGCGACGAAGAGAACCTGCTCAACTCCGAGAGTGGAATCGAAGCCCATGCCCGCGGCATCTTCCAGGCTTTCAACCGTTATAAAAAAAAACACAGCGACGGGATAGTAGTACCATACGAAGCCCCCAAAAAGGAAACGGTAAGCGTTCCGACAATAGTGCCGCGCGAGGAAATGGCAGGAAAAAGTGAGCCTGTGCGTCGCGAGGTGCGTCAGCAGGAACGACAAGAACAGTCCGCTCCCCGCGAAATGCAGTCGGCCGTTGAAGAGATTAAACCGCAGCCCGAGCCTGTGCAGCCTGTTCAGCCGGTGGCTCAGCCCTCCGACAGTCGTCCCGTTTTCAAGGTGCAGATACTCACCAGCGGCCGTTCGCTTCGCCTGAGCGACAACCGTTTTAAAGGCGAGAAGAACATTGAAAGCTACCAGGAAGGCAACCTCATCAAGTACACTGTCGGTAATTCCACCAACTACAGCGAAATCTACCAGTTGCGCAAGTCGCTGCTCGGCAAGTTCCCCGAGGCTTTCATTATTGCTTTCCGTAATGGCGAGAAGATGGATGTGCAGCAGGCAATCAGAGAATATAAATCATACAAGAATAAATAATGGAGAAGAAACACGGTAAAGAAGTCAAGATAGCTCTTGTGGCGCTTTTTGGATTGTTTGTCCTTTTCGTGGGTATGAATTTCCTCAAAGGACTTAACATATTCTCGAAGGGCGATGTATATTACATCTCCTTCCAGGATGTCACAGGTCTGGCCTCTTCCAGTCCCATCTATGCCGATGGCTATCCTGTGGGTACCGTGCGTTCCATCGACTACGACTACACCCACGAGGGCAAGACCAAGGTGACCATCGATATCGAACCTGAGATGCGCATACCCAAGGGTTCGTCGGCCGTTATCGAGAGCGACATGCTCGGCAACGTGCGTGTCAACTTGCTGCTGGCCAACAATCCCCGCGAGAGGGTGATGCCGGGCGAGGTGATTCCAGGCGAAATCGCCTCGGGACTGATGTCAAAGGCGGCCGCCCTTATCCCTGAAGTGGAGAAGATGCTGCCCAAGCTCGACAGCATCCTCACCAGCATCAATACGCTGCTGGCCAATCCTGCCATCGCCCAGTCGCTGCAGAACATTCAGACCACTACGCACAACCTCACCAATACAACCAACCAGCTGAACCGCCTGGTGGCAGGACTGAACGGACAGGTGCCTACGCTGATGAACAAGGCCGGCGGTGTGCTCGACAATGCGCAGACGCTGACAGGCAATCTTGCCCAGCTCGATGTTGCCTCCACATTGGCCAAGGTTGATGCCACTATGCAGAACGTTCAGAATATGACCAACCAGTTGAATTCCAACGAAGGAACCCTGGGTCTGCTCATGCGCGACGCCTCGCTATACAATCATCTCAGTTCCACCGCCAACGATGCCGATTCGCTGCTCATCGACCTCAAGGAGCACCCCAAGCGATACGTTCATTTTTCGCTTTTCGGAAGGAAGGACAAAGCACCGAAAAAGTAGCTAATTTAAAAATAGTCTAAATAAGATTTCCTCCTACGGCAATCTTTGGCGATGTTTCCTAACTCATTATAGTTGCTGCATTTCTGCCGTTTTCCTGCACCAAATGCTTCAAGTTGGCTTCTTGCTGGGCTTATTTTGCAAAGCACTGATATTTAGCGATTTCTAATTATGCAATACCCTTTGGTTGTAGTTTTTCCTTACAGGTCTTCTAAAGTCCCACATTATCGTGTTTTACATCTTATTCATTAAAAAATTGTAAATCATGCGATTTGTTTTTTTTGAGAATTTGATTTAATTTTGCATCACGAAATCAAACAATATTAACTTCTAGAATAACAGAATGAGTATTAACCCCCGCCTGCTCTGGGATAATTGTCTCAATATTATAAAGGACAACGTCTCGGAACAGCAGTTCGCCACCTGGTTCAAGCCGATAGCCTTCAGGTCGTTCAAGCCGGCCACGAGGGAGATATTGGTCGAGGTTCCAAGTATGTTCGTATACGAATACTTGGAGGAGAACTATGTCGACCTGCTGCGCAAGACGCTCACACGCTTCTTCGGCGAGGGCATAAAACTCAACTATAGTGTGGTCACCGACAGGCAGAACGGACTCACGCAGAGCATTGCCGGTGAAGATCCTGCTGCTATCGAGGCTCCGTTGCCCAAGACGCGCGGCAACCAGCCCCCTTCGGTAATCGATGCTGCCCGTCCGCAGGACATCGACTCGCAGCTTGATCCCCATCACACCTTTGCCAATTTCATCGAGGGCGACAGCAACCGGTTGTCACGCTCCGTGGGACTTTCCATTGCCGAGCATCCCAACAGCACGCAGTTCAACCCCATGTTTGTCTATGGGCCTTCTGGTTGTGGCAAGACACATCTCATCAATGCCATCGGTGTGCGTACCAAGGAACTCTATCCCCAGAAGCGTGTACTCTATGTCAGTGCCCGACTGTTCCAGGTGCAGTATTCCAATTCTGTGATGCAGAATCGCACCAACGATTTCATCTCGTTCTATCAGACCATCGACGTGCTTATTGTCGATGATATTCAGGAGTGGATGACTGCCCCGAAGACACAGCAGACCTTCTTCCACATCTTCGACCACCTTTTCCGCAACGGCAAGCGCATCATCCTGGCCAGCGACCGTCCGCCCGTTGACCTCAAGGGAATGCCGGAACGCCTTCTTACCCGTTTCTCTTGCGGACTGATTGCCGAGGTGGAAAAGCCCAACACCCAGTTGTGCGTGGACATCCTGAATAGCAAGATTAAGCGTGATGGACTGAAGATACCTGCCGAAGTGGTGCAATATATTGCCGAGACCGCCAATGGCAGCGTGCGCGACCTCGAGGGAGTCATCAATTCCCTTCTGGCCTATTCCATTGTCGACAATGCCTGCATCAACATGCGCCTTGCCGAGCGCATCATCAAGCGGGCCGTGAAGGTGGATGACAAGCCCCTCACCGTCGACGAGATTGTGGGCACAGTTTGTAATCACTATAACGTGCCAGAGTCGGCCTTGGCTAGCAAAAGCCGTAAGCACGACATTGTGCTCGTTCGCCAGATTTCCATGTATCTTGCACAGAAGTACACCAAGATGCCCGCTTCGCGTATCGGCAAGCTTGTTGGCGGCCGCGACCACAGCACCGTTATCCATAGCTGCAACACCATCAGCCAGCGCCTGAAGGTAGATTATGCCTTCCAGTCGGAGATTGACAGCATTGAGCAGTCTTTCAAGATTAAGAAATGATTTTCGTCATGTCGTCATGTCGACATACCGTCATACCGTCAAGACGTCATAACGTCATCATCATAAAAAAACAGCCGGGTCTCACGACTCGGCTGTTTTTCACATAAAAACTAAATTAACTCAAGTTTATAGGAAATGCATACTTTCACAAGCATGTTCGTTTTTCGCAAAAGCGAAAAAACAATATAATTCTGATAATTAATTCTATTAATGTTGCAAATATACACTAAAAATTCATTTTTTGCAAATACTTTTGTACGATTTATATTAAAACAACGGTTTTTTATGTTTTTTTTGCTAAATAGGTACGGAATATGACTAAAATCCCGTCTGTTTTGAGCAGAATGCGGTCACCTTTCGCTTCGTTTAGGGTGCCTTGCCATAGTTCTTTGTAGGTGTATGGCTGCCACACGAAACCTTCGCCTTCTATTTTCCGGGCAGTAACATTGAAGAGGCTGACTTGCTGTCCGGGGAAGGTGTTGAGTTCCGTTGTTCCGTTTACGACTGAAAACCATCCATGGTCGGTGTATATCTCGGGTATAATGCCGAAATCCCTGACGTAGCGGGGCAGCAGGAAGATGTTGCCGATGGTGTGGTCTTCGCGTTTACCGGTTGTTCCAAGATAGGCAATACGACGAAATCCCTTTTCCAGACAGAAACGGGTGGCTTTGGTCAGGTCGTTGTCGGCTTGCTCACTTTCCAGGTGGATGATGGCGGCATGTCGTGTCTTGAATTCAGGTGTAAGAGAGTCACCGTCGCCAACAATGGCATCTGGCATGAAACCCTGCGCGAAGGCCTTTGCCGCTGCACCATCGCAACAGCAGAGGAATTTCGCTTCCCTGAGTATCTGCAGGGGGATATCGGCCGTAGGGAATTCACCGTCTGCCAGAATAACGGCATCGAAGTGGGGCAGTGTGTTCATTTGCATTTCAGGTGGTGACGGTCTCATTCATTGGGGAAGACTTGGCCATACTGTTCCACTTGTGGTAACCTAAGATGGCGATAACCACATAGAGCCCGTAGAGAAATGCCTTGAAAGGAATCCCTTTCACGATATACAGGTAGGTGCAGATGGCGTCGACCACAATCCAGCAAATCCATTGCTCGACGTATTTGTGGGCCAGCGCCCACAGGCCAACGAAACTCAGGGCATTGGTAAAGGCATCGAGTATAGGAACGGTAGAATTGGTCCAATGCTCGAGTACGTAGTAGGTGACAGCCCAAAGGACAAGGAAGGTGGCGAGCATGTTCAGATACAGAACGGGCCGCACATGTGTGATGGGCATTTCCTGGCTTTTGCCCTGACTTTTCTTTTTGCCGAATTTCCACATGGCATAGCCGTAGATGGCCGCTACGGTATAGTAGCCTGCCATGCCGGCATCGCCGTAAAGTCCGTGACTATAGTAGAGGTAGATATCGAGTGCAGGCATAATGATACCCACAATCCATAAGGCAATGTGGGCCCTGTACTCAAGCCAAATATAGAGCAGGCCCAACACCGTGGTGAAGATGTCGAGGCCGTGCTCTATGATGAATGGATGCAGTTCCATGCGCGATTAGAATTTCAGCGTGATGCTGCCCATGGCGGTAAAGCCTGCCGAGGGCACGTAGCCAATCTGGTAGTAGCGGTTGTCGTTGGGATGGCCTCCGCTGGCGTAGATGGCGCTATATACCCATCCGCTCTGTGCAAAGTGACTGTCGAAAATGTTGTTGAGGTTTGCCCCGAAGACGATTTCCTTTAGGAACTTCTTGACGGGCAGCGTGTAGTTCACATTGAAATTGCTCACCGAATAGCCGGGCAGCGAACGGTCTTTGCATTCGGTGTTGTCAAGATACATACGGCTGACGTAGCCCGTGTGCCAGGTGGCTGTCCATCCTTTCAGGTGGAAGTTCACGAATCCGTTCAGGATGGCTGAGGGCGAGAAAGCCAGCGTAGAGTTGTCGTAGTGGATGGTCTGGCTGCCGTTGTCCCAGTCTTCCACCACCTCGTCGAAGTCCTTGATCTTGTTTTGGCTCAGGGCTGCATTGCCTTCGATGGAGAGCCAGGGGGTTACGTCCACGCCGGCGGTGAGCTCCACGCCCATGCGGTAGGAGTCCTTAATGTTGGTGGTGAGTGCCTCGCCGATGTCGCTCTGTGCACCAGTCTGCACGAATTGGTCGGTGTAGTCCATATAATACAAGGTGGCACCGGCACGCCAGTTCTGTGCCGCATAGCTGTAGCCCAGTTCGAAGTCGAGCAGCGACTCAGCTTTTGGGGCAGGGTAGGAACCGTTGTCGGTGAAGTTGTTGCGCTCAGGTTCGCGATGGCTCAGTGCAGCCGAGAAGAAGGCGCGGTGACCGTCCTGATGGAAACTCACGCCAGCCTTGGGATTGAAGAAATCGTACTTGTTGTCGATTTCCAGGAACTGCTTCTTCATCTCGCCGGTGTTCTCATCCTCGTAGAACTTGTCGTTGTAGCCGTCGGTCTTGTAGCCCACGTGGCGATACTGGATGTCGGCAAACACATCCCAGCTGTCGGTGATGCGGTAAAGCGCCTTGACGAAGGCACTTCCGTCGAATTTGTGCGCATCAGAGTCGTAGTACAGATAGTCGCCGTTGCTCATCAGATGATTGCGCAGTTCCTCGTTCTTGATATAGGTGAGGTAGCCGAAGTGGTTGCCGTCGAACTGCTGAACGGAGAGTCCGCCGATGATATCCCATTCCTCGTCCTTGTAGTTCACGTTGCCCACCAGTCCGTAGGTGTCCTGTGTGAGTCCCTTCTGGCGCACGAAGTCCGTCTTTTTCAGCGTGGAACCGTCTGCGAGCGTATAGTTGCTGAGTCCAAACTTCTTTAGTTTGTTGTTCAGTCGGAACTCCTTGTAGTAGCCGTATCCGTGGGTGTAGTGGAGCGAAGCCGTAGTGCTCCAGTGGTCGTTGATGTTCCATGCCGCCGACAGGATGTTGTGATTCTGCCAGAAGTTGTCGGTAGTCTTGTCCCACAGCGAGCCGTCGGCCATGGTGTAGCGCTGGGTGACGTAGTTACCGTCGGCATCTTTCATGAAGTTTCCGTCGGCATCATAGGCCAAGGTTTCGTAGAGCGTGTTGTATTTGCCGAGTCCGACTTTGTAAAGGTCTTCATAGTCCTTGATGCCGGTCTTAATGCCGTAGGTACCGTCCATCAGACTCATATCGTTGTCGCCAGCCGTGATGCCGTTCCATGCCTGTCCGGTCTTCTCGAAGTTTCCGATGTTCTTATAGCGGATGGTGAACTTATCGTCGATCCATGTCAGTCCTCCGTAGTAGGAACCCGAGCGTCCGCTAGTACCGTGGATATAGCCGTCGGTGTTAGTCTCGTGGTAGGCACCGTCGAAAATGAGATGGTTCCACAATAGGCCCGTAGAGAATGCACCGCCCACGTTGAACGTGTTGTAGGAACCGTAGCTGAAGTTCACCTCGCCGCCAGCTTTCTCAGAAGGCGTCTTCGATGAGAGGGCCACCGTACCGCCGAAGGCACCGTCGCCATTGGTACTCGTTCCCACGCCGCGCTGAATCTGCACGCCGCCCAGCAGCGAACTGTAGGAGTTCATGTTGGCCCAGAACACGGCCTGGTCTTCAGGTGAGTTCAAGGGCACACCGTCGAGCGTCACGTTGATGCGCGAGTCGCCGGCACCACGGATGCGCAGATAACTGGTGCCTGTGCCCAGTCCGTTCTCGCCCCATGCCAGTACGCCCGGGGTCTGAGCGAAGAGGAAAGGCAGTTCCTTACCCGTCTTCGAGAACGTCTGTAATTCGTCCTTCTTGATGTTGGCCACAGCAAAGGGCGCGTTCTTCTGCACCCATACGCCTTTCACCACTACTTCCTGCAACTGTTCCATACGCAGCGAATCTCCATCCGCTTCGTTGGCAGCATTCACGACCGTCACGCTCATCCCGAGCAATGCAGCCATCACAATCTTTTTTCTCATCTTTACCTTAATTAAAAATACACATAAAAGGGGCAACCTTTATGCCTTCACTTTCCTACGCCGGCATTACCCGGATCAGGTTCGAGGGTCTAATCTCAGCCCGCCCACGGCGGACACCCCTTAACTTACTCTTTGTAAGTCGGGTGCAAAGGTAGTGCAAATGAATGAAAAATCAAAACGAAAGACGAAGTTTTTCGTTTTTGTTTTTCTGAGTGTAGCCTTTTCTTATGAAAAGGTACTAAAAGTTGAGCGCAATACAAAATAAATTCGTATTTATTTTTATTGCCGAGACGGAGTACCTTCGGCGAAGCCAAAGGTAGAGCAAGTGAGCGAAATACAATTTGGAAAGAAATTACCGTAATTTACATAATTATTTTTTTTTGTCGGGCTTCGCCCTCGAAATTAATTCTAAAATTATGAATAGTAATTTTTGATTTAAGGGTGTAAGGGTGCGAAGACCCCGATGTACACAGGCTTTGCACCCTGTTCAGAAGGGTGTAAAGGGTGTAATAAGGGTGTAAGGGAGAACCACACTGAGACCCACCTCAACCCTCCCTGTTAGGGAGGGAGTTATGTCTTTAGAGTTAGGGTTAAGGTTATTGTTATCGTTTAAAAATTCTCTAGAGAATTTTTTCTTTCCGATGATAGTTTGTACCCCGTCGGATGATACTTTGCAGAAAATTCTCTAGAGAATTTATCAAAAGTCATACACCCTTATAGCACCCTTAGCACCCTCTTCGGAAGGGTGCAAGCCCAGTGTTTATCGGCGTTTTAGCACCCTTACACCCTTAAAATGAAAAATCTCGCGTACGCGCGCGTGCGAGAACGACGAACATGAAACCTGAAATACAACTACTCAGCCTCCATTTTTTAAACAAAAATCTTCAATAATCTTACACAAATCTTCGACCTGTGCAGTTGATATTTAGGCTAATCATCCCCCCTCCTTAGAAAGGAGGGGCTGGGGGTGGTTGATGATTTAAAGGCTCTATAGAAATATCTTGCGGAACAATACCCCCTCTTTTTTCCCTGATTATCAACCACCCCCGACCCCTCCTTTCTAAGGAGGGGGGGGATGAAAATAAGACTAAAGGGAAAGATTTTTGTGGATTTTTGTCCATCATACAATTTACAAGGAATCCCTGTAGAGATTATAGTTGCGGTAGAAGGAGCGCATGGATGTGTAGCCGGCCTGCTCAGCCAAGTCCTCTTTCCGCGCTTCGGGATTTTCCTTTTCCAACCTTCTCACGTAGGCGATGCGCTTGCGGTTGATGAATTCTGCAAACGGCATTCCCGTCTCCTCGTTCACCAGCTTTGAGAGCATGGTGCGGTTGGTGCCCAGCTGCTGAGCCAGTTCTGCCAGTGTAAGTCCCGGCTGTAGGTATAACCGTTCGTCGTCAATCTTCTGCAATAGTTGCGAATACCCCTCTTGTGGAGTTTCCTCTATGGTCTCTTCGCACTCTTCTTGCGCTATATCCGCAAATGAGAACTGCTGCACGAATCCACGGTAGCAAAGCAGGTAGAGAAGACCGCTGAAGAAGCATGCAAGCACAGCAAAGGGAACCTCAGAGGAAAGAAACACAAAGCGTCCGACGGCATTCGCCACAAACGACAAGATGCCGGTGAGAACCATCAGTATTAATATGGTGGTGATGCCGTAGAGCCGCTTGTCGTCGTTGTCGGCATAGATGGAATCGATAAGCCTGTTGTAGCGGTGAATTCGGCGGATGCCCACAAAAAGCACAATCAGCACGCCGATGGCAAACAGACCTTTTGCCAGATGATGGACCACAGCCTGCACCAAGGCCAGTCCCGAGAGTCCTTCCATGGAGTTCTTATATAAATAGGTGTCAACGAACTGGCGGCATTCTTCACTGCTCATCATCACATAGACCGCGGCCACAATGATTCCGATCGTCGCGGGCGGCAGCACTGTGAGCCACCGCTGGCTGCGGCTCACCGTTCCTTGGGTGAGCACCGTGATATAGTGCAGATAGAGCGGATAGACCAGCAGGTTGCAGACCACATAGATGGTATCGCTCGCGGGAATCTCACTCGTCATCCGGTTAAAGAAAACGAAATGACCCGCGTAGAGCAGCGTGGCCGTGATGGCCCACCACAACAGTTGGCGGCGGGCGGCACGATTGCCCTGTTCCCAAAGATTCAAGGCAATGGCAACCGACCAGAATGCACATACTGCCAGCGGCAGGAAAGATACTATCAGATGAATCATGGTGCAAAGATACGATTAAGCGAGAACAAAAGCAAATAAAACTCGTTTTAATTTGTTTTTGTCGAGCGCAAGTATCTTCTAGAAAGATACGAAAAAAATGAATGAAACAACTCTATCCCTCTTTTTCTTCGACAAAAATCTTCAAAAATCCAACAAAAATCTTCGACCTGTGCAGTTGATATTTAGGCTAATCATCCCCCCTCCTTAGAAAGGAGGGGCTGGGGGTGGTTGATGATTTAAAGGCTCTATAGAAATATCTTGCGGAACAATAACCCCTCTTTTTTCCCTGATTATCAACCATCCCCGCCCCCTCCTTTCTAAGGAGGGGGGACTGAAGATAAGGCTAAAGGGAAAGATTATGGTCAGATTTTTCTGGATTTTTGTCCCTAGGTGAATAGGTGCTGAGTATTAATAATGAGCTTGAATTTCCCTAACAAACGTTAAATGTACGATATGGCACATCCCGTGTACGATATGGCACAACCTTTTCCCACGGGGCTTTTGAACTCATTTCCCTTTTTCTTATCTTTGCAAACATAAACCTAGTAAGTATCATCAAGCAGTAATAACAAATAGTTTTAGACTATTTACCAAAACAAATAATAAACAAATGGAAACAGTAAAACGTTTATTCATTTCGCTACTTGTCCTCCTCGGCTGTTCAGCCGGTGCATGGGCTATAGAACAAGATTCCGACGGCAATTATCTCATCGGGTCGGTGCAGGACTGGGAGGAATTCGCTGAGTTGGTTGAAACCGAACCAACGACTAATGGTAAACTGATTGCTGACGTGGACTTGGGCGACGACCAGACAATGGTGGGAAGTATGGAATCCCCCTATCGTGGCATCTTCGACGGACAAGGATATACGCTGACGGTTAACTATGATATGAATTTGACGACATCGGCTGTTGCTCCTTTCACTGTTGTGGGCGATGCCGTGATTCAAAAGCTGCATGTAGCAGGAAGCATCAAACAGCAATATTGTGCCGCCGGAGGTGTTGTCGGCTCTATTATGGGCAACGTAACCATAAAAGAATGTTGGGTTTCGGCATATATGTATGTACGAGGCTCTGGGGATTATCAAGGAACCATCGGCGGTATTGCAAGTTGCTGCGATAACTCAGCAGCAAGGAATTGTAGCATTCTGATTGAAGACTGTGTGTTCTCTGGCGAAATGGCTACTGGTTACCATTGCGGTAGTATCATGTCACATGTGAACGGTTACAATGGTAATTCTGCCGTTATCAGGAATTGTCTGGCTATAGGCACCTACTTTTCTTTTTCAGGAAGCACAGGAACCTTTATCCGGGTTGGAACGCAAGGCGATCCTTATACTATTGACAACTGTTATTATAAAACTTCTTGGGGAGCCGTACAAGGTACGCAAGCCACAGAAACACAACTCTCTGACGGCACTACTGCTGCTGCCCTCCAAGCTGGTCGTACAGATGAAATATGGGTGCAAGACCCCGAACTTGGTATTCCTATGCTGAAGATATTTGCCTATGCAGGAGAAAATGTCATCGACCCAAGTTTCATAAGCGGATTAGTCCAGCATTGGCCGTTCGACGGGGATGCCACAAATTCTGTATCGGGAGGCGTGGATGCTACTGTTTATGGCGCGACTTTGACAACCGACCGGTTCGGCAATGAGAACAGTGCCTATTATTTTGATGGGAATGACAAGATGACCGCTGCCGGAGCAGCCAACTTCGGGACAACGTCTTTTACAGCGAATATATGGGTAAGCAGTACGATGACCTCTGGATTAGGAAACCTTATGAGGACGGATGGCGGGTTTTATGACGGATGGTTGCTTCGTTTCAATTCCGGAAGGATTGAGATTTGGGAAGGAAGAAGTTATTATACAGGATACGTATCCTCCACTTCGTATGCCGATGGCAATTGGCACATGGTGACTTTCGTCAGGGACGTGGAAAACAAGGTCGGCCAGCTGTACGTTGACGGAAGCTATGTCGGCGGCTATTCCATGGGTTCAACCATCAACGATGTTTCGAATGAACTCCGGTTCGGGACTTATGGTGGCGGCGAATACTATAAGGGCAAGATGGACGATGCCCGCCTCTATAATAGGGCGCTCTCCGCTGAAGAAATTGCGGCCTTATATACCCAGAAAGGCTTTATGCTCTATACTGTTCCGGCTTCCGGATTGGGAACATTCAGCGCGCCCGATAACATCATCATCCCCGAAGAACTGACGGCTTACTATTGTACTACGCTGAGTTCCTATAAGGACGGCAGTCTTGGCATCAAGGTGTCCAAACTGGAGGGCGGCATCATACCTGCCAATACTGGCGTGCTGATAGAAGGCCCGGCAAACCAGAGTTATACGCTTTTGGCCACGAAAGAGGAAACCACCGCTCCTGCTGGGAACTCGCTTGTGGCTGTCGTGGAATCTAAACACATTGCTGCAACGGATGGCGACTATACCAACTTCATGATGAAGGGTGGCAAGTTCATTAAGATTGCGGATGATAATGCTTCCATGCCGGCCCACCGCGCTTATCTGCCCTTACTGACAGAAGCCATCAGCGGCAGTAATGCCAAGGAGATAATGCTGTATTGGGATGATGAAGAGGCTACGGGCGTTGAGAGAATGAGAAATGCAGAAAATGAGAAAATGAGAAATGGAAACATTTATAATCTCAATGGTCAGCGGCTCTCGGCTCCGCAAAAGGGTATCAACATCATCAACGGCCGCAAGGTCATCGTAAAATGAAATAAACGCTATCAGATATGAAAAAGACTTATCAGGTTCCTACCTTGAACCAAGATATTGTTTACGGTGAGTGTCAGCTGCTGGTTGGCACCACCATTCCCGTTATCCCTTCCGAGGAAGGCAGCCAGAGTCAGGCTGAGAGTAAGTCAACCGGCGACTACTTCGAAGAAGTGGACAAGAGCATCCGCTCCTACGAGCACAATCCGCTCGACTACTTGCCCCGTGTATTTCCAGACATTTGGGGAGAGGAATAATAAACCAATAAATCGAATAAATAATTATCTATCAACTATTATGAAAAAGATTCTATTATCAATCGTTGCACTCTGCTGCACAGTGGTGGCAGGGGCACAACAGACAGACCAAATCAGTGCCGTGCTGCAAGTAGAAGGCCAAACGCCTCAGGTCTTTTATGGGGCCAGTGCGCTGAAGAGTGCTATTGAGGCAGCTCCTGACAAGGGGGGAGTCATCACGCTTTCCTCGGGACAATTCAGTCCCGTTACCATCAATAAGTGTGTGAGAATCTATGGTTCGGGTCTTCAGACCATTGACAGTCTGGATGTCTACCAGTCCTATATCAGTGGAGATTGTACAGTTAATCTCCCTGAGGAGATAGCCAGTCCTCATGATATTGGTATTGAGGGCGTCTATATAAATGGGAACCTTAAAGTAACATCGGCTGTTGACGGGCTTACATTGATAAAGAGCAGCGTAAAAAACTATGACACCTCTGCACCTGCCACTCGTTGCGGCATCAGGCAGTCGTATATCCGCGAAGATGTCAAAGCACATCAAATGTTTATTCAAAACAGTTGGTTGGGCGAGCGTATTTATCCATTGAATGATGGGAGTTCTATCGTTATCGACCATTCCATTTTACGTGGTGGCAATGATTTTAGGTACTATGATGACCGTTTCACATGTAGGAATTCTATTTTATGGAATTCTTACAGGGCTTCTAATCAAACTTACAATTTCTGTCTTAGTCCCTACAATAATGAATTTACTAATAATGCCGGATGCTCAGACAATATATATAATGTGGGTGAAAGTAATGTCTTCAAGGATGCTAGTAATGCCGACTACAGTACCGCCCGCACGTTTGAACTCAAATCTCCTGATACCTATATCGGCAGCGATGGCACGCAGGTGGGTGTTCATGGTGGCGACTTCCCCTGGAACAAGATTCCATCTACGCCCGTCGTCAAGAACCTCAAAGCTACAGTCAGCGGCACCAACCTCGGCGTAACGTATCAGGCTGAAGTAAGAAATCAATAAACTAAAAATAATCAAACTATGAAAAAGATTCTATTATCAATCGTTGCACTCTGCTGCACAGTTGTGGCAGGGGCACAGAACTCATCACAGATTGTCAGTGCAATACTCCAGACTGATGATGAAACTACACAGTTTTATGGAGCAGATGCTTTGAAGAGCGCATATAATGCCGCTGCACAAACCGGTAGCGTGATAACACTGACTTCAGGACAGTTT
>JAFWQT010000129.1 GCA_017508965.1 Prevotella sp. | reverse complement strand
GCTTTCAGACTTTAATTCGTTTTCATTCAGACTTTATTTGCCCGCCAATTAGACTTTAATTGAATTCCAATCAGAGTCTAAATTGAGGGCATTTAAATAATAGACAATAATATAGTTGACTCAGAAATGGTAACTAACTCCCCGCCCCTGAAGGGGAGGGGGTAGGGGTGGGGAGTGTAATTTATGACATCTGCCTCATTTTCTGAATACTGACCCCACCCCTTGCCCCTCCCCTACGATGGGAGGGGAGTTCAAGAGCCTCCCCTATAGGTCAACATATTTACCGATGCTTAATAATGAAACACAGAAAAACAGAGGTACAGAGCTTTTTAATGCTTTGTACCTCTGTATCATTTTGTTGAGTTAATGAACGGGCTAATCCGTGTGAATCCGTGGAATCCGTGCCGAATCTTTAACCAGGCCTTTACGTTACTTCAGCGGGTTCCAGCCTTGGGCGCGCAGTTCAAACTCCTGATTGTCGCGGCTGACGAGCATTAGGCCGAGCTCGGGGCGCGTGATGTGACCGATGAGTTTCACGTCGTCCAGCTGCTCAATCTTCTCGTGGTCGCCTATGGGAACGGTGAAGAGCAGTTCGTAATCCTCGCCGCCGTTCAGGGCGCAGGTGGTGACGTTCATGTTCAGCTCTTCGGCCATCACAGCCGTCTGATAGTCAATGGGGAGGTTTTTCTCATAGATGCGGCAACCCACGCCACTCTGCTCGCAGATGTGGTGAAGCTCGGATGAGAGACCGTCGCTGATGTCCATCATGGCCGTTGGGCGGATGTTGGCTTCGCGCAGGCGCTGGATGATGTCGCCCCGGGCTTCGGGCTTGAGCTGTCGCTGCAGCAGGTATTCCTTTCCCGCAAAGTCGGGCTGGAAGTATTGCAGCTTGGCATCTTTCGCCTCGAAGGCCGCGCTCTGCTGCTCGTAAGTTCCGTTGCGGCGCGCCTCTTCTTTCTTTCGGCGGAGTTCGTCGAGCTGCTGGTAATAGACGGTCTTCTCGCGCTCCAGCAGCTGAAGTCCCATGTAGGAGGCTCCGAGGTCGCCGCTGACGCAGATGAGGTCGGTATCGCGGGCTCCGTTGCGATAGACTGCCTCGCCAGGCTTTGCCTCTCCGATGCAAGTGATGCTGATGGCCAGTCCGGTATAGGATGAGGTGGTGTCGCCTCCTACGATGTCTACGCCCCATTTGTCGCAGGCCTTGCGCAGTCCGCTATAGAACAGTTCCATGTCTTCGATGGTGAAGCGCTTGCTGAGTGCTATGCTGACAATCATCTGCCGCGGTGTGCCGTTCATGGCAAAGATGTCGGAAATGTTGACCATTGCCGACTTGTAGCCCAGCAGTTCTATGCCGATGTAGGTAAGGTCGAAGTGCACGCCCTCCATGAGCATGTCGGTAGTGACGAGCACCTGGCTGTCGGGGTAGGAGAGAACGGCGCAGTCGTCGCCCACGCCTTTCTGTGTGCTGGTGTTCTTTGGCTTGATGTCTTTTGTCAGGTGCTTGATGAGTCCGAACTCACCCAGCTTGGAAATGTCTGTCATCTATATAACTTTTATTTATAAACCAAAATCAACACAGAGATACAAAGGTACAGAGTTTTTTTTATATTAATCTTAGTGTTTTTTTGTCTCTCCGTGCCTCTGTGTTGACTTTCGGCCTTTTCTGCTTTAATCTTATAATCTATTTAACTTCTGCGGATAATCTCACGCATGATTTCCGTCATCAGGGGCTGAGCCTTGTTGGCGGCTATCTGCACCTCTTCGTGCGACACCTCGACGGGCACGTCGAAGCCGCCCAGGTCGGTTACGATGGAGATGCCGAACACGCGGATGCCGCAATGGTTGGCCACGATTACTTCAGGAACGGTGCTCATGCCGATGGTGTCGCCGCCCAAGATGCGGTACATGCGGTACTCGGCCGGAGTCTCGAACGTTGGTCCCTGCACACCTACATACACACCATGCATCAGCCGGATGCCCTTTTCGGCTGCAATCTCGTCGGCCAGGGCAATCAGCTGCGGGTCGTAGGCCTGGTGCATGTCGGGGAAGCGCGGTCCGGTGGGGAAGTTCTTGCCGCGAAGCGGATGCTCGGGGAACAGGTTGATGTGGTCGGTGATGACCATGATGTCGCCGATGAGAAACTCGGGATTCATGCCTCCGGCGGCGTTGCTCACGAAGAGGGTCTTGATGCCCAGCTCGTACATCACGCGTACGGGGAACGTCACTTCCTTCATCGAGTAGCCCTCGTAGTAGTGGAATCGGCCCTGCATGGCCACGATATCCTTGCCGCCAAGCTTTCCGAAGATGAGCTTGCCGGAATGTCCCTCGACGGTGCTGACGGGGAAGTTGGGGATTTCGCTATAGGGGAACTCGTAGGTGTCAGTTATTTCGGAAGCTAATTGTCCGAGGCCTGTTCCCAGCACTATTGCTGTCTTTGGGCTTGTGGTCATCCTTTGCTTTAGCCAGGATGCTGTTTCTTGAATTTTTTTGTACATAGCCGATGATTTTTTCGTTAAACTCTTGTTCCTGTCCCAGCATGAACTGGATGCGTATGGGCAGCAGGTAAATGTGGTGTCGCACTTCTTCCGACAGGCCTTCCAGGCCGAACAGCCGGGCATTGTCTTTCTCGGTTGTGATGATCATCTTGGGTTCGGGCATGGCGGCAAATCGCTCGTTGAGCTTGCGGATGTCGCGCTTGGTGAACTGGTGATGGTCGGCAAAGGTCATGGGCTCTATGGCTCCCACGTAGGGTTCCAGGTCCACGATCATCTGCTTGGGCGATGCGATGCCCGTGAGCAGCAGCACGTTGGTGTCCTTGGGGATATCTTCGAGCTGAAGGTCGTCGCCGCAGAACAGCGGTTCCAGCGGACAATACTCGAGCGTGGTGAAGAAGAGCTTCTGATAAGGGTAGAGGTTCAGCGCCTTGGTGAGCACACGGAACTCCATGGGCTTGAGGTCTTTGGGGCACTTGGTGATGATGACGATGTCGGCACGCGACTTTCCGCTCTGGGGTTCGCGAAGCCTTCCGGCAGGCAACAGCTTGTCGTAGATGATAAGCCTGTGGTAGTCAACGAGCAGGATGTTGATGCCGGGCTTCACGTAGCGATGCTGGTAGGCATCGTCGAGCAGAATGACGTCGGTGTCTTTCGTACTCTCGTCGGTAATCAGCCTGTCTATACCATGACAGCGCTTCTTGTCGACGGCAATATGAATGTCGGGAAACTTCTTCATCATCTGATAGGGCTCGTCGCCTATGTCGCGGGCGGTGCTCTGCTTGTCGGCCAGCACATACCCCCGGCTCTTGCGCTTGTAGCCGCGGCTGAGCACGGCCACTTTCACCTTGTCGTGAAGCAACCGGACGAGATGCTCCACATGGGGAGTCTTTCCGGCGCCTCCGACCGTGATGTTGCCTACGGCGATAATGGGAATGTCGTAGCTCTTACTCTTCAGGATGCCGAGTTCGAACATCTGGTTCCTGAAACCCACCCCGAGGCCGTAGAGCCAGCTGAAGGGCGTGAGCCATTCGTTGATTTTGATGAAGTCGCCTTCCATTATTGTTTATTTCCAGTCTATTACGTAAGGTATTCTTGCCTGAATGGCATCTTGCTGGTTCATGTTGCGCATCATCATGAAGGGCGCATAGAACTCGCCAAGGGTGAAGCGCAGCTCGCGTTCCAGGTAGTTGTCGCCCGATTGGGAGGCCTTTTCGAGCAGTTGTTCCTTCCACGACAGGGCGGCAGGATAGCTGGCCGTGTGGTACTCTTCGAGCTTGGCCAGTTCGGCAGCCTTCTTAATGGCATCGTCGAGCGAGCCTAACTGGTCGACGAGCTTGATGCCAAGGGCGTCCTTGCCGAGCCATACGTGGCCTTGGGCAATCTTTTCGATAGCTTCCACGGGCTGCTTACGACCATCGGCCACGCGCTTGCGGAACAGTTCGTATCCGCGCTGGATGTATTTGTCGAGCACGGCCATCTCTTCTGCGCTGAAGGGGCGGGCCATCGTTCCGAAGGTGGTGTTCTTGTTGGTCTTCACCTCGTCGAACTTCACG
Organism: Prevotella sp.; assembly: GCA_017508965.1. GTDB lineage: Bacteria > Bacteroidota > Bacteroidia > Bacteroidales > Bacteroidaceae > Prevotella. The sequence goes on along the minus strand of JAFWQT010000129.1, from coordinate 7,624 downwards.
CCGAGCTTCTCGGTCAGCAGTCCGCTGAAGTCGGGGAACATTCCGAAGATTCCGATGCTGCCGGTAATGGTGGTGGGCTCAGCCACAATCCAGTTGGCAGCGCAGCTGATGTAGTAGCCGCCCGAAGCAGCCAAACCGCCCATGCTCACCACGATTGGCTTCTTGGCCTTCACGCGGCTGACGGCACGCCAAATCTGCTCGGAGGCATAGGCCGAGCCGCCGCCCGAATTCACGCGGAGCACGATGGCTTTCACGTCGTCGTCGGCAGCCAGTTTCTCAAGGTCTTCCGAAACGGTGATGCCCACGATGCTGTTTCCGCCGCCCATCGCGGTGTTCTCCACCTCGCGTGTGACGATGTTGCCATAGGCATAATACACGGCAATCTTCTCGCCCTTGGTGCTGGGTGAGGCGGCGTTGACCATCGATTTCACGCCGATGGTGTTGATTTTCTCGTCTTCGCCTATCTTGAGCAGTTTGCGGATTTCGGGCTTTATCTGGTCGTAGTAGAGCGGTTTGTCGATAAGTTTCTGCTTCTGGTATTCGGGCACAGAGCTGAACATCACGATGCTGTCGGCCAGGGTGTTGAGCTGTTCCTTGGTAATCTTTCTCGAAGCCGAAACGTCGGTCAGCATCTGCTGCCATATTCCGGTAATGTATTGCATCACCTGCTCGCGGTTGTTGTCGCTCATCCTGTCGGAAGTAAACGTCTCGGGAGCACTCTTGTAGGCACCCACCTTGGCAAGCTGAACCTTCACCCCGAACTTAGCCATGAAGTCTTTCAGGTAGTAGGGCGTCGAACCCAGACCGCTCCAGTCGATCTCGCCCAGCGGATTAATCCACATTTGGTCGGCCACGCTACTGATGTAGTAGGCGCTCTGCATGTATTGGTCGCCATAGGCAACAATCCATTTTCCGCTCTTCTTGAAGTCGAGCAGGGCCTCGCGGATGGCGTGGCTTGATGCGGGAGAGTCCATTTGCAGGGCACCGGTCTCGATATAGATACCTTTCACGTTGTCGTTTTCCTTGGCGGCCTTGATGGCGGCCAGGATGTCGTCGAGTCCCATCGAGCCGTTACCTTCTCCCATCATTTCCGACAGGAGGTCGCCTCCGCTTCTTTCGTCGATTACTCCGCTAAGCGGCAGCACCAGCACAGAGTTGTCCTTGACGGAGGGTTTCGAATCGCCCGAGGCCAGCATTCCGATGATGGAAATGATTCCGAAGAAGCCCACGATAGCAAAGAAAAGGGCAATGCCCACCACTGTGGCAAATACATTCTTAAAAAAATCCTTCATAGCAATAATAATTGTTTGATTATAAGTTTAAGCACAAATTCGTTGCAAAGATACTAAAAAAACGAATAAGTGGGTGCAGAAAAACTGATTTTCTTTTGTCAAATGCGCGAAAATAGTCTGTTAAAGCAAATAAATCTAGAGATTTTCAGGGAAAGAGGCTTTAATTATATAAAAGGTAAAGTCTGTCAATATGATGAAAATCCGACTGACAAAATGTCGCAAACGGACATTTGTGACATCTTGGCACGGTTTTCGCACAAAATGGGGTAGATTTTTAATAAACAATTAAAATTTACGACTATGAACATTCAACCATTAGCAGACAGAGTTCTGGTTCTCCCTGCAGCAGCAGAGGAGAAGATTGGCGGTATCATCATTCCTGATACTGCAAAGGAGAAACCTCTCCGCGGCAAGATCGTGGCCACGGGAAAAGGCACCAAAGACGAGGAAATGATTCTGAAAGAGGGCGACGAAGTGCTCTACGGAAAGTATTCTGGCACCGAACTGGAGTTCGACGGCGAGAAGTATCTCATGATGCGACAGAGCGATGTGCTCGCTATTATCAAATAATCGGATTTTTATAAAACAACAATATCATGGCTAAAGATATCAAATTCAATATTGAGGCCCGCGACCTGCTGAAGAATGGCGTGGACCAGTTGGCTAATGCCGTTAAAGTAACACTTGGCCCGAAAGGCCGTAACGTGGTGATTGAAAAGAAATTCGGAGCTCCGCAGATTACAAAGGATGGAGTTACCGTGGCTAAGGAAATCGAACTGGAAGACCACTTCGAGAACACGGGTGCACAGCTCGTGAAGAGCGTGGCTTCGAAGACTGGCGACGATGCCGGCGACGGAACCACAACCGCCACCATCCTCACCCAGGCCATCGTGACCGAGGGTCTGAAGAACGTTACCGCCGGTGCCAACCCCATGGACCTGAAGCGCGGTATCGACAAGGCCGTGGCTGCCGTGGTGGAATACATCAAGAATAACGCCGAGAAGGTGGACGACAACTACGACAAGATTGAGCAGGTGGCAACCGTCAGCGCCAACAACGACCCCGAAATCGGTAAGTTGCTGGCCGAGGCTTTCCGCAAGGTGAGCAAGGACGGCGTGATCACCATCGAGGAGTCGAAGAGCCGCGACACCCATATCGGCGTGGTCGAGGGTATGCAGTTCGACCGTGGCTATCTCTCGGGCTATTTCATGACCGATGCCGACAAGATGGAGTGCGTGATGGATCATCCCCGCATCCTTATCTACGATAAGAAAATCAGCAACCTGAAGGATCTGATGCCTGTGCTGCAGCCCGCAGCCGAGAACGGAATGCCGCTGCTGATTATTGCTGAGGATGTTGACTCAGAGGCTCTGACCACATTGGTTGTGAACCGTCTGCGTGCCGGACTGAAGGTTTGTGCCGTGAAGGCTCCTGGTTTCGGCGACCGCCGCAAGGCTATGCTCGAGGATATCGCCGTGCTGACTGGCGGTATGGTCATCTCCGAGGAGAAGGGACTGAAGCTGGAGCAGGCTACGCTCGACATGCTGGGCACTTGCGACAAGGTGGTAGTTTCTAAGGACAACACCACTATCGTGAACGGAGCCGGACAGAAGCAGGACATTGCCGACCGTGTGGCTCAGATTAAGAACGAGATTGCCAACACCACTTCTTCGTACGACAAGGAGAAGCTGCAGGAGCGTCTGGCCAAGCTGGCCGGTGGCGTTGCCGTGCTCTACGTGGGTGCAAACTCTGAGGTAGAGATGAAGGAGAAGAAAGACCGCGTAGACGATGCCCTCTGCGCTACCCGTGCAGCTATCGAGGAAGGCGTTGTTGCCGGAGGTGGCGTCACCTACGTACGTGCTCTCGAGAGCCTGAAAGACGTGAAGGGCGACAATGCCGACGAGCAGACCGGTATCAACATCGTTGAGCGTGCCATCGAGGAGCCGCTCCGCCAGATTGTCATCAACGCCGGCGGCGAGGGTGCCGTTGTCGTACAGAAGGTGCTCGAAGGCAAGGGCGACTTCGGCTACAATGCCCGTCTCGACAAGTACGAAGACCTGCGCGAGGCTGGTGTCATCGATCCTGCCAAGGTGGCTCGCGTGGCCCTGGAGAATGCCGCTTCTATTGCCGGCATGTTCCTCACCACGGAATGTCTCATCGTCGACAAGCCCGAAGAGAAGCCCGCTATGCCGATGGGTGGAGCCCCAGGCATGGGAGGTATGATGTAATTGCTTGAAACAGACGTTTTTTAAGCCTGTTTTGTAAAGTATAGATATCAAAATTAAGGTCGCTTGGTCCGCAAGCGGCCTTTTTATTGTATTTTTTACGATTTTTGAGCAAAATTCATCAAAAAAAATTTGTGGATATAAATAAAATATCTAACTTTGCAAACGAAAATGGTAAGAATGTATCGGATTATTCCGAACGAAGATATTTTTTTGATTTGTTTTAGTAGATTAGTTTTTAAGTAGTTTGTTTTTTGAAAATCGGGCGTCGTGATGACATCCGATTTTTTTTGTTTTTATCATTTTTCTCAGCGTCTCGCTTCCTTTATTTCAAAATATTCACTACCTTTGCCGGCAATATGGATAATCTGATTGCACTCTACGAGAAATGGAGCGGGCACCAGCCTGCAAAGGTGGAGAAACTGCCCGGAGCCGGCAGTAACCGCCAGTATTACCGTTTTTTCGATGACGAAGGCCATACCGTGGTGGGAGTCATCGGCAACAGCCGCGACGAAGACCATGCCTTCATCTACCTGGCCGGTCATTTCAAGATGCGCCAGTTGCCGGTGCCGCAGGTGTTTGCTGCCAGCGACGACGAGCTCTGCTATCTGCAGGAAGACCTGGGAACGGTTTCGCTATTCGACGAACTGAGGGGTGGGCGAGAGGCCGGAGGCCGATATAACAAGCGCGAGCGTGAACTGCTGCGCATGACCATCCGCCAGCTGGCCAACATACAGGTGAGGGGAGCCCACGGACTGGACTGGCAGAACTGCTATCCGCAGCCGGCTTTCGGGCAGGATAGCGTGCTGTTCGACCTCAACTATTTCAAGTATTGTTTCCTGAAGCCTACCGACCTGGATTTCCACGAACTGAAGCTCGAGGCCAATTTCCGCATGCTGGCCAAAGACCTGACGGCCGAAGACGGCGACTACTTCCTCTACCGCGATTTCCAGGCCCGCAACGTGATGATGGTCTCTACCGACACCCAACACCCAACACCCAACACCTTACTTCATCGATTTCCAGGGCGGCCGGCGCGGTCCGTACTATTACGACCTGGCCTCGTTCCTTTGGCAGGCCTCGGCCCGCTATCCGCATAAGCTGCGCCGCGAACTGGTGATGGAATACTATAATTCGCTGAAGAACTATACCGAGGTGCCATCCACCCGCCATTTCGTCGAGCGGTTGGCCCTGTTCGTGCTCTTCCGCACGTTGCAGGTGCTGGGAGCCTACGGCTTCCGCGGCTATTTCGAGCGTAAGAAGCATTTCATAGATTCCATTCCGCCGGCCATGCAGAACCTGCGCGAACTGCTGCAGGAGGGCAACGGAGGCTTCGGCTACCAGCTCTCGCGGCAGTATCCCTATCTGGTGGAGTTGCTGAACCGGCTCACCGAAATGCCTCAGTTTGCGCAGATAGAGCAGCCCGCCCTGAGCCGTGCCGACGGATACCGCATCACTACCGACAATCCCTATAAGGCGCATCCGCAGGACGGACCGGCCACCTTCTCGAAATACGACGGCAAGGGTCCGCTCGTGGTGAAGGTGTTCAGCTTCTCCTATCGCAAGGGCATTCCCGACGACGAGAGCGGCAACGGAGGCGGCTATGTGTTCGACTGCCGCAGTACCCACAATCCCGGCCGCTACGAGCCTTATAAGAAGCTGACGGGACTCGACGAACCGGTCATCCGTTTCCTCGAGGACGACGGCGAAATCCTCACTTTCCTCGACAATATCTACCGGCTGGCCGATGCCCACGTGCGCCGCTACATCCAGCGCGGCTTCACCTCGCTCATGTTCTCGTTCGGCTGCACCGGCGGTCAGCATCGTTCGGTGTATAGTGCCCAGCACTTGGCCGAGCACATTCATGCAAAGTTCGGGGTAGAGGTGCGCATCTGCCATCGCGAGCAGGGCATCACGCAAGTGCTTGAAGCAAAAACTGTATAAATTGTAAGCCTCCCAGAGGAAGACCCACCCCCTTGCCCCTCCCTAAATGGAGGGGAGTAGATAGCTTTGGAGCCACGAAAATACAAACGGCAACAGAAAAACATGGCAATCATAGAAATAGCATCGCTCAGCGACCCCCGCGTGGAAATGTTCGGGGCGCTCACCGAGGCCCAGCTGCGCAACAGGCTGGAACCGGAGAAGGGAATCTTCATAGCCGAGAGTCCGAAGGTAATCAACGTGGCCCTGAATGCGGGCTACGAACCGCTGGCCATGCTCTGCGAGAAGCGGCACATAGAGGGTGATGCAGCCCCGCTGATAGCGCGTTGCGGCGACATTCCCGTATATACCGGCGAGCGCGAACTGCTCTCACAACTGACGGGCTATGTGCTGACGCGGGGCGTGCTGTGTGCCATGCGGCGGCCGCAGGCTCCGAGGATAGAAGATGTGTGCAGGGACGGGCGCAGGATTGTGGTTATCGACGGCGTGGTGGACACCACCAACATCGGGGCCATCTTCCGTTCGGCAGCGGCCCTGGGGATTGATGCCGTGCTGCTGACGCGGAATTCGTGCGACCCGTTCAACCGCCGTGCCGTAAGGGTGTCGATGGGGAGTGTGTTCCTGGTGCCCTGGACGTGGATGGATGATGACCTGGAAAGCCTGCACCAATACGGATTCAAGACGGCTGCAATGGCACTGAGCGACGATTCCATTCCGCTTGACAATCCAAGTCTGGCGGCCGAGGAACGGCTGGCCATCGTGATGGGAACCGAGGGCGACGGACTTCCGCACGAGACGATTGCCAGGGCCGACTATGTGGTGAGAATCCCGATGTCGCACGATGTAGACTCGCTCAACGTGGCTGCCGCAGCTGCCGTAGCCTTCTGGGAGCTTAGAAAGAGAAATAAATAAAGGGGCACAGCAGCTAAGGTACTACAAATTCTTGAGAATCCGATGCTGCATCAGGGAAAAATCCAAATAAGTGATAAAAAATGACTTCGGGGCAGAATAATTCTTCACTCTTCATTCTTCATTTTTCTTTTTTTTAGTACCTTTGCACGCGTGAAACAATGTATGGTTTTTGCCGCAGGGCTGGGCACTCGCCTCAAACCGCTGACCGACACCATGCCGAAAGCTTTGGTGCCCGTGGGCGGACAGCCGCTGCTCTGGCATGTAATCATGAAACTCAAGGTCGCCGGATTCGAGCGCATCGTGGTAAACGTGCATCATTTTGCACAGCAGATTATCGACTACCTGGATGCCAACCGCAACTTCGGACTCGACATACGCATCAGCGACGAGCGCGAAGGACTGCTCGAGACGGGTGGCGGCATCAAGAAGGCCCTGCCGCTCTTCGACCAGGCGTCGCCCATCCTTATCCATAATGTGGACATCCTGAGCAACATCGACCTCGCACAGGTGATGCAGACATCGGAAACAACCCCCGATGCCCTGCTGCTGGTGAGCCAGCGCAAGACCAAGCGCTACCTGCTTTTCGCCGACGACATGCACTTGAAAGGCTGGACCAACATCGAGACCGGCCAGGTGCGCAGCCCCTATTCCTGGCTGAGCGAAGAATCTTCGCTACACGACAGTTCCACACTCTTCACCCCATTCCCGAGCGAGGCTCGCCAACCCGTAGCCTTTCACACCTCACTTCAGAAACTCGCCTTCAGCGGCATCCACGTCATCTGGCCCTCGGTGTTCCCCCTTTTCAGCGAGATGCCCGACCGCTTCGGCATCATCGACTTCTATCTGAAGTATTGCCATCAGTTTGCCTTCGTGGGCCACGAGCAGAAGGACCTGCAGCTGATGGACGTGGGCAAGCTCGACACCCTGCACGAAGCCGAGCAGTTCCTGAACAACCTCCAATAAAAGTAAAAAGGTAAAAAAGTAAAACCATTATACATGCAACAGAAAATCATTATTCTCGACTTCGGTTCGCAGACCACCCAGCTCATCGGCCGGCGTGTGCGCGAACTCGATACGTTTTGCGAGATTCTGCCGTACAACAAGTACCCCGAGGACGATAGCGACGTGATAGGCGTCATCCTCAGCGGTTCGCCCTACAGCGTGCACGACCCCGAGGCCTTCAAGGTAGACCTGTCGCGCTTCATGGGCCGTCTGCCCGTGCTGGGCATCTGCTATGGCGCCCAGTTCATCAGC
>JAFWQT010000128.1 GCA_017508965.1 Prevotella sp. | reverse complement strand
CTCATTAGGAACCTCCTCTTCAACGAATTTCCCCTTCACAGGATAACATGCTAATGTCTTGGGGCAGTGCTCCTTAACATAGTTACGATACTTGGCTACGAGTGCCTCTACTGTGAAGTTGTTGTTTGCTGTGCGCATACTTTTTTGTGTTTTTGTTAGTACTCAATGTTCTGCACTTGTGTTTCAAATGCGTTGCAAAGGTACAACCGATTTTCGATTGCTGCAAGCATTTCTGCCTCATGAACGGTTCCGTTCTCCATGGAACCGTTTTGGATGTTACGGTTAATCATGTTTTATTCCCTTTTCCGTTTCGTCTATCAAGAACTTCTCTAACGTCGCCTTGTCGGGTAATTGTAACATATATGTAGAAACGAAGAGATGGTTGTCCAGACCAGCAAGGGCATATTCTACCATCTTTTTACCCTTGCGAGTGCAGAGCAGAATGCCGATGGGCGGATTGTCACCTTGATGCTTCTCGTTTTCATTATAATATGATACGTAGGCATTGAGTTGTCCGAGGTATTCGTGTTTGAACTCATCGTTCTTCAACTCAACGATGATGCTGCAATGCAGAATTCGATTATAGAAAACTAAATCTGCAAAATAGTACTCATCGTCGATAATCATACGTTTTTGGCGAGCTTCGAAACAGAAACCTTTGCCCAGTTCCAACAGGAATTCTTGCAGATGACTGATGAGGGCTTCCTCCAAATCGGACTCTGCGATAACGTCTTTGGCATTCAGTCCTAAGAACTCGAAAGTGAAGGGCTGACGGATAGTTAGTGCAGGCGTGTTTGTTTCGGATTTGATAGTGCTCAACAATCTTTGGGGATCTTTGCTGACTCCGCTGCGGAAATAGAGGTTAGTGGAAATCTGGCGACGCAGTTCCTTAACCGACCAAATTCCCTTGATGCACTCCGTTTCGTAGAAGAAACGGGCCAAAGGATCGTCTTGGGTCATGATTTCACAAATATGTGAAAAAGACAATTTTTGGAGGAGCGTTTTGGCTGGTGTTTTGAATTTGTCCGACGGCGTCGGACTTTTTTCTCTATCTTTACTTACATCTGTGGAAAAGTCCGACGTCGTCGAACTTTTTCCAAACATTTCTCGCAGTTCTGGATACAAAAGGAAAAAACGACGTGAATTCTTAAACAGCGTTAAGTTCAGTCCCTTGGTGTTTACTCTTTCCTCCAGCCGTTTCAGCAATCTTTCACCATATCTCGCCCTGTCGCTGCCTTTCTGTTCATACTCCACAATGTAACAGCCTATCAGCCAGTTGCGAAGTGTGGCCATCTGGTTGACGGCTTTAATGGCATTGGCCTGTGCTGACTGGTGGGTCTGAAGAATAGATGTTGATAGTTCATCAAAGGTTGGGGTATCTTTATGCAACCATCCTTCTGCTATGATTGAGAGTTGTTCGGTATTCGTATCCATGATCTTATTCTTTTATATTGCTATAGTTTTCTAATTGTTTTGCGAGAATCTCCTTGATTTGCTCTCTTAATGGCTGTGGCTGCATTACTTCTAAGTTTTCGCCATAAAGCATGATTTTACCTCGCAGTTCACGGTTGGGTTCTATCGTCAGTGTAACCTCGCCGTACCATTGGCAATCATGTTCGCCAAAGGGCAGCGTTTCTTTCTGGGAATGATGCAGGGGCTTTGTCAACAGCAAACCATGCTGGTATTCCGTTTTGGTTCTGATAACCACCGTTTCCACTTTGGCATCCTTCTCATGGGTAACACCAATGATATTTTTAAAGAACTGTTGATAGAATCCTTTCTCGGCAGGAATATACTCGACGCCCTCTACAGTCTCCAGTTTCCCGACGATTCTGTCCAAAGGAACATTGTATGCCTTGAATGGCTCGCGATTGGCATCGCCGAAGACAAACCACCGGCCATTGTATTCCTTGATAAACTGGGGGTGGAAAATGAGTTCAAATGGTTCTTGGCCAAAGGGTTGATAAGCGAATTGCAATACCTGTTTGTTGGAAATGGCCTTATAGAATAGCGGCAGCAAATCGATATTCGTGAGATTCTGTTCTAAACCTGAGATAATAGGAACTCTCCCTTCTTGGGTGTCCTTGTTCGTGTCAAGGAGTAATTGTGTGTTCTCAAAGAATGAAGAAAACCAACTCGCAGGCAAAATGCCTGCTGATGCCTTGCAAAAAGAAACATAGTCCTCCACGGATTTCTGAACTATGGCTTTCCGCTCTTCTGCCAGAGGATCGTTGCTTTCACCAATATATCTGTATGCTTTACCTTTGCTTTGTCCGTTATCCTCAATACATCCGGGGCAAGTTTTTTCCAATGCTTTCAGTACCTCGGGAAATGCTTTTTTCAGTTCACCATAGCCTGGTTCGCGGTTGCAGGCTTTCTTTTCATAATAACCTTTAGGCCTTTTGCAATACAATGTGAGTATGTCGGCATAACTTATGAACTCACGCTTCATCAGTTCCGAGTAAATGAGGTTTACGAACTCTGATCTGACACCAAATCCGGCAAAGATGTTCTTATTAGGCATATCGTAGATGATTAGGATAGCGCAAAGATACAACTTTTTTATTGATTATCATCTGTCGGGATGTTTTTTTTGAAGTTTTCACAAGCCTTGTGATTGGTTTTTGTTTGGAGGGTGCAAGTGATTATCGTGGATTCGACGAAATGTCATGGGCTTCCTATATAAGAAAGCTAAAAACCGCTTTCATGCCTTCATAATTCTGTAATGTGTTAAAATACAGGTGGTTACGAATGAAACCGCCGGTTTCATCTGCCTTCATACGCTTTCGCCTGAAAAAGATAATCAATGGGAGTGAAATAGATAATGTATTGCAGTCGGTTTCATTATGTTTCCGCTGTCAATCTATGATGAATCGGTGAGCAATACATCATAGATTCGGAAGTAATTGATTATCTTTTTGTCGGGTGGCAGGTCTTTTTCGGACCTTGATAGATTCTGAAAGCGGATGAAACCGCGGTTTCATCTGTAAATAACTCTGATTCAATGTGTTGCAGGAAGATGAAGGCGTGAAGGCGGTTTCCTTGAAAACAGAAGAAAAAGTGTGGCTTGCAAATAATTTGCATTTGTTTTGCCCGACGTGAGAAAATTCTGTACTAACTTTACGTCTCTTCGAGCCGTGAAGTTAGGCTGCACTCGGTAAAACCCAAATAAATTTGGTTTTTCCACTCTTTTAGATAAATTTCTCACGCTCAAGAAAACAAATAAATTTGCTTTCTTTTCGCTTAATCGGAATTTTAAACTAACTTTACGTCTCTTCGAGCCGTGAAGTTAGGCTGCACTCGGGAAAACCCAAATAAATTTGGTTTTTCCACTCATTTGCACTAACTTTGTCCCCTGATTTATGAAGTACAATACTTATACTTTGTCTAATGGACTGCGCGTGATTCATCTGCCGTCGGCTTCGCCGGTGGTTTATTGTGGTTATGAGATAGCGGCGGGAACACGGGATGAGGAGCCGGGGGAGGAGGGACTGGCGCATTTCGTGGAGCACGTCACCTTCAAGGGAACGGCGCGCCGCAGTTCCTTGCAGATTCTGAACACACTGGAGCGCGTGGGGGGAGACCTGAATGCCTTTACGCAGAAGGAGGACACGGTCTATTATGCGGCTATCCTGAAAGAGCACCTGCCGAAGGCTGTGGACGTGCTGACGGATATTGTTTTCCACAGCACTTATCCGCAAACGGAGATAGATAAGGAGGTGGAGGTGATCTGCGACGAGATAGAGAGTTACAACGATTCGCCTGCGGAACTGATCTACGACGATTTCGAGAATATTCTTTTCGAAGGTCATCCGCTTGGACATAACATCCTGGGCAATGCCGAGCGCGTGAGGAAGTTCACTACGGAGGATGCCCTGCGCTTCGCACGGAAGTATTACAGGCCGGAAAACTCCATCTTCTTTGCGTATGGGGATGTGGAGTTTGAGAAGCTGGTGAGGTTATTGGAAAAAGAGGAGAGAGGAGAGAAAGGAGAGGAAAGAGGAGAGAGGAAAGAGGAGAGAGAAATGCTTTCCGGTTCGGCTTCTAGTTTTATAATAAGGGAGAAGGGAACACATCAGGCGCATGTAATGCTGGGAACACGGGGATATGACATTCATCATCCGTTGCGTATTCCGCTGTATCTGCTTAACAACTTGTTAGGCGGACCGGGAATGAATGCGCGACTGAACATATCGCTCCGGGAGCGTAACGGACTGGTATATACCGTGGAATCCACAATGGTGAGTTATGGGGACACGGGACTTTGGGGCGTCTATTTCGGATGCGACTCCCACGATGTGAAACGTTGCCTCCGATTGGTGCGCCGCGAACTGGACAAGATTATTGAGAAACCGCTTACCGACTCCCAACTGAAGGCTGCCAAACGGCAATTAAAGGGACAGATAGGCATTGCCTGCGACAACCGCGAGCAGTTTGCCCTCGATTTCGGCAAGAGCTTCCTACACTATGGTTGGGAGAAGGATATCACCAGTCTTTACTCGCAAATAGAAGAGGTGACGGCGGAGCAGATACAGCAGGTGGCCCGCGAATTGATGAGCGAGGATAGGATTACAACATTGATTTATAAATAACCCACCCTAAGTCCCTCCCGAAGGGAGGGATTTTTCATTGCAGTAAAAGGCTGTAAGCACATCCGAAATCCCTCCCTTCGGGAGGGGAAGGGGTGGGTGTCATTTATTCAGTAGTGCTGTCAGTTCCTCGAGGGAATTGGCTACCCGGATATACGAGCGCCATTGTTTGCGGGTGACGCCTTTCTCGTGCAGGTCGTCGAGACAGGCTATCAGTCCGTTCCAGAATCCTTTCATGTTGTAGAGTATCACCTTCTTTTCGTGATAGCCGATGGTGGATGAGGCCACCACGGTGAACACTTCATCGAGGGTGCCGATGCCGCCGGGCAGGGCAACGAAGACATCGCTGTGGAGCATCAGCAGGTCCTTGCGGTCGCTGAGATTCTCGCAGGGTATCGTCACCGTGGAATAGTCGCTGGCCTTGCCGTGCGTCTCAACGATTCTGGGAACCACGCCAATCGTCCGTCCGCCTGCATTGAAGGCCGCATGGGCCACACATTCCATCAGTCCCATGTTGCATCCGCCATAGACAATGGTATGTCCCTCTTTGGCAGCCCACTCTCCGAATTCATGCGTAAGCGTGAAGAAATCGCGGTCGATGTCGTGGTTGGCACTACAGAATATTCCGATGTTCATATTTATTGTTTCTTTATTTGCTGCAAAGTTACTAAAAGTCGAGTGCAGAACAAAATAAATGTATTTATTTTTTTTGCAGAGACGGAGATAACTTATGAAAAGTTACGTATAAGTGAGAACAAATGCAAATAAAACTCGTTTTAATTTGCTTTGTCGAGCGCAAGTAACTTATGCAAAGTTACGTATAAGTGAGAACAAATGCAAATAAAACTTGTTTTAATTTGCTTTGTCGAAAGCATCGTAACGTAAAAGAATGTAAAAACTTATAAAAAGTTTGGGCCTTCGTGCAGTCTTTTCCGTTATTAGCATACATAAAGATAGAGACGTTATGCTCGCGATGGAGATAACACGGCTGATAGAACGGTGCAGACAGGGGGATGCGGATGCCCTCGGAGAGCTGTATAAGGCATACGCCCAACAGATGAGGGGCGTATGTCGGCGTTATATCAGCGACGAGCAGACGGTGGAGGATGTGCTGCACGATGCTTTTGTGATTATCTTCACCTCGTTTGACAGGCTGCGCGATGCGAGACGGGCAGAGGCCTGGATGACGTCCATCACAAGGAACGTGGCCCGGAAATGCATGGAGCAGCAGACGGCTGTGACGATGGTTCCGATAGAAGAGGCAGCAATGGTGTCGCAGCCTACGGAACAGGCAGATGTGAGAGGCGTACCGCTGAGCGAGGTGGTCAGGATGATAGACCGTCTGCCTGAAGGCTACGGGCAGGTGTTCCGTCTGTCGGTGTTCGAAAGCATGTCGCACAAGGAAATTGCCGACATGCTGGGCATTGAGCCACATTCGTCGTCTTCGCAACTGGCACGGGCGAAGAAGATGCTGCGCAAGATGATGCAGCACTATTGGGTGGCTATGCTTCTGTTGCTATTCATTCCCGTCACGTTATTCTTGCTCAGGAAGGGGGATAATGCTGTCACCAAACAAGAGGATCCCATGGCAGCAAAGCAGGAAAAGAGCGAGAGTGAGCATCAGCCGTCGCTGAAAGAATCAGCCAGGAAACCGGCTAATGAGCCCGTGATGGTTCCTCTTCCCTTTAGATATACGACTCTTGCTGCCGATACCATGCAACGGGTTGTCGCCCAGACGGTGGATACCATTAAGCTTGACACCATATTAAATACGATGGCCCAGGAGCAGATGATTCCAGACTCTACGGCGACAGACACGACGAAGATTATCCGCAAGATGGAACTGCCGCATTACGATACGGCCCAGCTGTTGCCCGACCAGCCGGCCAAGAGCACTGACAGCGAAAAGAAATGGTCGCTGGAACTGGCCTATGCAGGGCAGTTCGACGAGCAAAACCATTATAACCAGCCCTATATCTACAAGCCTTTTATCGACCCGGCCATCCAACACTCTCCCTCTCAGGGAGGACAACCAGGATACGTCGTTCCCAACAGCATCGACAATTGGGCTGACTATGCGGTATATCTGGCAAACCGTCCTGACGCCGTGAGCGAGAAGACACGCAGCGCCATCATGAACATTGCCTTAAGCAATGCCAACCGTCCGGGTGATGACAAGATGCTGCGCACCAGCCATCACCGCATGCCAGTAATGTGGTCGCTGGCATTGAGGTACAGGTTGAGCAGAAGTCTCGGACTGGAGACGGGTCTTAGCTACAGCCGTTTGGCCTCCGACTTCGAGATGGGAGCAGAGGGCTACACCATCCGCGAGCAGCAGACCATCCACTATCTCGGCATCCCCGTGAAGGGCACCTATACTATATATGGCAAAAAGCAGTGGAACTTCTATGGCAGTCTCGGACTGACTACCGAAATTCCCGTCAGTCCATCCTTCAATACGGACTACTATGTGAACGGAGTGCTTGAATCCAGCGACCAGACCGCTATCCGTGTGCCGTGGCAGTTCTCCACGACCTTCGGCCTTGGCCTGCAACTCCACCTGACGCCCCATGTGGGTTTCTTCGTGGAGCCCAGCCTGCAGTACTTTATCCCGACGCATAGCGACATCGAGACCTACCGCACCGAGCATCCGTTTATGTTCTCTTTGCCGCTGGGCATCAGATTTACTTGGTAAACGGTGCAGTCTTTTCTCTATTTTGCGGACTATATAAATAGAGACGACATTATAATAAATGAAGAATATGAGACAATTCAAACCCCTCGCCTGGATGATGGCGATAGCCATTGCGGGCACGATGACAGCTTGCAGTATTGACAGTTACGAACCCGAGAAACCTATTTTGATTATTGATCCTGTAGAAAATAAGCTGCTTGCTGCCTGTGGTGTCAGCGAGTCAGAGACACGCTCGGGCAGTTATGAGCAACTGCTCTTTACCGAGCACGACATAGAATGGTATGACGCCACCACACGCGAAATCAAGTTCCGCGAAATGCACAAGCCTCTATACGAGATTCTTGGGACATTCCGCCAAATCAAGTTCTATTTGGGAGGCAAAGAACTGTTCATGGCCAATTTCGTTTGTGACTGGGACAGCAGGCTATACACCGGACTTGTACTGCATTATGATATAATAACCGACCCCTATCAGGGGCATTATTTCCTGCAAGACTGCTATCCCCTCCCATTCTTCGACCTTGACGAGGTGCAGACAAATGTCAGAGAGAATGCCGAAAAGCTGGAACTTTTCACTCACTGTCTGGAAAGCAAGGGCAAAGTCAAGAAATAATTTGACTAAATATCTTTAAAGGTGGCAGAATGTGAAAGGAATAGTGTAACTTTGCAGGCAATTAGCATAACTGATTGCTCGGTATCTATGAAAAAGCTTGCCACTATTCTGAAACCACTAATGCCCGTCCTTGCAGCAGCTTACGGACTTGGTATTATCTACTTGACGGCATTGCCCATGGCGGATGGCGACGAGTCACTAGGGAGTCAGGTTCTTTGTTGGATTATCACATTGGGCGCCATCGCGTTGACCTTCTTTATCGTAAAGCGGGTGGAACCGAAAGTGTTTCCCGAAGCCAGACAATTCTCGATGAAATGGCCGATTTTTCCTGTTGTCGCTGGACTGTTGCTGATGGCTCCGCTATGGTCGGTTGTTCAGGGATACCTTGTCTATGGTTTCACATCTCTTATAAATACGGTCCGATTGGAACCGATAGCATTCACGCCGGATGAAATTCGTGAAGACCTGCTGGCAAGTGTCCACGCCGTGCTGCTTGCCCCTGTACTCGAAGAACTGTGTTATCGCCAGCTGGCCATCTCGCCTTTCCGTCGGCGGGGAGCACAGATAGCTGTTTGTATGGTGATGGCTGTGCTGTTTGGCATCCCTCATGTGCGCAACTTCTTTGGTTCTTTCCTTGCTGCAACGCTTTTCGGACTGGTGTTCATCTGGTCAAGAAATATATGGTATGCCGTTCTGCTACATGCCGGCAGTAACCTGACAGCCACGTTGTTTGGCGTCTATTGTGTGTTTGGGCTCGGTGAGGTTCAGATGTCGAAAATCCCTGTCATTTTTATGCCCGATGCCAAATCCACCATCGCCTGTGTGGTCCTGGCAATCGCAGGATTATTCTTGCTCAAGAGGAAACTGCCACAAAAGTCAGGTACCTGAAATACGGAAAGTCTGACATGATTGAAGAATCGGTGCAACTTTTGGTATCGTTCTTTCGTCTAAGAGATGAAAAGTTTTAAATGAACATATAAAAATGAAGACATTAGGAAACATCATCTGGGTTGTATTTGGCGGTTTTCATATTGCCCTGGAGTATTTCATTGGCGGACTGGCACTGATGATTACCATCATCGGCATACCATTCGGTTTGCAGAGTTTCAAGCTGGGTCTGCTTGCCATCTGGCCGTTTGGTCAGAAGGTTCAGTGGAAGGAGACGCAGCCGGGTTGTCTGAACGTCTTTATGAACGTGCTATGGTTCTTTGTGGGCGGCATCTGGATATGGCTTACCCATATATTCTACGGCATCATTTTCTATATCACCATCATTGGAATCCCCTTCGGAAAGATGCATTTCCGGCTGGCCAAGCTGGCCCTGTCGCCATTCGGTAAGGAAGTGGCGTAAGAGCGTCGATGGTTTTTCGGCAGCAGCTTTTCAGGCGGTAATTACCCAAAAGATGCAAAAAGTGGCAAGTAATCTTGGGTTTTTACCTGAAAAGTTGTATATTTGCCGAAAAATCAAAAGGATATGAAGAAATTCATTTGGTTGTCACTCTTTCTCTGTGTCTTCCAGTTATCTGTTTTTGCCGCCGATTTCGAAACGGCTACGCAGGCTGTGGCCAATATGAAGGTGGGCTGGAACCTGGGAAACACGCTGGATGCATGTAACTCCGGACTGACAGGGAAAGAGACTTCCATTTACGAGACTTGCTGGGGGCAGCCGGTGACTCCGCCGGAACTCTTCAAGGTTTTCAAGGACGCAGGTTTCAATGCCATACGTGTTCCTGTAACCTGGTATCAGCATCTTGACGGTAACAACAATATCGACGAGGCCTGGATGGCTCGCGTGGAAGAAGTGGTGAACTATGTGCTGGACCAAGGCATGTATTGCATCATCAATGTGCATCACGACACGGGAACTGAAGGGTGGCTGATGGCCACCACCACCAATTTCTCAACGATGAATGCCCGTTTCGTGAAAATCTGGCAGCAGGTGGCCGAGCGGTTCAAGAACTATGATGAGCATCTGCTCTTCGAGTCGTACAACGAGATGCTCGATCAGTATGACTCGTGGTGTTTTGCCTCGTTTGCATCGCCTTCGAGATATGATGCCACGGTGGCAGCCAATGCCTACAAGGCCATCAACGACTATGCACAGAACTTCGTGAACACCGTGCGTGCCACTGGCGGCAACAACGCAAACCGCAATCTGATTGTGAACACTTATGCCGCCTGTTGTGGAGAGGGCACATGGAACGAGCATCTGACAGACCCGCTGAAGGAGATGAAACTGCCTGCCGACCAGGCGCAGAATCATCTCATCTTTGAAGTTCATTCCTATCCCGGGGTGACTAATCTTACAGACACCAGGAAATCGGTTGATGACATTATTGCGAAACTGAAGACTCATCTGGTGGCCAAGGGAGCCCCCGTCATCTTCGGCGAGTGGGGCACTTCCACCGAAGGTGCCTACACCAACTATCGTAGCAACATGGCGGAGTTCTCCAAATTCTTCGTACAGAAGACCAAGGCAGCCGGCATTGGCACTTTTTATTGGATGGGACTTATCGACGGCATGGACCGATTGAAACTGAAATGGTCAATGCCCGAAATCAAGAATGCCATTCTGAAAGGCTGGTATGGCGATGACTACGTGATTCCCGCTGATCCCGTAGGACGGGAATTGGGCTATCGGGCCACCTACACTTATCAGTGGTCGGAAATGAGTCTATATAGCGGAGATGCCTTACGGGTAAGCGACTTTAAGGGCATCAGGGTGGTGCTGACTGAAAAGCCGGACGACAAAAAGCTCAGCCTGAAGGTATATGGAGAGTCTGACGGGAAAGAACAGTATGAGGGCATGTCGGATGCGGAGCAGACCTTCACTTTCAACAAGACAAAAGTGGGTAATAGCATCCGCCGCGTTACACTACAATTCATGCAGACCGGCAACTACACCATCGGTATCAAAGGCGCTTATCTGATTAAGGCCGACGGAACGGAAGTGGAAGGCAAAATAGGGAATTTCCACGGCTGCAATATCGAGGTGCAGGTATTAACGGGCATCAATACTGTTGTTCGCAATGATGCCACAACCTCAACTCCGCTCTACAACCTCCATGGGCAGCGCATCCAGGAGCCTCAGGGCGGCATCTATATCCGCAACGGAAAGAAATATTTAAATAATTAACGGATAGCCGGCTATCCGGCTAAAAAAGGAAACAACATTTGAAGACATTTGAAGAATTGGGCGTGAGCGAACAGATTCGCCGCGCTATTGAGGAATTAGGTTTCGAACAGCCTATGCCCGTGCAGGAGGAAGTGATTCCCTACCTTCTGGGAACAAGAAACGACGTTATAGCACTGGCACAGACAGGTACTGGCAAGACGGCCGCCTTCGGCATCCCGCTCCTGCAGCGCGTCGACGTGCGCTCGCATCAGACGCAGGCCATTGTGCTTTGTCCAACGCGAGAACTCTGCCTGCAGATTGCCGACGACCTGAAGGATTTTTCCAAATACATCGAGGGAATACATGTGGTGCCTGTATATGGCGGCACCGATATCGTGCCGCAAATCCGTGCGCTGAAGAAGGGCGTTCACATCATTGTGGCCACTCCCGGTCGTCTGATTGACCTGATGGAGCGCGAGGTAGCCCAGTTGAATGCTGTGTACAACGTGGTGCTCGATGAGGCCGACGAGATGCTCAACATGGGATTCTCGGAGGATATCAATACTATTCTGGCCGGAGTTCCCAAGGAGCGTAACACGCTGCTCTTCTCGGCAACCATGAGTCGCGAGATTGAGAAGATAGCCAAGAACTTCCTGCACGACCCGAAGGAGATTGTGGTGGGTTCGCGCAACGAGGGCGCCGAGCACGTCAACCATATATATTATATGGTGAATGCCAAGGATAAATATGCCGCGCTGAAGCGCATCGTAGACTATAATCCGCGCATCTTTGCCATCATTTTCTGTCGCACGAAAGTGGAAACACAGGAGGTGGCCGACCTGCTGATTCGCGACGGCTACAATGCCGAGAGCCTTCATGGCGACCTCTCGCAGCAGCAGCGCGACCTGACCATGGCCAAGTTCCGTCAGCACACCGTGCAGTTGCTCGTGGCAACCGACGTGGCTGCCCGCGGACTCGACGTCGACGACCTGACGCATGTCATCAATTATGGTTTGCCCAACGACATCGAGAGCTATACCCATCGCTCGGGCCGTACCGGTCGTGCCGGCAAGAAAGGCACCAGCATCAGCATCGTGCACACCCGCGAGAAGAGCAAGATAAGGGCCATAGAGAAGGAAATCCAGAAAGAGTTCGTCAAGGGAGACATTCCCACGCCTCAGGAAATCTGCAAGAAGCAGCTGTACAAGGTGATGGACCAGATAGTGAAGACCGATGTGGACGAAGAACAGATTGGCCCCTTCATGGCAGACATCAGCCGCTATTTCGAATACATGGACAAGGACGACATCATCAAGAAGATGGTCTCAATGGAGTTCGGAAGATTCCTGTCGTACTATGCCGATGCACCCGAGATTGAGGTTCCCGTGGAGTCAAAGAAAGACAAGAAGGAGCGTGGAGCCAAGGGCAGGGGAGAGAAGTCGGCCGAGCACGGGCCGCGCAAACCCGAGAAAGGCTATAAGCGTCTGTTCATTAACCTGGGAAAGAAAGACGGTTTCTATCCAGGCGAGGCCATGCAGTTCATCAACCGCAATGTGGGCGGCCGTGTTCCCGTGGGACATATCGAACTGCAGAACACTATTTCTTTCTTTGAGGTTCCCGAGCGCGAGGCACGCAAAGTGATGCAGGCGCTGAACGGAGCCTGGTACAAGAGCCGCGAAGTGCGCTGCAACGAGGCCGACTCAATGCCTGCCGAAAAGCAACGGGGAGGCGCTTCGGGCGCAAAGGTGCGCGATTTCCGTCGTGGAAAGTCCCGTCCTGTCCGTTCCCAGGAACAGCCCGACCAGCATAAGTTCAAGAAAGACGATTGGATGCAGTTCCTCAATCCCGGCGGGATGAAGGCGAAGAAGACCGATTTCCGCGGCGAAGAACCCGACTTCAGTGAAGAAGGATGGGCTCGCCGGAGACCTAAGAAAAAATAATCACCCATCACCTAACACCCAACACCCATGTTACAAATCCGCTGTAAGAACAACAACAAAACCAAGAGTTTTCCCGAAGGAACCTCACTGCTCGACGTCTATCATGAGTTTGCCGATGAGCTGCAGATGCCTTTTCCTGTGGTTTCAGCCAAAGTGAATAACGCCCCGCAGGGACTGAAGTTCCGACTTTACCAGAACCGCGACGTGGAGTTCCTTGATGCCCGTCAGGGGTCGGGCCACCGCGTTTATGTCCGCTCTCTCTGTTTTGTGCTCTACAAGGCTACCAGCGACCTCTACCCCGGTTCTAAACTCTTCATCGAGCATACCATCTCGCGCGGATACTATTGCAACTTCAAGAAGAAAGGTGGCGAGTCGCTGGACGAGGGTGACGTGGAGCGCATCCATCAACGCATGGAGGAGATAATAGCCCTTGACATGCCGTTCCGTCGAAGCGAAGCCACCAACGAAGAGGCTATCCGCGTGTTTGCCGAAAGGGGATTTACCGATAAGGTGAAACTTCTGGAAACCAGCGGACAGATTTACAGCGACTACTACATGCTGGGTGATACGGTGGACTATTACTATGGACCGCTGGTGCCGTCGGCAGGCTATCTGAAAGTGTGGGATGTGGAGCCATATCACGATGGTATGCTGCTGCGTGTCCCTGACTGGCACAATCCGCTCGTGCTTGCTGAAAAGGTGGATATGCCGAAGACCTACGAGATGTTTGCCGAGAAGACTCGCTGGGATATCATCATGCGCCTCTCTAATGCCGGCGATGTGAACAAGGCCATCATGAAAGGTCATGCTTCTGAGCTGATTCAGGTCAGCGAAGCCTTGCAGGAGAAGAAAATCGTTCAGATTGCCGAGGAGATTGACCGTCGCTTCAGAGCCGAGGAGAATCCCGTCAGACTTGTGTTGATTACAGGCCCCTCATCATCGGGAAAGACAACTTTCTGCAAGCGACTCAGCATCCAGTTGCTGGCCTGTGGCCTGCGGCCTTATTCGATTTCTACCGACGACTATTTCGTGAACCGCGTGGACACGCCCAAGCTGCCCAACGGCGACTACGACTTCGATAACATTGAAGCCGTGGAGTATAGCTTGTTGGAAGACCATCTCACCCGGTTGATGAAAGGCGAGCGCGTGGAAGTGCCTGAGTATAATTTCGTGACGGGTAAGCGCGAATACAATGGCAAGAAGGTGAAACTCTCGTCAGACAGTGTGCTCATCATCGAAGGAATCCACGCACTGAATCCTTTGCTCACGCAAAAGATTGACGATTCCAAGAAGTTCAAGATCTACATCTCTGCGCTCACCAGCATCTCGCTCGACGACCATAACTGGATTCCCGTGCGCGACAACCGCCTGCTTCGCCGCATCATCCGCGACTACAACAAGGGCGCTTTCACCGCACAGCAGACCATCAGCCAGTGGAAGAATGTGTGTGAGGCCGAAGACAAATGGATATTTCCCTTCCAGGAAACGGCCGATGCCATGTTCAATTCGGCACTCAACATTGAGTTCGCCGTGCTGCGCACCCATGCCGAGATTATTCTCTCGAGTGTGCCAAAGAACTGTCCGGAATACAGCGAGGCCCACCGGCTGCTCAAGTTCATTCATTATTTCATCCCTGTCAGCGACAAGGAGATTCCCCCCACCAGCATCATGCGTGAGTTCGTGGGAGGCTCGAGTTTCAAATACAGGTAAAAAGAAAGGCTGCCATTCGGCAGCCTTTTACTTAAACCAATTACTTATAACTTATTATTAACCTATTAATTCTATCTTGAAGCCCGGTTGTACTCTTTTATCGTGAGTTGGATTCGCATTTTCAGCTCTTCCTTCTCTTTCGGCGAGAGCGGCTGGACTTTGCAAATGTATTTCTCAACAACCTTTTTCGTCCGGTTTATGATGTTTTTCCTGTTTGTCATTGACTTTCTTTATTGGAAAGACGCTGACAAGAGGATGATGTAACCACTATTTCTTCACTATTTGAAATATTTTTAAACGGCCACTTCCAGCGATGAGGCCAGCGAGCGCAGTCGCATGATGCTGCGGTGCATCAGGTTGCGCACGCTCTGATAGTTGATGCCCATAATCTGGCAGATGTCATCATACTTGCGCTGTTCCTTATAATAAAGGGTGATAATCTGGCGCTGGCGGGGCGAGAGCATGTAGAAATATTTCTCTACGCTTGCCGAGAGCTGCTGCTGGCGCTCCATTTTCTCTTTGGCAAAGGCTTCGGCTTCGGCCATGCCCTTCATGGAAACGTCGGTAATCTCGTGGTCGCACAGGTGCACGTTGCGGCGGAACTCGTCGTTAATCCTATTACGAAGCGACACATACAGATAGCTCTCAATCTTGTCCACATTGTCAAGAGAATCCCTGCGCGTGTACAATTTTACAAACACGTCCTGTATGCAGTCTTTTATCATCTCGCGATCGGAGGTGAACCTTGACCCGAAAGCGAACAGGTTGTCGATGTGCTTGTCGTAGAGTGTAGTGAAGTTAATCATGAACGAGAAACGTTTTGTATTTAGTAGATAGCTTGATTTTCTGGATGCAAAGATAATTGCAAATGTATAAAAAAAAAGGGAAAAATAGATTTTAAAATGAAAAAATCTAATTTTTTCCCTTGATTTTAATCAATTTTTAGATAATCTACCGTTTTCGCTGAAGCCATTCAATAGGATGACTGGGCGCGTACACAGCGTTAATTTCTGCCGATTTCATCGTGGTTTTTACCTCTCCGGTTTTTTCATCTACCGAACACACCATATATGTACCGGGTTTCAACTGAACCGAAGCATTGCTTCCTGTGCGGTAAATCAGGTAGCCGCAGCTCTCGTTGCCCAGCAGTTTGCAGTTTTTTCCGTCCATGGGCTTCATCACGGTGATGTCTTTCAGCAGCTGTTCGCTGGAGATTTTCACATTGGGAAGCGAACCTCCGCCCATCAGCACTGCCCATCCATATTGCGGATACTGCTGTGAATAGAATGTGACGGATTTGTCGGGATAGCGGTCACGATACTCGCGCACGGCCCGGTATGCCTCTTCGAAACCTGTTTTTCCCACTGGCATCTTGCGCATCCACTGGCGCGGAGCCATGTTCTTGCCGGCTGCCGGAGCCCACAGCCCGTCAGTATTGTAGTGCCAATAGCGGATGTCGATGATATCTACCACCTTATTTAATATAGGGTCTGCCAAGATGGAGTCCTGCGCGTCTTTGGTGCAGCTCAGTGCAATGAGCGGATGTTGGCCGGTTTCGCGTTCCCATTCGGCAATGGTCTGCAGCCAGAAGCGGGTGAAATGCAGCGGACCGGTGTATTCGGCACTGATGAGATGCACCACGTTGGGCTGTTCCTTCAGTTTGTCCAGACACATGCGGATGTATTGCTGGTGAAGCGGGCGCAGAACGGGATCGTTCTCATTATAGAACTGTTCGGCCATGAAGATGCGCTTGTCACCGGCAAAAGGCACGGGTTCGGGGAAGCTCGTTTGGTTCACATTATTGACGGCGCGCCAAGGGCAGTCCACCCAGTGGGCTCCGGCTTCCAGTATATTGTGCTGGAAATAGTGCTGATGGAAGAGAAAAACGCCCTTTTTATCGGCTTTTTCTGCAAACTGCTGCAGGCGCATCCAGTACCATTCATTGGGTTTGGTGAGGTCGTATCGGGATAGTCCGTCCCAGGCCTGTCCTTGTCCGGTACGGGCGAAAGGCTGTTCATAGAAGGGTGGCCACACATCGCCGTCGGCGCGACGGATGCGCTCGTGGTCGGTGCGTCGGAGGTCGTACCAGAGTCCGTAGTGATGGTCGAGCATGGAATAATGGTTGTTTTCGAGGAAAACGGCCACCGAGTCAATGCGGTCGGTCCACCCCGTTCCCTCGCGGCCAGGCACGAAACGCGTGATGGCAGGCTGTGCTGACGTCTGCACAAAATTATCCTTTACCCTTCCGCTCCACCAGGGAATGGCATAGCGATTGCCGGTAGCAAGTGTCCCGTCAGTGCTCAAAACGCCATCTGCAGCAATCACCGTCTGGTGAGCAGCGGTCGCACCGCGACTAATTCCAGCCACCTTTTTCACCCCTTTAGCGCTTAGCGAAGCCGTGTAGGGGATGCTGTCCATCCACATTTCCAGTGTGGTGCGTGGGTATTTCAACGATTCCATCGCCAATGCCATGGCCTCTTCGACTGTCGGTGAAGTGGAGGCTTCGCCGGCAACAGGCAGGAGATAACCGTTAATTATAGACGCTGAGTTTCCGGAAAGCCGCTGTTCCAGCTGATGATAGAACAGGCTGCGCGGCGACACGTGGTTGTTGCTGCCGGTCCAGTTGCCGTTGCCCGTCATGGTTCCCCAGCAGCCATGTGCACTGCTGCGGTTGAGCGAGTCGGGCGAATAGCACCACAGCGTGCTTGCCGTGCATTGCCAGAACATGGAATTGGCCGTGTTCCAGCCCGTTCCCATCTGGAACTGTTCGACGTTTTTGAATACTAAGTCCTGCCCCTCTATATTCACGATATCGAAGAGCAGACCGCAGGCCCAGCTGCCGATGGAACCGCTGAAACCCAGCGATTGCTCGCCCTCGCATTGCACAAAGGCATTAGGACCGGCGGCACAATAGCCCGCGGCAAAGTCGTGGATGCCCTGACGCGACACACAGCGCTGGAACAGACACTGCTGTCCGCGTGTCAGGAACACCTGGCGCCGCCAGCCGCCGATTTCGGAAACAGGTTCCGAAGCGATGCAGTCCTCGACGGTGATGCGTGATGTGTGCTTCTGCAGATTCACGGCCGAACCCGCAAAATGCCTGAAATCGACTCTGCGCACCCAGCAGTCGCGGGCGTTATCCATCGAGATGCCGTCCCAGCAGTGGTCTTCGTCTTTTGGGTTCCAGTCGTTTATGGCCGATTCTATCGTCAGGTTCTCAATGCCCACTTCAGTTATTTCGCCCTTGTTACTGGTGTTAATGATATAACCGCCGCCTTGTTCAGCCGTCATGGTGCAGGTCAGCGGTGCATCCACCGTCAGCCGGTTGCCCTCGATGGCAGTAATGGTGCGGTCCCATTCAATATCGATATCGGTGGGTTTCCAGCCGGTATAGTCAAGGTCGCCGCCGAAATCGTCCATCTTCAGTCCGCAAATCCATTCCCATGTAGAAGGGCGGAGGATGCGGATACGACTGCCAATGGTCAGTCTTTTGGCCGATTTCACCGAGAAAGTGGTTGCTCCGGCCTTCACCAGTTTGTCGGTAATCTCGACAAGCCGGTCGTCGGCCTGATGGATATTTCGCTGTTTATCGACGGTGAAATGGGGTTTTTCCGCTTCTGCCTTTCCTTCCACATAGACGGCTGCGCCGCGGTCGAAACCACGTTTCACCAGTATGGTCTTTCCTTTACCCATGCCCCTGAGCACCACGCCCGAGGCCTTGATGCGCAGCGGCTCATCCAGGAGATAGGTTCCCTCGGCAATGAGGATGGCTCCGCGTTTCTCGGGTTTCATTGCCGACACTTCATCAATGGCCTGCTGCAGATGTTCCGCTTTGTCCACAAACACCACATTTTTCACGTTGGGAATCGTCTGCTCTGAAGCGTGATAGCCGCAGGAGGAATAGTCCATCGGCACCAGCAACTGCGGTTTTGGCTTGGGGACGCCCCATGCTGCACATGCCATCAAGCCCATATAAAGGAATAGGATAATACGCTGTTTCATTTTCCAAAGCAAAGGATGTTTATTCTATAGACGTTCGTCGGCCAAGGATGTAACTAACCGACAAAACAGAAAAGCGGGTGCATCCTGCAAGATGCTTCCCGTTCATAAAGCTGCCAAAGAGGAGGCTTAAACTAAAACTCCCCTCCCATCGAGGGGAGGGGCAGGGGTGGGGTCTGTATTTTAATCTTTTGGGCGGGCTTCGCCCTTGAAATTGAATTTAAAATTATGAAACAAGCTTTGCTTGGATAATTTTTAATTTAATTTTAAATTTAATTTCGAGCGAAGCGACCAAGAGAAGGGTGCGAAGGAATTCAGAAATGAAGGGAGATTTTTGAGATTACAGACCCCACCCCTAACCCCTCCCCTTGAGGGGCGGGGAGTTTGGCCTACCTAAAGACCCACCCCCAAAAAACCACCACCCAAAGACCCACCCCCAACCCCTCCCGAAGGGATGGGAGTTCTTTTTTAAAAACAGCAGGCCTCACGTTTAATTACGTGAGGCCTGCTTTATAAGATAGATGCTGTCTGACGGGATTATTCGGCCAGCGGGTCGAAGGTTCCGTTAGAACCGCCGTTGTTGTAGTCCTGCCATCCGATGGTCTGCGGCAGGCGCTTGTTCTGGTTCTGGATACCGGAATTGAAGCCCAGCAGGTAATAATTCGGACGGAAGTTGATGTATTCGTCGTTGTGCTGAGAGTCGCGACGGTCGCCCTTTCTCTCTTTCACCACGAGGTTATCCTGATACCATGCCTTCAGGTTGGCCAGCTGTTCGTTCATGTCACCCTTGTTGAAGTTCACACCCTCAGGACGCACCAGCTTACCAGCCTTATAGATGTTTTCGGGCATTGTCTTGGCCTGGTCCATCGTCGTACCTTCATGCGAGGCCACATAGGCCTTTGCTATACTGTCGATAGGAGAGATACCATATTGTGGCATTTTTGTGGTGAGCAGGGGGTCGCCGTCCCACTGGGTAGTACCTATGCCATATTTGTCGGCCAGACGGAACTCGATGTTCTCACGGCGCTGTCCGTTGAACTCCTTGAAGCCGAGCCATGTGCAGGTGTTGCCACCCCAGCCGGTCAGAGTCCAGGTTGAAGGAGCACCGCTGATGCTTGAGAACTTAGAACCGCCGTCGAAGAGCAGCCAGCGGCGCATGTCGTCGAAACGCTTGCCCTCGTAGGCCAGTTCAATCTGACGCTCATAGAGGATGGCGCTCATGCAGGTTGCCTGGTCGGAAGTGAGGTTCTGCTGCAATCCGTAGTTGTTCTCAGCCGTATAGCCGGCACGTGCACGGATTTTCTTCAGCTGCTCCACGGCATAGGCCATATCGCCGGCACCGCAGGCCACCTCGGCCAGGTTGAGCAGTACTTCGGCATAGCGCAGTTCGATGAGAGGAGCCTTCGAGTAGAAGGGACCTGCACCGCTCTTCCAGCCTGCCGGGTTGTACACGTAGAGGGGAGAGGGATTGTTGTCGAGGTCGTCGCCCTTCTTGCGCACATAGACACCCTGCTTAGAACCCAGCAGGTTGTCGGCTGCGTATGAGTTGCCGCTCTCGGGGTTGCCCTGGTCGTTCAGGTCGGTGTACCACACATAGTTCCAGAGGGTGTAGTTGGCACCGTCGGAAGGATTATGCGAGTCGTGCTCGGCAGCGTTGCCGTTGTAGGCCCAGCGGAAGCCGGGGAAGGCGAACGTGCGATAGAAGCGCGGGTCGCGGTTCATGAAGGGGTACTCGCTCTCGTACTGATAGTTAGAGGGCTCAAGCTTGGTGTAGGTGCTCAGTCCGGCAGGCAGCTTACCGTCGGCCATTGGGAACATTTGGATGAGCATCAGACCGGCGCCGTAGCCGTTGCCGCCGGTATTGTCAGGACGGATGTAGCGCTCCCAGGCATTGTTCTTGGCAGCATCGTCGATACCCGTGAGGATGGCCGTGGTGTTATACTGTGTGAAGAAGATGGCCTCGCGGTTCTGTATCTGTGTGAAGATGCCGGCAAAGTCACTGCCGTTGATGTTGTTACCCGTTGAATACAGGCCATAACCGCAGGCGTTGATGTCGTTCAGGTCGTTCTTCATCTCGGCATAGGCATTGGCCCAGCGAGACTGGTCGTTTGTGCGGTTGAACAGGGGGCTGGCCCAGAGCAGCAGCAAACGGCCTTTCAGTGCCAGGGCTGTTCCGGTGGTCACGCGACCGTAGTCGGCATTGGATTTCCATCCGCCGTTGGTGGTCTCGCTGCGCAGCATGTCGGCAGCCTTCTTCAGATCTTCCATGATGAAGTCGTAGGTGGCCTTCGAACTGGAGCGCTCGATGTGGATATCCTCTGTGGGATTGAACACTTCGGTCACGATGGGCACGCCACCATACCACTTGAAGATGTTATAGTAGCACCATGCACGGAAGAAGTAAGCCTGTCCGAGCAGTTTGTTCTTGTCGCTTTCCGAGAGGTTTCCGCCTTCCACACCTGCGATGAAATCGTTGATATTGCGGATGCGGCCATATACAGCCTCCTGGATATTATTCGAGGTTCCCATGAAGAAATCGGGCACGCCGTTGGTGGTTCCCATCGACGAGAGTTCGTTCTCTGGATCCACAAAGATGCTGAAGCCCGTGTATTCTTCGGTTGACTTGGCGGCGTCGTCGTTGGTACCCATCGAGGGATATTTCCAGGTCATGCCGCTCACTGCCGGCAGACACCAGGAATAGATGTCGTTCAGACGGCGTTCAGCACCCGAGTAGTACTCATAAACTTCCGAGGTCACCTGGTCATAGTTTTTCTTTTCCTGCAGGAATTCATCGCTGCAAGAAGAAACCATCGTGACGGCCATCAGACCCAAACTGATATATTTAATTGTCCTTTTCATAATTTCTATTTTTTCAAAGATCATATTTTAGAAGGAAAGATTCACACCGACAGTCCACTTGCGCAGGTTAGGATAGTTTCCGTAGGTACCGGCCATCGGATTGGCGAATTTGTCGGGATAAGGATTGTAGAAGTTGATGAGGTTCTGGCCAGTCACGTTGATACGTACGCCCTTGATGCCGATGCCCTTGAACCAGTTGTTGGGCAGTGCATAGGCCACCGTGATGCGGTTCAGCGTGATGCGGGTGTTGCTCACGCGCCAGAAGCTGGATGCAATAGAGTTGATGCCGTAGGCCAGGTTGGGGTAGTAGGCATCGCGGTTCTCGGATACTACGAGCTTTCCGCTTCCGTCGTACACATCCTGATAGGCATACACATTGTCGGGATTCCAGAAGCAGGGCAGGTTGTAGTACTCCAGGTTAGAGCCAGAAGGCACGCCGATGGCAGCAGAAGGCAGGGTGGTGTAGCTGCCCCAGCTGGCGCCCAGCTGAGCGGTGACGGAGAGTCCCTTCCAGTCGGCACCCAGGTTCACGGTGAAACCGTAGATGTTGCTGCTGCGCTTCGAGAGGCAAACCTGGTCGTTGGCCTGGTCCACCACGCCGTCGGGACCGGCGTAGGAGCCGTCGGCCTGCTGCGGTCCGCGGATATCCTTATAGATCAGCATACCTGGACGAACCTGATCCTTGGTCATACCCATGTAAGAGGTGATGCCATAGCGCTCGAAGTATTCCTCGAT
>JAFWQT010000127.1 GCA_017508965.1 Prevotella sp. | reverse complement strand
TCTCTTCTTCTTTCAGGAATCTGTAATTTTCCATATTTGTGCTTGTTTATGATTAATCAATATTATATTCTTCACTCTTCTTCTGGTCGCTTCGCTTGAAATTATTTTTAAAATTATATTTAGAATTATCCCAGAGGAATTTTAATCCATAATTTTTAATTTCATTTCAAGGGCGAAGCCCACCCAAAGATTCTTCACTCTTCATTGACGCTACGCGTCGATTTTGCTCACGCTCGGCATAACTCAAGCAAGCTTGGTTCTGCTCTCGCTTAATCGCAAAATTCTTCATTCTTCACTTATATCATAGAGGAAATCGTTGTAGGGGTATTTCTGGACATGCAGCTCGCGCACCTTTTTATATATGGTGTCGCGCAGTTCTTCGATGTTCTCCCTGTTCTTGGCAGAAATGAAGATAGGCTGCTGGTCCAGTTTGGCCATCCACGTCTGTTTCAGCTCCTCCAGCGTGATGTTTTCACGTGTGGCCGGCGTCAGGTCGTCGGGTTCTTTGTCCACCCAAGTGTAGGCGTCGATTTTGTTGAAAATCATCAGCATGGGCTTGTCGGAGGCCTCCAGTTCCTTCAGCGTCTGGTTCACCACCTGAATCTGCTCTTCGAAGTCGGGGTGGGAGATGTCCACCACATGGATGAGCAGATCGGCCTCGCGCACCTCGTCGAGCGTGCTTTTGAAAGAATCAACCAGGTCGGTGGGCAGTTTGCGGATGAAACCTACGGTGTCGGCAAGCAGGAAGGGCAGGTTTTCCACCACCACCTTACGAACCGTGGTGTCGAGCGTGGCAAAGAGCTTGTTCTCAGCAAAGACGTCGCTCTTGGCCAGCAGGTTCATGATGGTGCTCTTTCCCACGTTGGTATAGCCAACCAGCGCAGCACGGATAAGCCGTCCTCGGTTTTTACGCTGTGTGGTTTTCTGCTTGTCAATCTCGATGAGCCGCTGCTTCAGCAGGGTGATGCGCTGAAGAATGATTCGGCGGTCCATTTCCAACTGCGTCTCACCAGGACCGCGGAGTCCCACGCTTCCCTTACCGCCGCCAGAGCCCGAGCCGCCGCCCTGACGCTCAAGGTGAGTCCAGAGTCTTTGCAGGCGGGGCAGCATATAACGGTATTGCGCCAATTCCACCTGCGTCTTGGCGTTGGCCGTCTGGGCACGCATGGCAAAGATGTCGAGGATAAGCGTGGTGCGGTCGAGAATCTTCACCTTCAGTTCTTGTTCAATATTGCGGATTTGCTTGGCCGATAGTTCATCGTCGAAGATGACCATGCCCACCGGCTGCGGAGGATTCTCCAATGCTTCGCATTCGCCAGCCTCCAAAGCTTGCTCGTAGTCGTCGGCAGCATCCTCGCATTGCTTGATATATTGCTTGATTTCTTCGAGTTTTCCTTTACCCACATAGGTGGTCTGGCTCGGGCCGTTCACCTTCTGGGTGAACCGCTTCACGGTAACGGCTCCTGCCGTATCGGCCAGGAATTCCAGCTCGTCGAGATACTCTTTGGTTTTGGCTTCGTCCTGCTGTTTGGTAATGAGTCCCACCAGCACGGCGGTTTCGGCCTTCACCTCGGATATTACGAATTCTTTCATTTAAATGATTTCTCTGTGTTCTTAGTTGGTTGCAAAGATATAAAAAAATGAGAGCAGAACAAAAGAAATTCATTTCTTTTTTATATTGAGTGCAATGTATCTTATTTTTAAGGTGGGAAACAATCGAGTAGTTTTTCGTAAGAATCATGGATTTTTCGTAAACGTTTTCGTAAATATTTCGTTTTTTTTTGTTTCATAATTGATTTAAATCAAGAATTTTGTATTATCTTTGCAGCAGTTAAGACAAAAATGATACTGATTTTCAGAAATTACATGCTACATAATACTAACTGCTAAGACATTCAAGAGAAATTGCTTCGACGTGACGTCGAGGCATTTTTTTTGCTGCGTTTTTTTTTGTTAATTTTTAGGCAGCGTTGATATTGGTTTTGCAGATTATTTTTATTTTTGCACCCAGATTTATTTAATAAAACAAAGCAAACACTATGAGAGTTATTATTGAAAAGGATTATCAGGGTATGTCCCAGTGGGCAGCCGAGCATGTCATTGAGCGAATCAATGCATTTAATCCGACCCCCGAGAAGAAATTCGTTCTTGGTCTTCCAACAGGTTCATCACCCGAAGGCATGTATGCCGCGCTGGTGAAAGCCAACAAGGAAGGTCGCGTGTCGTTCAAAAACGTGATTACCTTTAACATGGATGAGTACGTGGGACTCGCCGAGGACCATCCAGAAAGCTATCATTCATTCATGGCCCGCAACCTGTTCGACCACATCGATATCGACAAGAAGAATGTGCACATCCTGAACGGTAACGCCAAAGACCTGGTTGAGGAGTGCGCTCACTATGAGCAGATGATTCAGGAGGCCGGAGGCATCGACCTCTTCATCGGCGGTATCGGTCCTGATGGTCACATTGCCTTCAACGAACCTTTCTCATCGCTCTCTAGCCGTACGCGCCAGAAGACGCTCACCACGGATACCATCATTGCCAACTCACGCTTCTTCGACAACGACGTGAACAAAGTGCCCAAGAGCGCTCTGACGGTTGGCGTAGGTACTGTGATGGATGCCAAGGAGGTGATGATTCTGGTGAACGGTCACCACAAGGCACGCGCCATGAAGGCCGCCGTCGAGGGAGCCGTATGTCAGGAGTGGACCATTTCTGCCCTTCAGATGCACCAGCATGGCATCATCGTGGCTGACGAGCCTGCCTGCGACGAGCTGAAGGTGGCCACCTACAAGTATTTCAAGGACATCGAGAAGAAATAAGTTCTGTAACCGCAGTCTTCCTGCTTGACAGTTTGGGAAATCCTCCAGTTTTTCGAAGGTTTTAGCGATACACGGCGGTTGATGGAGCAGACTTTATGACATGAATTAGAGTCATGAAACATTTGCTCTATATATTTTTCGGCCTGGCTGTCCTATTGACGGCCTGCGACAACCACTACGAGGAACGAAGCCTGCAGCTCCACGAGCTGCAGGCTCTTAATCGTTCGGACAGCCTGATGACCAACGACTCACTGGCCCTGGCCCTTTGTAACTACTTCGACCGCCACGGCACTGCTAACGACCGCATGCTTGCCCATTATCTCCTTGGACGCACCTACGCTGACCTTGGCCAGACCCCTCAGGCTCTTGAAGCTTATCACGATGCCATTGATCATGCAGACACAACCGCCAGTGACTGTGACTTTGCCATTTTGGGTAGAGTCTATGCTCAAATGTCAGACATTGTATACATGCAGAATCTCATGCAGGATTATATGGTTTGTAATGAACATGCCATTAACTATGGTTGGAAAGCCAGAGATACCATGATGGCTTTAAATGAGACTGGTTATAGAGTTCCTGCGTTAGTAGAACTGAACAGGGACGAAGAAGCAATAGCATTGTTTGATTCAACATTTAATAAAATAAAGAAAAAATATGGGCTAAAGGTGGCAGCTACTTATTGTCTTTTTCCGGTAAATAGCCTGTTGAGGCTGAACCGTTTTGCAGAAGCTAAGAAAAATATAGATATTTTCGAAAAATACTCCGGCTTTTTTGATTCACAACACAATATAACCAAGGGCCGTGAGGGTTTTTATTACTATAAGGGTTTATACTTCCTGAAAATTCATGAGAATGATTCAGCCCTAAGTTGCTTTTACCGAACACTTCATCTTGCAAGTAATGTACTGAACCGTAGAATGGCCACTCGTGGCCTGTCGTTAGCTTATCAGCAAATTAATCGCCCCGATTCTGCTGCTAAGTACGGTCTGTTAAGTTATGAGCTAAATGATTCCTTCTATACACAGATGGCAACACGCGAAGTGGAGCAGATGCAGGCCATGTATAATTACAGCCGGCATCAGCAGATTGCTCAGCGCGAACACCAGAGGGCGGAAAGCGAAAGCCGGAAAGCTCAGTTACGGCTATATTTTTTAATAGGTATAGTCCTCATAGCGGGAATGGCAGTGTTCCTGCTTTTGAATAAAAGAAAGAAAGAGAAAGAGGCATACGCAGAAAGTCAAAGAAGGCTTGAAAAGGCTGTAAATGAAGTGGTTGCGCTCCGATTACATGCGGAATATCTCGAACAAACTGTTCAAGCATCAGAACAGGCACTCCATCAACAAAACGATGATGCTGAAAGGCAAATTGTCGAACTGCATAAGATTATATATGACAAAGAAACCGAGATTAGACAGCAGCAGAAGTTGTTGGCAGAATCGAGACACCGCTATGTGCAAACAAAAGAAAGTGCCGAAGAGCGCCTGATCAAGTCGGAAACCTATATTTATATCCATAAACTTGCAAACGTCGGCCAAAAACTGACCGACGACGACTGGCATTTAATACACAATTTGGTTGTGGAAACGCTTCCCCGCTTCTATCAGTATATTATTTCCAACAAATACTCACTTAACCAACATGAATATCAGGCATGCTTACTTTTCCGTCTGCATGTGAACGCTTTGAGTGTTAGTAATTTGTTGGGCGTATCACCTGCCACTATCACGAAAGTAAGTAAATCTATCATGAAAAAGCTGTTTGATAAAGAAGGAAACAGTAAGGATGTGATGGAAATGCTTTCAGATCTTTGCTGATTAACAAAGAGTAAAATTTTGGTAAAATCATTGTAAAGAGCTGAATTCCAGCCTGGTTTCAGGGCGTGAATTTTCAGTAAAATAATACGCAAGTGTTTTCTTCTTGCCTTATCTGGCATTTTATATCTTTGCAACTGAAATTTCTTGTTCTTTATTTAATTATACACGAATATGAAGAAACTAAAAGTTGCATTAATCACTCTGCTTTTATTGGGAAGCATTGATGTCCTGGCATTCGATCCTATTGGATTGGGAGTTGGGTTTGATGGTTCTCCTATAGGCTCAGGCCATTCTAAGGTCCCCGTTGTTCCCCCTTCACTTTGGCAAGAAGGCCATCAGATTCTTTTTGAGGCAAACCATTCAGACTACACTCTTGATATCGTTCAAGACGGAGAAGTGGTCTATTCCACTTTCGTGCCGTCTTCGACTACTCTGGTCACGTTGCCGGTGTTCCTTTCTGGCGAATGTGAAATCCTTCTGTATAGCAGCAGCGCTTATTATTTCTATGGTTATATTATCTTATAAAGTTGAAACATGAAAAATAAATTGTTCTTGTTGACAGGTTTTTTGCTTGTCCAGTCTTTTGGGCCGATGAAGGCTCAATCTGCTTACTATTATTACGGCGAGAAGAAAATATCCATTTATGAGTCAGGCAAATCATGCCTCATCATGGAAAAGGCAACAAACAAAAATGGTCTGCGTGACATATTGTCTGGGTCGGTAAATAGTGAACGAGTAATAGAGGATGATAAATATGATATCTTTGTGGTGAATGCGGTAAGTAGCCTCGCAGGGCTATCCGAAGAATCCATGATGGTTCAGCCATGCTATAAAAATGAGAATGGGCAGGATCTGCTAATGACAAACTATCTTAACATAGAGCTTAAGAATCTTGCAGATTCTATTTTGCTTTATCGTATCTCAGAGAAATACCATCTGTCTGTTGTACGCCAAGATCGTTTCCTACCTCATTGGTACATCCTTTCTGTGACTCCTCAAACTCAAGGCACATGTCTGGCGGTAGCTAACGAAATCCACGAAACAGGATTATTCGCTTCTTCTGTACCTGACTTCAGCTCAGATGACTGTCAAGTTTCATGGGATCCTCTTGTATGGAAACAATGGGCTCTTTATAATCCTAATTATGAAGGAATAGATCTTGGAGTCGCTAATGCTTGGGACTATGCTACAGGTAGCGGCATAAAAATAGGGGTGCTTGACACAGGCATAGAGTCTACTCATATAGACTTGAGTGCAAATCTGACTGATTTGGGATTCGACACAGAATCGGGAACAGAATGCCCCCAAGTTTATAATGAGCATGGTACTCATTGTGCAGGAATAGCTGCTGCTGTCAGAAACAATAATATTTTGATAGCAGGTGTTGCTCCGGATGCTGAACTTGTGTCCATTAGCAACAGGCTGTCTTCATCAACGAACAGCAGATTAAAGCGGGCTGACGGTATTGTATGGGCGTATCAGCATGGAATAGACGTAATATCAAATTCATGGTTTTCCGCGTCGTATCATGCCGCTATTGACCAAGCCATACATCAGGCTTTTGTTTATGGACGTGAAGGAAAAGGATGTGTTGTCGTTTTTGCGGCTGGAAATGGAAACGGGAATTCCGTTGCATACCCTGCCAATTGCAATGACACCATTATTGCGGTTGGGGCTATAGACAGCACTGGAACTGTGGCGTCTTATTCGAATATTGGTGAAAAACTGGATGTTGTGGCACCGGGTACAGGTATTTTGTCGACAGTGTTGAATAATGGTGCAGACTGGAAGTCAGGCACTTCTATGGCCTGTCCGCATGTGGCTGGTCTTGCAGCGTTGATTCTTCAAAGAAATCCTACGCTAACCGTAAAGGAAGTGAACGACCTGATAGAAAGCAACACGCAGAAAGTTGGTACGTCTCCATATAGTTTTAGTAAAGCTAATGGAACATGGAATACTCAATATGGCTATGGTCTTATAAATGCCTATCGTGCCATCATCAATACTCCTCGGCAATTGTACACAGCAGATTTCTCTATGAAGGATGTCCCAGAAAATGACAAAAAGCCCGTAGAGCCAGTCCATACCTCAGATGAAGTTCCTGATGTTTCATTAGGCAAGTGTTTAGACTTGAAGGCATCAGAAACTATAACAGATGGTAACAGCGCCTGTTTGATTTTCATGGCTGATGTTCCTTCTTCGGGAATGTATTATCTGAACTTGTGGCTATTGCCAGCCATGTATGTCGATGGCACTTATACCCAGTTGGACGTTATGATGGACGGAAGGGAGATAGAAACACTGAACCCGCAAAAGAGTGGGTGGCAGAGTATGTCTATGAATAATGGCCTGCCACTTCGATTATCGCAAGGAGTTCATACCATTACTGTCAGCACCCCTTTACCAGAAATACCAGAAATTGGACTTGTGAGGTTGGCTACTGAAAAGGTGTCAGCAGAAATACCATCATCGGCTTATGACGCATATCTGAACAAGGCAATTGCTTCTAAAGGAAAACTGCTTCCAGACGAAATTGCATCGGAAGGTAATAGTAGTATAGAGTCCGTAACCTCGGAGGGCATCCAAGTGTTTACCAACGTTCCTTTGAAGTATTCATTCTATAAACCCATGTCGTTTGTTGCGGGACAGCAGATCATTATAACAACAAATAGTGAAACAAGGCATGTGATAGATATGTTCAATACGAACGACACAGACATGTCTCAGACTCTCAATTGGACTGCTTCTTCTGCACCGGCATTGAACGACACTACCATTCAGATGAGCACTCTTATGGTAACGATACCTCAAAGCGGTTTTTATTTAATATTGGTGCATAGTGCTGACAATGGTGCTCTGGGAACTGTTAATGTCAATATTAACGGAGATTTCTATTATGCAGATGTTCCTATTTATTATTCCTGGCGGAGTGTTCTTCAGCCTGCGGGAACTCCCTATGCGACAATGACCATCTTGCCGGAGAACTCAACTGCAGACCCGATTCTGTTTGTCGAGGGGGTAAATTATGTGCCACCTTATAAATTGGTGGCTTATAATGATGACGCTGATGATGCGGCAAGAACTGCTTATCAGTTGGCTCAGAAAGACGCTTATCTTTGTCGTACATATCTGATGCCAGCCAGGGGTGTGCGTGTTATTAATTATGCATCTTACAATCCCGAAACAACGTGTACTGTTTTAGCAAGGATTCCCGAGACGGGCAACATTGCTTCATCAGAATTTAGAAATATGTTATATCGAAGAGGATATACTACGTCAATAGAAACTGCAAGGCTGGCAGATATGCATGCGTCTACAGAGGACATATATGACTTGAGTGGGCGGCATCTGAAAGGTGAACCGAAAAAGGGTGTTTATATAAAAGGTGGAAAAAAGTATATAATAAAATGATAGCGCAAATACTATTAGGCATTGCCTCTTTGTTCCAGCAACTGCCTCAGCAGTTGACAAACTCTGGACTTCCATTGGTTTGTATAGAAACCGTCAATGGGGAAACTCCTACATGCACCGATATAAATCACCCCGTGGGAGCCATCGGCTCAAGTATTATTAATGCGACAAAAGTGCCTGGACGTGTTGTGCTGATTCAGAACAATGACACATTGTACGACTCGGGTGAATATGTCGAGGACAAGTCGGGTATGGTTATACAGATACGTGGCAATACAAGTGCACATCTGCAGAAACGCCCCTACAAACTGAAACTTCAGAAAAAAGCAGACCTGCTGAGGCGTGGTGACAAAAGATTCAAAGATAAGACGTGGCTGTTGCTGAACTTTGGCACTCAACTGAATACCATGATCGGACTAAAAGTGAACGAGTTGATGGGGTTGCAGTGGACACCGTCTTTCGAATTTGTCAACGTGATACTCAATGGTGACTATCAAGGGGTTTATACGCTGTGCGAATCGGTGAAACGTAACCAGGACTGCAGACTTGACGTCTCTGATAGTGGGTATGTGTTTGAGTTTGATCCCTATTGGTGGAAAGAAGACGTTTATGTAGCTTCAGAAACCGACGATAATGCAAAGTTTACCTTTAAGTATCCTGATGCTGAAGAGTTGTCGGATGAGCAAATGGATTATTTTAGATGGCTGGTTGCTCAGATTGACAAATCCTTTGCCAGTGGAACTTATTCGGATTGGCTTGATGTAGAGTCATTTGCCTCCTGGAGTCTTGCTCATGACATATTGGGCAGTTATGACGGACATGGTTCGAACCTGTTCCTGACAAAATATGACAATACTCCAGGCACGAAGGTGATGATGGCTAATCTTTGGGATTTTGATGTGATTATGATGACGGAAAACGACTGGGCTCGTAACCACTATGTCTTTTATTTCAAGCCTATGTTGAATAGTCCGTGCCAAGATTACCTGGAAGCATATGTTAGAAAGTGGGACGAAGTAAGTCCATGGATTACCCGTGAGATTCTATCCTATCTCGATGAATTCAGACGGTCAAAACTTTACAAGGATTTGTCTGAAGCCATCCTTATGGACGATGAGAGATGGAGTAGTCTTTATGGCAAATCAGAGAGTGTAGAAGTCCAGTTAGAACGTGCTCGTGAATGGTTCACCAGTCGCCAGCTATGGCTGGATGAGGCCATATCATCAGAAAGAAGGAAACTCAACACGACGGTGATGCCTGTAATCGCGAACACAATACCCGAAATAAGTGATTCAGCTTGCTATGACATTACTGGTGTTCGGGCAAACAACGGAAACCCCATGAGGTTGTACATTAAAGGTGGGAGAAAATACATGGCTAAATGATAGTGTTGGCAGAAAATGAGAAATCCTCCCCGCGCGGGGAGGATTTCTTTTGTGTGTTACAGTTCTATTTTCTTGGTGGACTTCGTTCCGTCTTGTGCTTCTATGACGATGATGAGCACCTTGTCCTTGATATCCTTCAACTTGAAATTGTAGTCACGGACGGGCAGCAGCTGGTCGGTGTGCGGCACCATTCCTGTCTGATAGGTGTAGATGGTCTGGCCGGAATAGCTCACGATGTCGAGCTTCTTGATTTTCTTCTCGCTCTTGATGCGCAGGTTCTTGCCCTGTTTGTTTTTCCATATCTTGTGGCTGATGGCAAACTGGCTGGCCGCCGCGTTCACGTATGACGTTTCGTCGTTGGCCTTGATGCCCATGTGCTTCAGGGCGGCGTAGGCATAGCGTTTGCCCAGGGTGATGTAGCCGTCGCGTGAGAAATGCACGTTGTCGTCCATCGGCGGGCAGCCTTTTGAAGAGACGACGTAGCCCGTGGGAATCCACTGTGGCAGACGGTCGATGGTGGGGATGGCATGTGCGCAAACGCCATTGTAGGTGCTGTCGACGGTTTCGCCCACGATGATGGGACAGTCGGCGGCCTCCAGTTTCAGTTCGCGCAACAGGTATTCATAGATCCCCTTCACCTTCTGCAGCCATGTGTCGCTGTAGGCATCGGTCTCGCCCTGATGGAGCAGGATGCCCTTGATGACACCGTCGGCCTGAGCCTTCCGGGCCAGCGAGAGCAGGCGTTCGAGCGGTTTGCCGCCGTAGCAGTTCACCTCGTTGCGCTGCCAGTCGGGCAGGTCCTTGGCCACCCAGGCATCGTCGTAGTCGGGATGGAACACATCGATGGCGCAGCCGTCTACAGCCACGATGATGCTGCCCACGCGCTTGTCCGACGGCAGGTTCTGGAGCATGGTCCGTCCGAAATAGTCCACGGGGCACAGTTTGGTCCACTGGCGGGCGAGTGGGGGGACGGCTTTCCGCCATTGCCCGGTGGTGTGGGTGTCGCAGTCGCTGGCTGTGAGAGTCAGGAAACGCTCGCTGACGATGGAGTCTTCGGCCGTGGGCGGTGCCTGTCCGACCATGTTCGACTGTCCGATGGCGAGATAGATGTAGAAGTTGGGGTCTTGCGCCTGGGCCGTAAGGGTGGCGCAAAACAGTGCGATGGTAGTGACTAATAATTTCATATTTCGGAATATTTATGGCAAAAGTATAAAAAGTATCGGATTCCGACAAGTTTTTTCGGAATTTTTATTTACTTTTGTGGTCAAATAAAATCCTTTTAGCAGAATGATAACAACAATGATGAAAAGAACCTGTCTGACGGTGGCTTTGGCGCTGTCGGCGTTCGTGTGTCGCGGACCACTGACAGCGATGGCCGGACATGTTACGGTGGCTTCGCCTGACGGCCGCCTGATGGTGACCGTGGAGAATCAGAAGTATAGTGTGGAATACGATGGCCAGCAGGTGGTGCTGCCTTCTGCCTTGGGACTTTCAACCAGTCTGGGTGACTTCACAAAGGACCTGAAGTATGTGGACTGCCACGAAGAAACCATCAGCAAAGAGTATGACATGCGCCAGGCGAAGGCATCGCATATCAAGTATGAGGCCAACCAGCTGGTGCTTGACTATCAGACGAACAACGGACTGCACATGCTGGTGACGTTCCAGGTGAGCAACAACGACGTGGCTTTCCGCTACACGTTGCCACGTCCGGCAAAGGACAATCCCAAGCGTGCCATTATATATAAGGAGAGCACCGCCTTCTGCTTCCCCGACGGAACAAAGACGTTCCTTTGTCCTCAGATTGGTCCCGAGACTGGATGGGAACAGACGAAGCCCAGCTACGAAGAGGACTACAAGGCCGACGATGATATGAAGGTGAAGTCGAGATTCGGTCGCGGCTATACGTTCCCCTGTTTGTTTAAGGTGCAGGCTTCAGGTAAAAACTTCTGGGCGCTGGTCAGCGAGACCGGTGTTTCGGGCGCCTATTGCGGCAGTCATCTGAGCGACTGGCAGGAGGGCGGCTATCAGATAGCCTTCCCCGACAAGGGCGAGAACAATGCTTTCGGTTCTGAATTTGCCACCATTCCATTGCCGGGCAATACGCCCTGGCGCACGATTTCCGTAGGCGCTTCGCTGAAACCCATCGTGGAAACCACGGTGGCTTATGATGTGGTGGAGCCGCTTTACGAACCCTCCACCGACTACAAGGCAGGCCGCTACACATGGAGCTGGCTCATCTGGCAAGATGAGAGCGTGAACTACGATGATCAGGTGCAGTTCATCGACCTAGCCGCGAAGATGGGCTATGAATATTGTCTGGTGGACAACTGGTGGGACAAGAACATCGGACGAGAGCGGATGGCAGAGCTTTCACGCTATGCCCAGCAGAAGGGCGTACACCTTTTGCTATGGTACAACAGCAACGGCTTCTGGAACGATGCCCCGCAGACTCCACGCGACTGCATGAATACCGCCGTGGCACGCGAACGCGAGATGAAATGGATGCAGAGCATCGGCGTGAAAGGCATCAAGGTTGACTTTTTCGGCGGCGACAAGCAGCAGACCATGCAACTCTATGAGGATATCCTCTCGGATGCCAACCGCTACGGATTGCAGGTGATCTTCCACGGCTGCACCTTGCCGCGCGGGTGGGAGCGTATGTATCCTAACTTCGTGGGCAGCGAGGCCGTGCTGGCTTCCGAGAATGTGTTCTTCAGCGACTACCATGCCCGTCAGGAAGGCTTTGAACTGACCATGCATCCCTTCATCCGCAATGCCGTGGCATCTATGGACTGGGGTGGCGTCATCATGAATAAATATCTCTCGAAGGACAACAAGAGCCGCCACCAGCGCTTCACTACCAATACCTTCGAGATGGCCACAGGCATCACCAACCAATGTGCCGTGAACTGTGTGGCGCTCACTCCTCAGGCGTTGTCCGAAATACCGGCGTTCCAGCAGGACTTCCTGAAGAAACTGCCCACCACATGGGATGAGACACGTTTCATCGACGGTTATCCCGGCCGTTATGTGGTGATGGCCCGCCGTCATGGCAGCGAGTGGTATGTGGTTGCCCTGAATGGCACGGAAGCCCCGATGGAGCTCACCGTCTCGTTGCCGATGCTGGCCGGACAGCAAGCCGACTATTATGTCGACGACCAACAGTTGCGCACGCTGAAAATCAATAAGAAAGGACAAGTCCGCCTCGTGCTCCCAGCTTGTGGCGGCGCAATTATTAACAAATAAAACACATCGCAAAATGAAGAAAATCAGTATGCTGGCAATGGGCCTGATGATGATGGCCGGTTGTGCCACGGCACAGGATATCCAGTTGCCTGCGCCCGACATGAATGTGAAGATGACGCTGATGGAGGCGCTTCAGAAGCGTGCTTCCCAGCGCGAGTACTCCGACCGTGAGATTTCCGAAGCCACGCTCTCGCAGGTGCTGTGGGCTGCCTGTGGCATCAACCGTCCGGAGAGTAAGAAGATTACGGCTCCTTCGGCCATCAACGCGCAGGACATTCTGCTGTATGTGGCCCGCAAGGACGGCGCCTATCTCTATGAGCCACAGAGCAATACGCTGAAGAAGATTTGCAACGACGACCTCCGCGATGCCGTTGCCGCCAATCAGAAGTTTGCCGCCACGGCTCCCGTCTGCCTCATTATGGTGACCGACCTCTCGAAATTTGGCAATCGCGGTCAGCAGGCCCTGCCCATGGCTAACATGGATGCCGCCTATGTGTCGGAGAACATCTGCCTGGTATGCACCGCGCTTGGCCTGAACACCGTTCCCCGCGTAGGCATGGACAAGGCCGCCATCT
Source organism: Prevotella sp. (assembly GCA_017508965.1). Classification (GTDB taxonomy): domain Bacteria; phylum Bacteroidota; class Bacteroidia; order Bacteroidales; family Bacteroidaceae; genus Prevotella. The sequence goes on along the minus strand of JAFWQT010000127.1, from coordinate 2,708 downwards.
CGAAGGCCCTCGGTCTTACCGAGATGCAGATTCCGCTGCTGAACAATCCTATTGGGTGGCCGAAGTAAAAAAGGAAAAAGAAGACCCACCCCAAAGACCCACCACTGCCCTCCCTATGAGAGAAGAGACCCACCCCTGCCCTCCCTATGAGGGAGGGAGTATATAGATTTGGAGGTGGAATTAAGAAAATAGCAATGAGCTGGCTGTTGGACTTTTGTCCTTCACCAGCTCATTACTATTTGCTCCCTCCCTCATAGGGAGGGCTGGGGTGGGTCTTTGGGGTAGGTCTTTAGGGTGGGTCTTCTTCTTTAAATGAAGTGCATCTCGCCCAGCATGAAGAGCAGGCCATAGCCTAACACCATTGAGATGACACCCATGATGATACCAATTTTCACCATGTCGTTCTGCTTCACCAGATTGGTGGAGAAGGCGAGGGCATTCGGCGGCGTAGAGATGGGGAGCACCATGGCACTCGATGCTGCCACGGCAATACCGATGAGCACAGTGGGTGTGCCGCCGATGGCCGAGAGTTTGTCGCCCATGCCTGAGCATACCACGGCCAGAATTGGCATCAGCAGGGCTGCCGTGGCCGAGTTGGAGATGAAGTTAGAGAGCAGGTAGCAGATGAGTCCCGAGACGAGCAGGATGACGATAGGCGACCAAGTGCCGAAGGGAATGCTCTCCACGGCATTGGCTGCCAGTCCGGAGGCATTCAGGCCATAACCGAGGGCGAAACCGCCGGCCACCATCCAGATGACGCTCCAGTTGATTTCCTCGAGGTCGTATTTATTGATTACGCCCGTCAGCGAGAAAACCACAAACGGGATGAGTGCCACGGTATAGGAGTTGATGCCCGTCAGTTTGTCGGTCATCCAGAGCAGCACGGTGACGATGAAGGTTACGATGACCACCCATGTGTGGAAACCCTTCTTCATGCCGCCCTCAATCTCCAGGTTGACGGTCTTCTGCGAGAAGGGGAAGATGGTGCGCAGCAGTATCCATCCGATGAAGAGCAGCACGAGCACCAGCGGCAGCATGAACATCACCCACTCGCCGAAGCCCAGGTTCAGGTTCAGTCCTGCGGGGTCGTTCAGATATTTCAGGGCGATGGCGTTCGGCGGCGTTCCGATGGGCGTTGCCATACCGCCGAGGTTGGCTGCCACGGGGATGGAGAGCGTCAGTGCGATGCGTCCCTTTCCTTCGGGCGGCAGCTGCTTGAACACAGGTGTCAGGAAGGTGAGCATCATGGCGGCCGTTGCCGTGTTGCTGACGAACATTGAGAAGACGCCCGTTATCAGGATAAAGCCCAAGAGCACATTGTCCGACTTCGAGCCGAATGGTTTCAGCAACGCCTTGGCCAGCTGGGCATCGAGGCCCGTCTTGGTGGCTGCGATGGCAAGGATGAATCCGCCGATGAAGAGCATGATGACGGGGTCGGCAAAGGTGGCCATGATGTCCTTGTAGGGTAGGGGTTCGCCGGCTGCCTCATACATCATCGGCTTTATTCCGCTGGTGGAAGTGGTGAGCAACATCAGTCCGATGATACCCACCGAAGTAGCCCACGAGGGCACCACCTCGAATATCCACATCAGGGTGGCGAAGGCGAAGATGGCGATGATGCGCTGCTGGATAACGGTTAGGTTCTGAATGCCGTACATATCTGCCGGGGCATTCCAGAGAAAGAGGGTTACAACGAGCACGATGGCTGCATAGATGAGTTTCTTGAGAACTCGCTTGGGATCAACATGCTTCTCACGACGGGCCTTGTGATAAGCCTCTACGAGATGGAATCCTGTAAAAATCTTGTACATGCTACTCTTGGAATATTTTGATTAAAGTATTTTTACCCTATTCTTTCAACTTCACGAGGCGGATGTCGCATCCACCGCCATGCTGTCAAAAAAGTCGTGCAAAATTACTGAAAATTTATCGAACGAACAAATAAAAAGGCGAACAATTTTGCTTGTTCGCCTTGTTTGCAAAATGGACTTTGCATTTTGGGTGTTAACGCACACACTAATTCCTAAATACCAGTCCTTCGCCGAAGCTGTCCACGATGATGGGCTTCTCGCGGTTCACGTCGCCCGAGAGCAGTTTCTTCGACAAATCGTTGAGCATGTACTGCTGGATGGCACGCTTCACGGGACGGGCACCGAAGTCGGGGTCGTAGCCCATTTCGGCCAGATAGTCTATGGCCTGCGGCGTCACCTGCAGCTCCACGTCCTGCTCCTCCAGCATCTGCTGCACCTTCTTCACCTGCAGGCGCACCACGTCGGCAATCTGCTGCTTGGTCAGCTGCGTGAAGGTGATGATCTCGTCGATACGGTTCAGGAACTCCGGTCGCATAATCCTATGCAGCTGCTCCTCGGTGGCGTTCGACGTCATGATGATGATGGTGTTCTTGAAGTTCACCGTGCGGCCCTTGTTGTCGGTCAGACGGCCGTCGTCGAGCACTTGCAGCAGCGTGTTGAACACGTCGGGATGCGCCTTTTCAATCTCGTCGAAGAGCACCACCGAATAAGGCTTCCTGCGCACGGCCTCGGTCAGCTGTCCGCCCTCGTCGTAGCCGATGTATCCTGGAGGCGCACCCACCATTCGGCTGACGGTGTGTTTCTCCTGATATTCCGACATGTCGATTCGTGTCATCATCGACTCGTCATCAAACAGGTAGTCGGCCAAAGCCTTTGCCAGTTCCGTCTTGCCCACAC
>JAFWQT010000001.1 GCA_017508965.1 Prevotella sp. | reverse complement strand
CTGTGCACGATAGACCATGATGGAAACAGGGATGAGCGTCAGTCCCGAGGTGTTCAGCACAAGGAACATGATCATCGGGTTGCTGGCCGTGTCTTTCTTCGGGTTGATTTCCTGCAACTGCTCCATGGCCTTCAGTCCCAGGGGCGTTGCAGCGTTGTCGAGTCCGAGCATGTTGGCCGCAATGTTCATGAAGATGCTTCCCGTGGCAGGATGCCCCTTGGGAATATCCGGGAACAGCTTCGTGAATACGGGCGAGAGCACACGGGCAAAGAGATTGATGACGCCTCCCTTCTCGCCAATCTTCATAATACCTAACCACAGCGACAAGACGCCCGTCAGTCCGAGTGAAATCTCGAAGGCGGTCTTCGAACTGTCGAATGTGGAATTCATCATGGCGGGGAATACTTCCACGTCACCTAAAAAAATAAGTTTCACCAAAGCAATGACAAATGCGATGATGAAGAATGCAATCCAAATGTAATTTAAAACCATGCTGCAAAATTAGTGCAAATTTTCGATTAAGTGAAGAGAATGAAAAAATTTTTCATTATTGAGGTAAAGTTTTTCATCTAAACATGCAGCATGATAGCAGGTTTTACGTCAAAGCGTGGGTTTTACGGGCAAGAGCGTTCCGTCATCGTTGAATTCTAAGGCGTCGATGCAAACTTCGCGGTTGAAACCCGCATTCCAGTCAAGTTTTACGGCATTCGGGCGCTGGAACCGGTGATACACGATGCGCCACTCATCTTGGTCGGGGAGTCTTAGAATGGCATGATGACCAGTGCCGTAAATCTGCTGTTTCGGGTCTTTTTCCAGCAATACTTGTTTTTCAACTGTGGCCTGACGACCGTTGCGGACGAAGGCAGTCGGCGATTCGCTGATGAGATAGCGCACACGGTAGTTCTTCGAACGTGTGTCGTTCTCTGACCAAGTGAAATAGTATAGCCCGTTACGCTCGAAGACGTAAGTCCCCTCATTGTAGTGGAAAGCCTCTTTCTGCGCCCTCGGTATGAGGATGGTGGTGTCTTTCAGCGATACCATGTCGTCGTTAAGCTCCGAACAGGCCAGGAATCCGTTGCCCCAGTAGAGATAATACTTGCCCGTCTTGGGGTCTTGGAACACGTCGGGATCAATGGCTTGACCTCCTTTCTCGCTCGATGGACGCTGGCTGATGAGCGGTTTGGCGGAAACCTTGAAAGGTCCTGCCGGATGGTCGGCCACGGCAACGCCTATCTTGCCTTCTGCCACGAAATAGTAGTAATACTTGTACTTTGCCCGTTTACCCTTTCCCTTGACGTGCTTTTCAATGATGCAGGGCGCCCAGCCTTTGCTGTCGGCCCAGTCACAATCGGCGGGCAAGTCAATGATAACGCCCTCGTAGGTCCAGTCCTTCAGGTTGCTGGAGGAATAGCAGCGGAAGTCGTGGTTGTTCCATCCTACAGCCCCGTCGGTGGTGGGATAGAGATAGTATTTCCCGTCTTTCCTTGCAAAAAGTATCTCGGGGTCGGCATAAAGTCCCTCAATCAAGGGATTCTTGGCGTTGGGCTTCAGCGTCAGGGCCTCAATGCTGTCGCTCCAGTTCTGCAGCCGATTGTATTCTTCTTCTGTGATGCGCATGAACGAACCATGCTGCGGACGGTCCACACCTTCTATGTTCTTCGGATTCTTGAAGTTGCGCATGAATCGGTCGGCCTCGCAGATGCGGTAGTTCCTGGGCTTCGATGAATACTCGATGTAGCCTATCATCCACGTGTCGGAACCTTCCAGTTGGAAGGCCGAGACTCCCTCACATTTCTTATTTCCTTCAAAATTCACGTAGTCGTCTTCCACGGGTTCGCTCCACGGACCAGTCAGACTGGGTGACGTGGCGGTGAAAAGTCCGGGTTTTCCGCCTTCTTTCTTAATCATCATGTGCCACTGCCTGTCGGCTTCCACCCAGTTGATGTCGGCATCGATGGTGGCATATCCCCAGTCGAAAAGCAGTTGCGGCTGAGTGAGTTGGGTAAAACTCTCGTCGGCATGACTGTAATACATACGGTCGTATTTCTCCTCGGCGCGGTTCCACATGGAGTAGTATATCATGTAACCGCCCTTGCTGCCGTCGGGCCATGTGAAATCTTCATCCCACACTATCTGCGGAGCCCACACGCGGTTGATGGTACTCCAGTCTTTATACACGCTTTCGCCTTGTGGATTGCAGAAAATGGCAGTGCCTTTGCGGAAGTCGTAGCCTTTTGATTTCCAGTGGATAAGGTCGTCGGAAGTGAGCAGACAGATGCCATAGTTGTCCCAAGTCTCCACTTTTCCCATTCGGTTGCGCGAAGCCTGCGAGGCGTCCATGTCGGTAAACACCATCAGGTAGCCGCTGTCGTCGTGCTTACGGCATATGAAAGCGTCGCGCGAACGCTTCTCGATGGGCGCCATCTCGGCATCGCTGAATATGGAGTCGCCGTTCAGCAGGTCGTGCCAATGGCGTCCGTCGCGGCTCAGCGCATAGGCTGTCCATGCCGGACCAGCGTCGTTCATGTGGCAATAGAGGTAGCGGTTGCCTTTCTGCAGGTTGCCTTTGGCAAAGGTATTGACTGAACACAAAGCCAATAAGATACAAAGAACGAATGAGAATTTTCCTTTCATCGCATTACCTGAGTTTGCAGTTTTGTCTTCAAAGTCTTGAAACCGTCGGCCTCGATGGTGAGCACGGGCTTCGCTGCCTGGCGACTTGACCGCAGGATGACCATTGCCGAACCGTTGTAAAGGCGGCGCTTGTTGGTTACGTTCAGTTCATCGCCCTTGTGGTCGCCGCTGGAAACGGCTATAATCTCAGCCCCGTCGCTGACCGTGAACGTCAGTTCCTGCTGGGTATTATACACCCGGCGGCCTTTCTTGTCGACGGCGTAGATGCGCACATGCTGCAAGTCCATGCCGTCGGCCTTCCATTCGTTGTTGTCGGCGATGGCCACCAGTTTCACGGCTTCGCCCGTGGTTTCAATCTTGTGGCGGGCAACGATGGCCGATTTGTTGCGGGCAACGGCTTCGCAGTAGCCGTCTTCGTAGGCCACGTTGTCCCAGCGGATTAGGTTGCGCATCTTCGGACTTTTCTTGTCGTTCTGCTTCACCCCCTGACTCTTTCCGTTGACGAAGAGTTCCACCTCGTCGGCATTGGTGTAGGTGATGATGTTCAGTTTCGAGCCCGGCTTGCGGTTCCAGTGGTCGCTCATGCCGTCGTTGCCTGTCTGCACGCCGTTCCACATCTGGTCGCCCTTCGAGTCAATGACGGCGATGTGCACCACGGGTTCTTCAGGTTTGAAGAAACTTTTCATGTAATACGCCTTGGGCTTGGGTTCCAGCGCAATGTCGAACACGCCTTGTGTCCAACCCTTCATGGGCCATCCCTGACTCTCGCCCAGGTAGTCGATGGCACCCCAGTAGGCCAGTCCGATTACTTTATCCAGGTTCATGGCGAAATAATTCTCGCCCATGGCCGATACCGAAGCCTCGCTTTGGTAGAACTTCATCCACGGGAATCGCTTGCCGTCGCCGGGGAAATACATATAACGGTAGTTGTACGACTGCACGTCGGTCAGCATGGCGAGGTCGCAGGGCAGCGAGTCGGTTTCCCAGTTGCGGTAGCGCGGATGCATGGCCACCGTCACCATTCGCGTTGAATCGTAGCGGTTCAGCAGCGTCTTCATCAGGCGGTACATCGTCACACCGAAGTCGTTGTAGGGCTGGTTGGGGTCTTGTTGCAGTTCGTTGCCCAGACTCCACATCACCACCGAGGGCGAGTTGCGGTCGCGCTTCACCCATTCCGGCACGTCTTTCTGCCAAAGGGCTTGGAAGGGCACGCGTCCGCCCGTGTGCTGGCGCGTCCATTTGTCATAGAGTTCATCCACGACAAGGATGCCGTAGCGGTCGCAAAGCTCGATGAATTCGCGACTATAGGGGTTGTGGCTGGTGCGGATATGGTTCATGCCAAACTCCTTGATCAGCTTCAGACGCTTCTCGATGGCACGCGGATAGGCGGCAGCGCCCAGTGCGCCCAGCGTGTGGTGGTTGGCATATCCCTTCAGCAAAACCTTCTTGCCGTTGAGCAGCAGTCCCTGGTCGGGTGTCATTTCAATGGTGCGGATGCCGAAAAGCGATGAGGCTTCATCGACATTTTTGCCGGTTTCATCGGTCAAAGTCACCACGGCTTTATAGAGATTCGGATGCTCGCAGTCCCACAGTTGCGGCTGTGCTATTTCGGCTTCGGGCAGCCGTGCCTCCATGGTGCGCGATGCCGTGATGCGTTTCTGCTGCGAGGTTCCCTCGTACACCAGTGCTCCGTCGGGGGCATATATTTTCACGCCCACGGTGGTTTCCTTGGCTTTGCCGCGGTTGGTGAACTCGGCCGTGATGTCGACGAAGCGGTTGTCGCGTGTCGATATGCGCAGCGGATGGCGCTCGAAGTAGAGCGTGGGGTCGGTGATGCGTATGTTCACGCTGCGGAACAGTCCGCCGCCGGTATACCAGCGCGAGTTGTTAGGCTCGCGGGTGTCGGCCATCACGGCTATCACGTTGTCCTGTCCCCATTTCAGCCGGCTGGTGATGTCTATTTCGAATCCTACATAACCGTAGTCGGTGCCGCCAATGCGTTCGCCGTTCAGATAGACGTCGCCCACATACATGATGCCTCCGAAATCCAGCAGTATGCGCTTGCTTTTCATGGTTTCATCGGGCGTCAGGTGGTAGCGGTACCATCCCTTGCCCATCTCTTTGAAGCCGCGGCTCGACAAACGGCTCTTGATATTGGCAGCCACGTCGGTGTTGTCGGGGCGCTCCGAAGGGTCGGGCTCCACCCAGGGCTGTTCTATCTGGAAGTCGTGGGGCAGACGGATGCTGCGCCATTGGCTGTCGTCGGTACTCACGGCAGCCGCATTCTGCACGTCGCCTGCATGGAATCGCCAGCCCTCGTTGATATTTTTCAGGGTGCCCTGTGCCATCGTTGGCATGGCATACAGCATCGCCGCCAGGCCAATGGCAGCCTTGCAAAGAATGTTTTTGTGGATTCTTATCATATTATATATCATAGCTAAACTTTTATTCTTATGGTGAATTCATGCACCCATGGGGGAGTTCTTGAATACTATTTGCTCCCTCCCTATAGGGAGGGCTGGGGTGGGTCTTCTTCTTTTTTTTATTTCTTCACCAACCGATAATACTCCACGGCTCCCAGCAGGAAGCAGCCTGTGCCGTAGTCTTCGAAGTCGGGAACCTTGTCGTAGGCCAGCGGCTGTCCGGCCGACGGATCTTTGCCGGTGCCCTGCACCCAACCCAGGAAGCCGTCGCGGTGGACAGCGTCTTTCACCATGGCGTTCCAAGCACGGTCGCAGGCGCTGCGATACTGCTTCGGTTTCAGTATGCCGTGGTTCATGCCCCAGCTCATACCATAGAGGAACAGCGCCGTACCCGTGAGTTCCTTGCCGCCGTAGTTGCCGGGCGACATCAGCGACGGATTCCAGAAACCGTCCTCGCGCTGGCAGGCCAGCAGTCCCTGACTCATCAGAATGAAGTCGCGCTTCAGACTCTTATAGTATTTCTTCGACTGTTTCGAGAGCTTTGGCATGGCCTCCAAGTCTTCCATCACCTTCACCAAAGCGGCATAAACCCAGCCCGAACCGCGGCTCCAGTAGCAGTTCTGCCCGTCCTTTTCCTTATAGGGAGGCACGTAGTCGGCATCGCGCCACCACAGGCCCTCCTTCGTGTTGAACAGTCCGCCGGCCAGCGTGTCGCGGCTCCAGGTGTACATCCGCATGGCATGGTCTATGTATTTCTGCTCGCCCGTGATGCGATACATCTTCGAATAGACGGGCATGGCCATCTGTATGGCGTCAATCCAAGTCCACCAGCCGTAGAGCGCGCCGTTGGCCTTGCGGTCGTTGCCGGTCTTCATCTGGTGTGCCAGGTTCTCCTTCACGTGCACAATCATCTTCTCCTGTCCGGTCATCATGTAGCGGTCCAGGTAAGTCTGCTCGCAGCACTGGTCGTCGGCGTCGCACGAGGTGATGCCGTTGCGTGCCGTCCACTGGTGGAAGTCGGCCCAGCGGTCGGTATAATCGAGGTAGCGCTGCTGGGCATCCACCTTGTAGAGCTCCATCAGTCCCTCGTAATAGACGGCGCGCGTCCACAGACTGCTGGGACGTATTCTCCCCACGTTGGTGGGAATGGTCGGGTCACTATACTTTGTCATGAAGTAGTCGTTGGCTTTCTGTGCCACGCTGAGCACTTCCTGTGCTGTTTGTGCCTCCATGTTCACGAAGGCAAAGAGGGCAGCAATAATAGCAGATAATTTTCTCATGAGTAGTTTATTTTAGATTGTTATTCTGCTGCAAATATACAAAAGATAATACACAATCGATGCTTTTGGCGCAAAATCATAGGTAAAAAGTCAGATTTTTGGGTGCTGTCACGTCACATTCTAATATTTTAACTTAACACAGAGATACAGAGGTACAGAGTTTTTCTTCCACCATGCACCACCATGTAAATTCGGAAATTTCTTTCTTTTTTACTTGATTGCTCAGCCTGCTATGATTGTCCAAAAGTGTTAAAAAAAAGAAAAATCGCATATATAATAAGGTATATGCGGTTTTTTTGTTCTACATTTGCACCCCAAAATAAATATGTTTTTTTGATTATGCAGCAAAACTTAGTGATTGTTGAGAGCCCGGCGAAGGCTAAGACCATCGAGAAATTCTTGGGAAAGGATTTCAAGGTGATGTCGTCGTATGGACACATACGCGACCTGAAGAAGAAGGAAATCAGTATCGATATGGACACGCTGGAACCCGACTACGAGATTCCCGACGAGAAGCGGAAACTGGTCAGCGAACTGAAACAGAACTCGAAGAAGGCCGAAAAGGTTTGGCTGGCATCCGATGAGGACCGCGAGGGAGAAGCCATCTCATGGCACCTGTGCGAGGTGCTGGGACTGGACGAGCAGAAGACCAACCGCATCGTGTTCCACGAAATCACGAAACCCGCCATACTGAAAGCCATCGAGGAACCGAGGCGCATCGACATGAACCTGGTGAACGCTCAGCAGGCACGCCGCGTACTCGATCGTCTGGTGGGCTTCAAGCTGTCGCCTGTGCTTTGGCGCAAAGTGAAGCCGTCGCTCTCGGCCGGACGTGTGCAGAGCGTTGCCGTGAGACTCATCGTCGAGCGCGAGCGCGAAATCCAGCAGTTCAAGAGCGAGCCATACTACCGCGTGAGTGCCATCTTCGGACTTACCCACGAGGACGGTTCGCAAAGCGAGGTGAAGGCCGAGCTGGACACCCGCTTTAAGACCCACGATCAGGTGGAGCAGTTCCTGGAATTGTGCAAGACGGCACAGTTCCGCGTGGCCGACATACAGCGTAAACCGCTGAAGCGCATGCCGGCACCCCCGTTCACCACTTCCACCCTGCAGCAGGAGGCCGCCCGCAAGTTGGGCTTCACCGTTAGCCAGACCATGATGGTGGCACAGCATCTCTACGAGCACGGATTCATCACCTATATGCGTACCGACTCGGTGAACCTGTCGAGTCTGTGCATTAACACCAGCAAACAGGAAATCATCAAGCTCTGGGGCGAGGAATACAGCAAGGTGCGCCAGTATCACACATCATCGAAAGGTGCACAGGAAGCCCACGAGGCCATCCGTCCCACCTATATGGACCAGACCGAGATTCAGGGCACGGCACAGGAGAAGCGCCTCTACGAACTGATTTGGAAGCGCACAGCCGCCTGCCAGATGGCCGACGCCTTGATTGAAAAGACCACCGTTGAGATTCAGGTGATAGGTGAGGATTCAAAAGCTACGGCTCATCACTTCATCGCCCAGGGCGAGGTGGTGAAGTTCGACGGTTTCCTGAAAGTATATCGCGAGAGCATCGACGAGAGCGAGAACGATATTGAGCAGGACAACGAAGACGGCCACATACTGCCCGACATGAAGAAGGGCGACGAACTGCAGCGCCGCGAGATTACTGCCATGGAGCGTTTTACGCAGGGTCCGGTGCGCTACACCGAAGCCTCGCTGGTGCACAAACTTGAGGAACTCGGCATTGGCCGTCCGTCAACCTACGCGCCCACTATCTCAACCATCCAGCAGCGCGAGTATGTGCAGAAGGGTGACAAGAAGGGCGAAGAACGCGTCATCACCATCGACACGCTGAAGGGCATCAAGGTAACCCAGAAGACGCGCAAGGAACTGGCCGGAAGCGACAAGGGAAAGTTGCAGCCAACGGATATTGGAACCGTGGTGAACGACTTCCTGATGAAGTATTTCCCCGCCATCATGGACTATAATTTCACGGCAAAGGTGGAGCAGGAGTTCGACGAGATTGCCGAGGGCAAGGAGGAATGGAAGGAGATGCTGAAAGACTTCTACAAGGATTTCGAGCCTACCGTGGAAAAAACAATGAACGCGCGCGAGGAACACAAGGCCGGCGAGCGCAAGCTGGGCAACGACCCCAAGAGCGGAAAGCCCGTCTTTGTGAAGATTGGCCGCTACGGTCCCGTGGTTCAGATAGGCACGGCCGACGACAAGGAAAAACCGCTCTTTGCCCAGTTGCCCAAGGAGAAAGGCATGAACACCATCACGCTCGAAGAGGCGCTGGAACTGTTCAAACTGCCCCGCACGGTGGGTACCTACGAAGGTTCCGACGTGGTTATCGGAGCAGGCCGCTTCGGTCCCTACGTGCTCCACAACAAGAAATATGTGAGTCTGCCCAAGGGCGAAGACCCCATGACCGTGACACTCGACAATGCCATTGAGCTGATCAACGAGAAGCGCATGCAAGAGCAGAAGAGTCATCTCCGTACCTTCGGCGAGGACGACAAGCTGGAGGTGAAGAGCGGCCGCTTCGGTCCTTATCTGGCCTACGACGGAACCAACTACCGTCTGCCGAAGGCAATGCATGCCAAGGCAGCAGAGCTGACCTACGAGGAGTGCATGGACATTATCAACAAGAGCAAGAAGTAGCTCCCGCCCCGGTGTTATGGTAAGGATTATCATCGTAGGATACATGGGGTCGGGGAAGACCACGGTGGGCAAGGCCCTCTCGAAAGACCTCGGTATTCCGTTTTACGACCTCGACTGGTATATCGAGAGCCGCATGCGCAAGACCGTGGCGCAGATTTTTGCCGAGCGTGGCGAAGAAGGGTTCCGCAAGATCGAGCACAATATGCTGCACGAGGTGGCCGAGTTCGAGAATGTCATCATCAGCTGTGGCGGCGGAACGCCCTGCTTCTTCGACAATATGGACTATATGAACGGGCAGGGAGAGACCGTCTATCTGCAGGCCTCGCCCGACGTGCTCTACAACCATCTGAAGATGGGAAAGACCGAGCGCCCGCTGCTGAAGAACAAGACGCCCGAGGAGATGCAGGTGTTCATTGCCGAACAGCTGGAGAAGCGCGAGCCTTATTACTCGAAGGCCAAGCATACGCTCAACGTGGACCTGCTCGAGAACTACGAGAAAATTAAAATCAGCGTGGCCAAGATGCGCGCGCTGCTCAACCTGTAAATATCTCTATAGCAACTATAAAATCTATAGCATCTATAAAAACCTGTAGCAACTATAATGAAGAAATGGACGATTGAGGATTCCAAGGAACTGTACAACATCAATGGCTGGGGTACTTCCTATTTCGGAATCAATGAAGAAGGAAACGTGTTTGTGACCCCCTGCAAGAACGAGGTGCAAATCGACCTCCGGGAAGTGATGGACGAACTGTCGCTGCGCGATGTACAGTCGCCTGTCTTGCTGCGATTCCCCGACATCCTCGACAACCGCATCGAGAAGACGTGGAGCTGCTTCAAGAAAGCCTCGAAGGAGTACGACTACAAGGGCGAGAACTATGTGGTCTATCCCATCAAGGTGAACCAGATGCAGCCTGTGGTAGAGGAGATTATCTCTCACGGACGCAAGTTCAACCTGGGACTGGAAGCTGGTTCCAAGCCCGAACTTCATGCCGTGATTGCCATGCAGTGCCAGAGCGACTCTATCATTATCTGTAACGGCTACAAGGACCAGAGCTACATCGAACTGGCCCTGCTGGCCCAGAAGATGGGGAAGCAGATATTCATCGTGGTTGAAAAGATGAACGAACTGGAACTCATCGCCAAGGTTGCCAAGAAACTCAACGTCCGTCCTAATATCGGCATCCGCATCAAGCTGGCCAGCAGCGGCAGCGGAAAATGGGAGGAAAGCGGCGGCGACGCTTCGAAGTTCGGTCTGACCAGTGCCCAGTTGCTGGAAGCATTGGAGATGCTCGACAAGAAGAACATGCGCGACTGCCTGCGACTCAT
>JAFWQT010000126.1 GCA_017508965.1 Prevotella sp. | reverse complement strand
GATAATGTCACACTTGCCCTCAATTAGATTCGTATAGGCTCCGTGCGTGCCGCTGCAAAGATTCTTGGCAAGGTAGTCACTATAGGAAAATGAAGATTTAGCCCCCGAAAAGTCTGGCTGGATGATATAGGTCGTTCCACTCATCCAGTCCACTTCCCACTTGTAGGGTACATCAAGCAACTTATAGGCCACAAGATCCCGGACAGGTCGAGTGCTAGTTGAACAGTCTGTAAGCGGCCAGTCCATCAATGTAATACCAGAAAGCGTCTTATAGGCATCATTTACCATGTCTTTATCATCGCTACTGCAATAGGCGAGAGAGAAGGTAGCAAGCGTCGCAAAGGCAATTCTCCAAATCTTCATTATTTTCATTTTGCTAAGAATTATAATTATTTGACTATTTCGTGTGGCAAAGATACATAAAGTCCCACGAAAAAGCCCACGACATAACCGAAAAGCGGTCGTCGTGGGTGTAGGTCTTAAACTAGTTAAAGAGTTTTACCCTATTTTTTGCTTTCGAACGTGATGGACTTGCGAATCGTGCTCAGATAGTTAGGAGTGATGCAGAGGAACGAGGCGAGGTCCTGCAAGGCAAGATGCTCAACAATGCCGGGACAACGCTGCAGCAGCAACTCATAGCGCTCGCGAGCTGTGGCCCGGTGGAGGTCGAGGTAGCACTGATTGCGCTGCCTAAGCACATGCTCAGCTATGATACTGCGAAACTCCATCTTTTCTGCGTCTTGACGGAAAAAGTCCATCAGCTGTTCGCCGCTCACACGGAGTATGCGGGTGGGCACCATCGCCTCGATCGTAGTCTGCGATGAATGTCCGTCGAGACAGTTGGGATAGTCGGCCACTATCTCGCCCTCGAACGAGAACCAGGTGATGTGTTCCCTGTCGATTCCTGACCTGTGGTCATCTACCCGTAGCCTTCCGCCGATGCCATACGTTACATACTTGAAGCACCCCTCGGTGACGAAGCCGAACCATCGTGCCGGGTCGCCCTCGCGCTCCAGCTGGTCGCCCTTGCGGTATGTCACCTCCTTGCCCTCTCGCTCGCAAAACTCCCGCAGCGCCTCAATATCAATGCTATTTTTCCCGAATTTCTGTTCCATCGTCACCGAATTTGCTGGCAAAGGTAGTGAATTTTCCAAGAAAACATTTCTTATTGTTATAAATAAGACTTACTTTAGACATAATTAGCTTAAACTACGCAAAACGGTGGCTATAAACCTTTCCGCTTTGCAGAAGAAAGATTTTCAAAATCCGCGCTGTTCGCGGCGGATGCGGTTCATCTTCTCGGAGAAGCCGCCTTGCGTGACGAAGTCCTTTCCCAGTCGCTCCAGTTGCTTGAAGAGCAGGTAGTCGGCCTGGTTGATGAGGATGATGGCCATGTTGGCGATAGTCTCGGGCGGACGCGTCTGGCAGAGATTCATGAAGAATTCGGCATCGTTGTGCTCTTTGCCCAGCCGGCGCATGGCCGTCCATTCCACGGAATTCTCTTCCCACTGGCGATGACCGTGCGTGCGCAGATAGTCGATGTAGTCCTCCAGGAGTTCCTGCAAACTTGCCTTCGCCACATTGACAAGTTTGATCTCGGTCTTTGCCGAGGTAGCAGAAGCAGCACAACCTTCAATGATGTTTTGCTTGCCCGAACGTGCCGCCTGCACCATCTGGTCGATAGTACGGTCGCCTTTCTGCAGATAGGTGTGGCAGAAGTAGTAAGTCATCTCGAAGATCACCTCCGTCTTTTGGTAGGAAAGCAGCTTGCGGTAGTTGCCTGAGTGGCGAATGAGTTTTTCCATGATGTGTTGCTTTTGAGTTTGACTTTAGGGACTTTAAGGAGCTTTGCTCCAATTTCGATGCAAAAACGATTACTTCTTCAGCATCTTCTTCACGGCTTTCACGGCTTTAGCGGAGGGAACTTCGCCGCTGTAGGGAGCAAGCATCCATTTCACGGTCCACGTGAGACGCTCACCGGGAGCCAAGGTCACATAAGCACCTTGGCTCTCGAGTTCTATATAGGTCTTGCCACGGTTCACATAGACTTGAATCTCGGCCTCTCCGGGAGCCGGGGCTTCTGCTGAAAGGTCCTCGAACTTCTTCACCAGGAGCAGCCCGTCGTTCAGATAGGCCAGCCAGCCCTTGCCGTCGGCATTGATCTTACGGTTCTCGTTGGCCGTATCGGTCTTGTACCAGGCAGCACCTTCGGCTGCGGTGAACGACATCAGGCCTGCGGGGGTGATGCCTTCCACGGGCGCGTCAAAGAAAATCCAGCCATCGTTAGGCACGCGGGAGATTTCCCATGGTGCCACCTTGCGGGCTTGCTTGCCGGTGTTGATAATGGAATAGCGCACGGTGAGCGACTGGTCGCGCTTGTTGGTATGGAAGCGCTTGCTCACGCGCATGCCAAGCTTTGCCGACTCGCTGCTGGTGATGGTCAGCGTGTCGCCGTCCTCATCGATACGGTAGCGGTATTTGTCGAACTCAGGCACGGGAGGCCAATTCCATTCCTTCTGCGGACTGGTCCAGAACGTGCTTCCGAAGGATTCGGGCATCTTCGACTGAGACAGCACTTCCTTGCCGTCATAGCGCAGCGAGAGAATCTTGCCTCCTGCCCCCGTGTCGATGGTGGCAGAGAGATGACCCACGTTGAACTGCCGCTCCGACGGCGGGAAGATGACGCGGTAATGGCCGCTCAGGTGCATGAAGGCAAAGAGACGCAACAGTCCGTCGTAGTAGGCATCGAAATAGCCGTCTTCGAAAGGCACGTGCTTGGCTTCCCAGAGAGCCTTGATGAATTCGCGGCGCTTGTCGTGACTGCACATCACGGAGGCAGCAGCCGACGTGGCCACCAATCCGATGCTATGACGCAGTTTCCTGAAACCACCTGCCTGCAGAATCTCGTTTCCTTCGGGAAGCGTGCCATCCACGCGGTATTGATCCACAAACGTGTCGATACCCTGACTGTAGAGGAAGTTCTGGATGCGCTCACCATAGGCGCGCTGCCATTCGGCATCGGCACAGCTCCATTCATAGTCGAGCGCGATATTCATGGGCACGCGCCATGAGTCGTAGCGGAAATTGTTGTTGCCATTCCGGCGTGGAGCTCCCTCGGGACGCTGCGGCATTCCCGGGAAGCGCGGCATCTGCATCTCAGAGCCGTCGAACTGGCACTGGTCACCATTCAAGCCTGTCTGAGCGTTGGTACACTTGTGCAGCAGCTCACGGCTCTTCTGTGCGCACTCCATCCAAAAGTCGCTTCGGCCGTCGTCAGCCCATTTTGCCCATACCTCGTAGAAAGCAGGAATGTGGTAGCTGGGGTCGGTGAAACGCTGGCCGAATCCGTCGGGTGTGAAGGTGATGAGTTTCGTCTCAGGATCGATAAGATACATCTTTGCTTTTGACTGCTCCTGCCCTCCAGGACCGCCGAAACCACCGAAGCCTGCGGGACGGGGCTCGGGCGTATATTCCTTGGGTTGGATGCAGTTCAGGATGTGCTGAGCCTCGGCCTTGTAGTTGATACCGGTGGCATCGCCCCACTGGTTGGAAGCGAAGATCAGCGCGGTGATGAAGTACAGCTCTCCGTCGGAGGCAGCGCCTGGTGAGTTGCGGGTACCGTCGGTCTTGCAACTCCATGCAAAATAGCCCTCACGGATACCTTCCTGATGCTGCATGTATTTCTTTGCCCATCGCCACAGGCGGTCGAAGATGTCCTTCTCTCCCATCTGTACGGCTACCATCATGCCGTACGACATTCCTTCCGTGCGCACATCGTGGTTCTTGATGTCGCTGACGTATCCCATGGTGTCGCCCACCTCGAAATACACTTTGTTGGGACCATGGAACACATCGTTGAACACTTCCTTCAACTTCTGCTCCACTTCGTTGGGCCTGTAGCCCATCTCAACGAAAAGGTTACGATACTGACCGGTCTCAAAAGCACCCTTCTCCAGGGGAGCCTGCAGGCCTCTGGGCCATTGGGCGGCAGCCATCAGACTCCAAGCGAGCATGGCTACGACAATAAGGCATTTATTCGTTTTCATATAGCGTATTAATGATTTCCAGAAACAAATAACCCTGTAAAGTCCAGGACTTACAGGGTTATTATTAGTAGTCGGTAAGGGAATCGAACCCTTATGCCAAGATTGAGAATCTTGTATCCTAACCGTTAGATGAACCGACCATCTATTCAGCATTTCGACCATTCCCCTCTGCGGAAGGAGGGGGATTCGAACCCCCGGTACGGTTACCCGCACGGCAGTTTAGCAAACTGCTGGTTTCAGCCACTCACCCATCCTTCCAAGGAGGTTCGTTCGATTTGCCGAAACAACTGATTTCTCAATTGCGAGTGCAAAGGTAGTGTAAAAAATCCGAACCGCCAAATATTTCCTAAAATATTTTTCAGAATTTTGACTCTTCCGCGCTTCACCTTATTTATTTTAAAAGGAGAATATGGGTGAAGAATAAAACCGTTGTCAAACAAAAGCGTGAGACACGGGAAACACTCCCCTGCCTCACGCTTAAAGTAAAGGATGAATCCGATCAGAGATTCAAGCCCTTCTTGATGGCCTCAATCTTGGCTGTGGCATCCTTCGTGCAGCGCTCATAGCATCCGGCGCACTTCATGGAAGGATCCTTGACCTCGGTGTAGAACTTGATCTTGGGCTCTGTGCCTGAAGGACGAACACTGACCTTCGTACCGTCCTCGCAGAACCACTGCAGCACGTTGCTGGTGTCAGGCATGTCAATCTTGGTCTTGGAGCCATCGGCATTGGTCTGCTCGAGGGTCTTGTAGTCCTTCCAGCAGCATACCTTTGAACCGCCGAGTTCCTTTGGAGGATTAGCGCGGAAGTTCTCCATCATGGCCTTGATCTCGTCGGCACCGGTCTTACCGGGACGAACCACGTTGATCGTGGTCTCCTTCGAGAATCCGTACTCCACGTAGATGTCCATCAGCAGGTCGTAGAGGGTCTTGCCGTTGTCGCGTGCCCATGCAGCGATTTCGCAGATGAGACAGATGGAAGCGGGTGAATCCTTGTCGCGAACCTTATCGAATGGCAGGAAGCCGAAACTTTCCTCACCACCGCCAATGTACTTCTTCACACCCTCGTTGACGCGGATCTCGTTAGCAATCCACTTGAAGCCGGTGTAGCAGTCCTTCAGTTCAACGCCGTTCTTCTTGGCAATCTCGGCAATTTCCTCGGTAGTCACGATGGTCTTCACGAGGAACTCGTTGCCCTTCAGCTGACCGAGTTTCTTCTTGTTGGCGATGATATACCATGAGAACATCATGCAGGTCTGGTTACCGTTCAGGATCTCCCACTCACCCTTCGGATTGCGGCAGACAATGGCCAGACGGTCGGCATCAGGGTCGGAAGCAATCACGAGGTCGGCATTCAGCTTCGTACCGAGCTTCATACCCAGCGTCATAGCCTCAGCATTCTCAGGATTCGGGCTTACCACCGTTGGGAAGTTTCCGTCGATGACCATCTGCTCGGGTACAACGTGGATGTTCTGGAATCCCCATGAGCGCAGAGCCATAGGAATGATCACGCGACCTGTTCCGTGCATGGGTGAATAGACGATGTTGAGGTCCTTCTGGCGCAGGATGACATCCTGGTCAACCATAGCCTCCTTCACGGCCTGGATGTAATCCCAGTCCATCTCACCACCGATAATCTCAATGAGGTCCTTATTACCTTCGAACTTCACATCGTGGATCTTCACTTTGTTCACCTCGTCGATGATACCCTTGTCGTGGGGAGCCAGCACCTGAGCGCCATCGTCCCAGTAGGCCTTGTAGCCATTGTACTCCTTGGGGTTGTGAGAAGCCGTCACGTTGACACCTGCCTGTGCACCCAGCTGACGGATGGCAAAAGAAATTTCAGGTGTAGGACGGAGGCTCTCAAAGAGATAGACCTTGATACCGTTGGCCGAGAAGATGTCAGCCACGGATTCAGCGAACATACGGCCGTTGTTGCGGCAGTCGTGACCTACCACCACCGAGCACTGCTTTCCGGGGAAAGCCTTCAGGATATAGTTGGCAAAGCCCTGTGTGGCCATGCCGACGATATACTTGTTCATACGGTTGGTTCCGGCACCCATGATACCGCGGAGACCACCCGTACCGAACTCGAGGTTCTGGTAGAAAGCATCGATGAGGGCCGACTTGTCTTCATTGTCAAGCATAGCCTGAACTTCCTTACGGGTCTCTTCGTCGAAAGCAGGTGAAAGCCACTCCTGGGCTTTTGCCTCGCACTGTTTGATTAAAGCTTCATTATTTTCCATAATAGTTAGTGTAATTAGATATTTGAATTCTTTTGATTTGAGTACAAAGATAATGTTTTTTATTGTATTCGCGAAAGGTTCATCAAAAAAAGTTTTGATATTTGGATTTTTTGACGTAATTTTGGGGGCAAAAATAGAAATAGGATATGGAAATCTATTTTACGGGAGTGATTATAGCCGTCTGTACTTTTCTGATTATCGGCCTGTGTCACCCCCTGGTTATCAAGACAGAGTATTATACGGGAACGCGCTACTGGTGGCTTTGGCTGGTAGGGGGAATCCTTTTCATCTGTGCTGCCTTCGTCGTACCGAATGCCTTTGAATCAGAAAAGACAGGCATCGTGGTGTCTTCGATATTGGGTGTTTGTGGCGCCTCGCTGCTTTGGGGTATAGGTGAACTGTTCGCCCAAAAGAAGCGTGTGAAGAAAGGATGGTTCCCCATGAATCCCAAGCGCAAGCATGAATACGAAGATATGGACGAGAACGATAGTCTCTGTCCAGTGTGCAAAGACAATCCTGACCATCCTGCCTCGTATAAGGAAAAATGAAGACTCTGCTGATACTTGTAGGCAAAACGGTGAACAAGCACTTCGCGGCGGGTATCAACGACTACGTGGAGCGCGTCGGCCACTACATGCCTTTCGAACTGGTAACCATTCCGGAACTGAAGAATACGAAAGCGCTGACGGAGGAATTGCAGAAAGAGCGCGAAGGTGAACTGATCCTGAAACTGCTGCAGCCTACAGACACCGTGGTCTTGCTGGATGAACATGGAGCCGAAATGCGCAGCACGGAGTTTGCCTCATGGCTACAGAAGAAACAGCAGACAGCCCGGCGACTGATATTCGTCATCGGCGGTCCTTACGGCTTCTCCCCTGCCCTGTACCAACGGGCTAACGAGAAAGTGTCGCTCTCACGGATGACCTTCTCTCACCAAATGGTGCGGCTCATCTTCACCGAGCAGATTTATCGCGCGTGTACCATTATTAAAGGTGAACCCTATCATCACGAATAGACAACGAAGACAATCATATTACTCATAAATAATATAAGACTATGGAAAGAACCTGGAGATGGTTTGGCAAGAAAGACAAGATTACACTTGCCATGCTGAAACAAATCGGCGTGGAGGGCATAGTGACAGCCCTTCATGATGTGCCCCTCGGCGAAGTGTGGACACGTGAGAAGATTCGCGACCTGCGAGAGTATATTGAATCCTATGGCATGCGCTGGAGCGTGGTGGAGAGTCTGCCTGTGGTGGAGACCATCAAGTACGGCGGCCCCGACCGTGATGAGCAGATAGAAGTCTATAAGGAAAGCCTGCGCAACCTCTCGGCTGAAGGCATCCATTGCATCTGCTACAACTTCATGCCGGTGCTTGACTGGGCACGTACGGACCTGCTTCATGACAATCCCAACGGATCGACCAACCTTTATTTCAACTATGCCGAGTTTGCCTATTTCGACATCTATATCCTGAAGCGTGAAGGTGCTCGTGAGGAATGGGCGAAGTTCAAGTTCCCCGAAGGTGTAGGCGAAGGACGTAATGTGCTAGCTGAATGTGATGAACTGGCCAAGACCATGACACCCGAGAAAGACCACAAACTGGTGGAGAACATTGTCATCAAGACGCAGGGATTCGTTTCCGGTAACTTCAGCGAGAACGACGAGGCTCCCATTCAGAAGTTCCGTGAGTTCCTCGATCTCTACAAGGGAATTGACAAGGCTCAGTTGCGTGCCAACATGAAATACTTCCTGGAGGCTATCATGCCGACCTGCGAGGAGTGCAATATGAACATGTGTGTGCATCCTGACGATCCCCCAATTGAAATCCTGGGATTGCCGCGTATCGTACGTACGGAAGAAGATATCCAGTGGTTCCTGGATGCTGTGCCCAACAAGCATAATGGTCTCACTTTCTGTGCCGGAAGTCTTTCAGCCGGTGCCTACAACAACGTGGTGGATCTGGCTAACAAGTTTGCCTCACGCACCCATTTCGTGCATCTTCGCTCATGTCATATCTTCCCCAACGGCGACTTCACGGAAGCCAGTCATCTGGGAGGACGTGCCAACCTCATCGAACTTTGCCGCATCTTCGAGAAAGAGAATCCGGAACTGCCCATGCGTGTAGACCACGGAATGACCTTCACCGATGAGCCTGGCGGCATCATGGATGAATCGAGCCATGGCCACAATGCCGGCTATACGCTGCTGGGACGTATGTTCGCCCTCGGACAGGTGCAGGGCATTCTGGCTACTGTTGACCGCGAACTCGGTATTGAATATAAGCAACCGGGCTTCTTCGACTGATAATAACAGTTATATTTGGCTATTACGATTATTATTTATACCTTTGTAACCGCTTTGCGAAAACGCAGGGCGGTTTTTTTATAAAATTATGTACAAATCAATCTTTAAAAAACGCGAGGTCTTTCGCTTCAAGCGGTTCAGCAATAAGGGCTATTCGCTCTTCAGCTGTCTTGGCCGTGAGGTGATTGTGGGCACTTTGAGTGTGGCTACGCTCACCTATGCTAAAGCAGACGGTATCAGCATCCGGACGGAACTGACCGAAAAAGACCAGCCTCAATATGAGGTAACGCTCGATGACGTGGAAGTCTCGGGCTCGCGTGCCCCGCTTGCTTTAGGGCAGGCGGCGAGAATGGTAACTGTACTGAGCCGCGAGGACATTCAGGCGGCGCCGGTACAAAGTATTAACGATTTGCTCAAGTATGCGGCAGGAGTAGATGTCCGCCAGCGAGGGCCCATTGGCGCGCAGACTGACATTGGAATCCGGGGAGGAACCCAAGAGCAAATCACCATCCTGCTTAACGGCATCAACATCTGCGATCCGCAGACAGGTCACAACAGTTTTGATTTTCCGGTAGATATCAGCGAGATTGAACGCATTGAAGTGCTTGAGGGTCCCGCAGGTAGGGTCTATGGAACATCCAGTTTGGCCGGAGCAATCAATATCGTGACGAAGAACTCCGGAGTCTTCGGCAATTCCGGACCATCCCAGGAAGCCTGTCTCCACATGGAAGGCGGTTCATTCGGCTATCTCTCTGCAGGTGGTTACGGTAACATCTCAAATGGACGTTGGAGCAACCAGCTGAGTGCTTCGTATACCCGCAGTGACGGATACAGTCGGAACAAGGCCGGCGGACTGAACATGGACTATAGCGGTAGTAAGGCATTCTATCAGGGACGGTTTGAAGACAAAAGCCTCCAAGTGAGATGGCATGCCGGACTCTCCACGAAGGGGTTCGGCAGCAATACTTTCTATAGCAAAAAGTTTGACAACCAACACGAAAAGACTACCAAATGGTTCACGGCTCTTCAGGCTGAAACGAAAGGCTCTTGGTTTCATTTCAGACCAGCCATCTATTGGAACCGCTCTCAAGACCGTTTTGAACTCATACGCAACGAACCGGACAAATACCCATTCAATTATCATCGTTCTGATGTCTTCGGCGTGAACCTGAACAGTTGGTTCGACTGGTATTTAGGTCGGACGGCCATTGGTGCGGAATTCCGGAACGAGGATGTTATCAGCGGAAATCTCGGCGAACCTCTCAACCACACAAAACATATCAGCGGAACAGACCGCGACTACGAATTTGGACTAAACCGCTCTAACATCAGTTTCAATCTGGAACATAACATTCTGTTGAATCATTTTACATTAAGCGCTGGTTTCATTCTAGTTAAGAATACTTGGAATGAAATGAACTTCAAGTTGTATCCTGGCGCGGATGCCAGCTACCGATTCTCTGACAACTGGAAAGTCTATGCCTCATGGAACACTTCCCTGCGAATGCCTTCCGTTACCGAACTATATTATAGCGTGGGTGGACACAAGGCAGACAAATACCTGAAGCCCGAAGAACTCTCAGCCGTTGAGACGGGTGTCAAATACCAGTCAAGAATCCTGCAGGCAAACGTTAGCGGATTCTACCATCACACCCAAAACATGATTGACTGGATTATGAATACGAACGACCCCGATCCTGTTTGGAAAAGCGTGAACTATACCAAGGTCAACACACTCGGTCTGGAGACTGTCTTTCATCTTGATTTCAAGGAATGGATGCCCACTCAAAGCATACTAAAAAAAATTGACATATCTTACTGTTATATGAATCAGAAGAAAGATGAGAACGAAGAGCAGATCAAGTCGCAATCAACGTTGGAATATCTCCGTCACAAACTGGTTGCCTCGTTGCAACTGCATCTCGTCAGCCAATTGAATCTCGGCATTAAATACCGTTTCCAGGACCGAGCCGGCAGTTATACTGACACACATGACCAAGTGCAGGATTACGCTCCCTACTCGCTCGTTGACGCCCGCTTGTCGTGGAATGCGCCCAAGTATGAAGTATTTGCGGAAGCCAATAACCTACTGAACAAGAAAGATTATGTGGATTACGGCAATGTACCACAACCTGGTTTATGGGTAACGGCTGGTATTAAAGCCAACTTATAAACAGAATGGGGACACTTCAACGTGTCCCCATTCTATATTAACTGTCCTGTCTTCATTACAAATAAGCCAATGAACAATAAGGAGTATTCCTATCACTTCAGTCATCGTAGATGGTGAGATCCTCAATGCCAGCATCAGCCAGCGCCTCCTTACGCTCTACACAAGTGCCGCATTTCCCGCAATGATGCTCTCCACCCTTATAGCAACTCCACGTTTTCGAGTAGTCGATGCCTAACTCCTTTCCGCGTCGGGCGATGTCTCCTTTGGTGATATTGGTATATGGTGCCAGAATCTCTATGCCTGGGTAAGTTCCGGTACGGGTGGCCTCACTCATAGCCTTCACAAATTCCGGACGGCAGTCAGGATAGATAGTATGGTCACCACCGTGATTGGCCATCATCACATACTTCAGGCCGCGACTCTCTGCCATACCAGCTGCTATGGCCAGCATGATGCCGTTGCGGAACGGAACCACCGTGGATTTCATGTTGTCTTCTGCATAATGACCTTCAGGAATGGCGTCGGAGCCTTCCAGGAGCGAACTCTTGAAATACTTCGACATGAATGCCAAAGGAATCGTGATGTGCTCAATGCCCAACTGCTGGCAATGATACTCCGCAAATGGAATCTCACGGCCGTTATGATTACTGCCGTAATCGAACGAAATAGCCAGTGCAATCCGTTCACGATAATCATAGAGAAGCGTAGTGGAATCCATTCCGCCACTCAGGATAAGAATACTGTCTTTCATCTATTTCTCAGCTATACATTCTATCTCCACAAGTGCTCCCTTGGGGACCGACTTCACGGCAAAGGCACTGCGGGCGGGATAAGGTTCTTCAAAGAACTCTGCATACACTTCGTTCATCGCAGCGAAATCAGCGATATCGGCCAATAGCACCGTGGTCTTCACCACATTTTTCATACTCAGCCCGGCGGCCTCCAATATGGCTTTCGCGTTCATCAGACTCTGACGGGTTTGCTCCTTGATACCCTCAGGGAACTCTCCCGTAGCGGGATTGATGGGAAGTTGTCCACTGGCGAATACCAGTCCGCCTGTTTCAATGGCCTGGCTGTATGGTCCGATGGCAGCAGGCGCTTTATCTGTCTTGATTGCTTTCATTTTGCAATAAAATTAAATAACCGTGCAAAGATAAGTGATTTTATCTGAAAACGGTCGAAAAAAGTGTAATGATTTTGGATTTTTAAAAATAAAAATGTAGATTTGCAACAGTATTTTTACAATTTACAATAACAATGAAGAAAATCTCACTTTTTGCTGCAAGTGCCGTATTCGCACTCTGCAGTTGTATGGGTGGCCAGAACGGCAATGTGCTCGGATCCATTCTGGGTGCGGCCACCAACGCGAACACCATTTCGAACATTATCTTCGACGTGATCGGTTACAACAAACTATCGCAGGCCGACCTTGTAGGCAACTGGTATTACTATCAGCCTGGTTGTGCCTTCACCACGGAAAGTCTCTTGGCTAAGGCCGGTGGTCATATCGCAGCCACACGTGCCAAGGAAGAACTGGCACCTACCTATCAGAAGCTCGGCATTTCTGCAGCCAACACGTATTTCCAGTTTACCGATAACGGCCAGTTCAGCGGAAAGATTGACGGGCAGCCCCTGAGCGGAACTTACACCTTCAATCCCAACGACCAGAGCATACAGCTGAAGACCCTGTTGCTTAACATCAAGGGCTATGTGAACCGTAATGCACAAGGCATCTCATTGCTTTTTGAGTCCAAGAAACTGCTGTCAGCACTCCAGACGATTGCTGCCATCAGCGGCAACTCCACGCTGAGCAGCGTTGGTGAACTGACAAAAAACTATGACGGAATTCGTCTGGGTCTCGACCTGAAGCATTGATTCAAGTCTACAATTGCAAACCCTACGTTACATTTAATGCAACGAACTGCAAAAAAGTTGAAATTTATAAGCCCTGCGCTTACGAATTTCAACTTTATTTTGTAACTTTGCCGAGTTATTAAGAATTAGGTATTAACATCATAAATTATAAGGTATTATGACAATTGATCAATTTAACTTTGCCGGTAAGAAGGCAATCGTTCGTGTGGACTTCAATGTGCCCCTCGATGAAAATGGTAATGTAACTGACGACACCCGTATCCGCGGTGCCCTTCCCACGCTGAAGAAGATTCTCGCCGATGGTGGTGCTGTCATCATGATGTCCCACATGGGCAAGCCCAAGGGTAAGGTTAATCCCAAACTGTCATTGAAGCAGATCGTTCCCGCTGTTAGCAAGGCCCTCGGTGTTGACGTGAAGTTTGCTCCCGATTGTGCCAATGCTTCTGAAGAGGCTGCTGCCCTGAAGATGGGCGAGGCTCTGCTGCTGGAGAACCTGCGCTACTATCCCGAGGAGGAAGGCAAGCCCGTGGGCGTGGAGAAAGGTACTCCCGAATACGACGAGGCTAAGAAAGCCATGAAAGCCAGCCAAAAAGAGTTTGCCAAGACACTAGCCAGCTATGCCGACTGCTACGTGATGGATGCCTTCGGCACCGCTCACCGCAAGCACGCCTCTACGGCTGTCATCGCCGACTACTTCGATGCCGACTCAAAGATGCTGGGTCTGCTCATGGAGAAAGAGGTGCAGGCTGTTGACAACGTGCTGTCGAACATCAAGCGCCCGTTCGTAGCCATCATGGGCGGTTCGAAGGTTAGCTCGAAAATCGGCATCATCGAGAACCTGCTGGGCAAGGTTGACAAACTCATCCTCTGCGGTGGCATGACCTACACCTTTGCCAAGGCTCACGGCGGACAGATTGGCAACTCCATCGTTGAGCTCGACAAGCTCGATGTGGCCCTCGGCGTTGAGGAACTGGCCAAGAAGAACGGCGTGGAACTGGTGCTCGGAAGCGACTGCACCGCTACCGACGGCCTGGACTTCGGCACCATGACCTTGAAGCCCGGCTCGCAAATCATCAACTGCCCGGCCAACCAGGTGCCCGACGGATTTGAGGGTGTGGATGCCGGTCCTGAGAGCCAGAAAGACTTTGCCAACGCCATCAAGGGCGCCAAGACCATTCTGTGGAACGGTCCTGCAGGCGTATTCGAGTGCGACACATTCACCCCAGGCAGCCGCGCCATTGGTGAGGCCGTGGCCGAGGCAACAGCCGAGGGTGCTTTCTCGCTCATCGGTGGTGGCGACTCTGTGGCTTGTGTCAACAAGTTCGGTCTGGCCGACAAAGTTTCTTACATCTCTACTGGCGGCGGTGCCCTGCTCGAGGCCATCGAAGGCAAGGTGCTCCCCGGCGTAGCAGCCATCAAAGGCGAGTAAGAATTGACAATTGACAATTGACAATTGATAATTGATAATTGACAATTGGCAATTAATGATTAACCAACAACCGTTGAACATATAACGGTTGTTGGTTAATTGTTTTTCTCTACTTTTGTAACTGTTCATAGAGAGAACAGTTTATCTCTATCACTCTTACCACAGATGAAACGGATTTACCAGATTGGCCAAATTCGTGCCATTTGGTGTATGTATAAATCTGTTTCATCAGTGTCATCTGTGGTCGTTTTCACGCTTGTGAAAGAGGAGAAAAAAATAAAACTGTATATGTTTTTTAAGAAAATGTCTTATTTTCTGAAAAATTTTATGTACATTTGTCACCACGAACAAACACTCATTTGAAATGATGAAATTTAGAGCAAAATTACTATCTGTGGCGCTGCTGCTCCTGGCAACGCTCTACACCAATGCACAAGTGACCCCTCAGAACGGACAGGCATGGTGGGGAATGTGGAACTCTGACATGGGGCTCACCCCCGTCGGCTCGTTCGCCCAAGGCGACAACACGTGCGCGATACGCCTGCTGGCCTACAACCAGACCGAACTGAAAGACTGCCAAGTGCAGGGACTGAGGTTCTACATCAGCGACAAGACTAAGGTGACGGCAGCCAAGGTGTGGCTCTCTGTGAAAACCTTCAAAAACGACGCCGCCGACGTGTGCATCAAGGAGATTCCCGTCAGCCAGCTGCGCGACCAACTGCACGACGGCGCCCCCACAGAGGTGCTCTTCGACGAGCCCTACACCCCCCTTCCCAGTTCGAACCGCTACGCCAGCGTCTATGCGGGATTCACGCTGACCATGGCCGAGGACAACGCCTGCGACATGCTGGCGTCAGGCAAACGCGACGACGTGAAAGACAATTCGAACATCTACGGATGGACCACCAACCTGGAGAAGAGCTACGGCGCGCTGGCCATGCAGTTGCTGGTGAGCGGCGGAACGCTGAAACCGGTTGCCATCGACGTGGCCAACCTGGGCGAGATGGTGGTGATGAAGGGCACGGCCGAAACGGCGCTCGAGGCCACCCTCACCAACTGGGGCACGAAGCCCTTCAGCAACATCGACTACATGGTGCGCACAGGGACGGGCAAAGATGCTGAAAAGCGACTCAACCTGGAGAAACCCATCAACGAACTGGGGCTGACACGAAAGGTGCTCATACCCCTGAGTATTCCGGCCGAAGCGAGACTCTACAAATATGAATTGGAAATCACCAAGGCCGACGGACAAGCCAACCAAAGCGACAGCCGGAAGGCTGACGGCGAGTTGATTGTGCTGCAGAAGAAAGCACTGAAGCGTGCGGTGATGGAGGAATTCACCGGCTCGTGGTGCCCCAACTGCGTGAGAGGCATCAAGGGCATGCACATGCTGGAGGAACAGTTTGGCGACCGTTTCATTGGCATAGCCGTACATACGGGCAGTACGGGCGAGGACCCCATGATACTGAGAGAATATGCCAACAGCGACATCAAGAAGCGGGCAGCCGCAACGGGCGTGCCATCGGCAAGCATCGATAGGCTCATAGACTGTGACCCCTATCTGGGCGACAACATCTATCAGAAGCATTTCACCACCGGCCTGCTGGTAGAGCAATCGCTCCAGCAAATGGCCACCGCCGACATGGAGGTGAGTGCACGATGGAAAGACGCAGAGGAAAAGACCGTGGAAATTGACGTGGCCACCACCTTTGGCTATAGTGCCGACAATTCGCCTTACAAGCTGATTCTAGTGATGACGGCCAACGGACTGAAAGGCGATGGAGATGAATGGCTACAAGTGAACGGACTCTACGGAAAGGAGGACGAAGGCTATGATGACGACCTGAGTGAATACGTCTTTGGGCCGCGCCGTATCAACATGGAATACAACCACGTGGCCATTGCCGTGGCGGGCATCAACAAGGGGCTGGAAGGCAGCATTACGGTTCCCCTTAAATGTGGAGAGGCGCAGCACTACGTCTATGACATGAATCTGGGCAGCAACGCACTGGTGCAGGACAAGAACAAGCTTTATGCCGTGGCCATGCTGCTGGACACCCGGACAGGCACTATTGCCAACGCTGCCAAAGCCAACGTGCTGCGCTACGGTACCAACGGTATTGAGACTATTAAAGACGAAAGATTAAAGATGAAAGATTCGCCGGTTTACGACCTGCAGGGACGCATAGTTCAAAGTTCAATGCCGAATGCTCAAAGTTCAAAGTTCAATGCTCAAAGCTCAAAGTTACCCAAGGGCATCTACCTGATGAACGGAAAGAAAGTGGCCATCAAGTAAACGAACGCACAAAAGCAACAGAAGGAGGCCGCCCTTGAGATGTTCACTTAGGACGGCCTCCTTCAGTTTAGTTGCCAAGCAGCAACAGCAAGGCTTTCTACTTGATAACTATTTTCTTGCCATTGACAATGAAAACACCCTTCTGACTGGTTGTTTTCACTTCCACACCACTGAGCGAGTACATCTTTGTGCCCTTCACATTGACGGGCGAAAGCTGTGTGGGAGAAATGCCGGCAATGGCATAGTCGTATGACTCAGGCGACAGGCCGATGGCCATGGGAATGTTGCCTGAGGAGTCGGCCAGGTCGTAGGCAAGCATCGAAAAATAAGCATAGTTGGCAGGTACTTTTACACTCGACGGCGCATTGGGGTTGACCATCGTGTCGGTGTTACCATACTGAACAAAGGCTCCCAGATTATTGCTGAACACATAAACATATACCGGAGTGCCATTGCCTTTCACCTCTGTGCCCTGGCTGCCACTCCATTTTATCAGTGTTTCTGACGACTGCTTACGGCCAAAACCATATCCGAAATTGAAGGCGAAACTAATTGCTCCCTTTCCATAGAGCAATGTCGGGGCATACCTGTCGTGAGACACAACCGACCAAACATTCTCAACATCGTAGCCTGGTGGCTGGAGATAAGCTTTACCATTGCTGAGAACCAAGTCCTCTGCCTCGAGATTCAAAATGCAAGCACCATCCTTGATGGACTCATCGCTGAGAGTCCAGGTCTTTTCCAACAACTCCACTCTATAGCCACCTTCTGCCGGCATCTCGAAAGAGGGTGCCTCGTTGTCGGTAAAGTAGGCATAGACTTTCTCGCCACCCTGAACGGTAAAGGTATAGGGATTGTCGTAACTGATAACCTCACCATCGCCAGGCTCATAACCGCTCTTCCAATATTGGAAAGTGAAACCGTCGTTGGGCAGCGCACGGGCAGTGACAACGTCGCCAGGCTCATTGACAGGCTTGTCAACAAAGACAGAGCCGCAGTTGGCCCAAGTCTCGTCCTGATGATAGGAAAGACCTATTGAGGCTCCGCGGGTGAAGAGTGCGAAGATAGTACCCATGGTGGATTGGGGCTTAGCGCCCGATTTGGCCTGTGCCTGGGTGTCATAGACAGGGGTTCCTTCGCTGAGCGGAACTATCATGAGGTATTCTACATCGCCACTAAGCAGCTCGTCCTTAGTGATGTCAAACTTGCCGTCTCCATCATCAGAATACCATCCGCCAAAAATGTATCCGTTTGAGGTATCTACCTGAGCAAACAAATAGAACAAGAAGACATCAACGCCCATCAGCTGGCCCGTCTCGACGGTTTGAGACCACTCTTTCTTGGTAGAGGTCCAAGTCTTCAAGCCCGACTGACTGGCAGTAGCGCATATTTTACCACCATTGTCATTGACTACCTTGAGAGTGTACCACACGTTGGCATAGCCGGTGAAGTCGATTTCATCTTGTGCCATCACCTTTTGGCCGAAAACGAACAAAAGGGAAAACAGCAAAAACGGAAATTTGCAAAATGCTTTTTTCTTTTTCATTGATAATCCTTTCTTTTTTATATTTTTATTTAGTTAATGTATTGATTTTATTTCATGACAAATTTCTTTCCGTTCAGGATATAGATGCCCTTAGGTAGCTTTGAACTTTGAGCATTGAACTTTGAACTTTGTACTTTGCGTCCCTGCAGGTCGTAAACCGGCGAATCTTTCATCTTTAATCTTTCGTCTTTAATAGTCTCAATGCCGTTAGTGCCGTAGGGAAGAACTGCGGTTTTCACTGCATTCACAATCTTGCCCGTGCGGGTGTCCATCAGCATGGCCACGGCCGAGAGGTTCGACTTGTCTTGAATAACCTTGTTATTGAGCGTAGTCACCAGCCCGCTGTATGTCTGGGGCTTATCTTTCACAATGGGCGATGAAATACTTCCGTTGATGCCATTTTTGATGCCCAGCGACTGTACAGCCACGTGATTGTACTCTACGCCCTTCACCTCATAGGGAGCTTCGCGCCAGTACTTCATGTCGTCGTCAACATAATTTTTGCTGTCATCGTAGCCGGCAGCTATGGAGAAATAGTTCTTTTGTACCCAGTTCTTGCCCTCGCCTTTCAAGCCGTCTTCAAGAAGAACAAACGCCAACCGGTAAGGTGCATCGTTGGAGTCGATACCAAAAGTGGTGGTGGTGGTAAAACGCACGTCCCACAAATTGGCATCGTTCCACTGTGCAGTCAGCTCAATGCCAGCCTCGGCAGGCTCGTTGAGTGCGGCTTCCACGTCAGCATCAATGCCATAATGGTAATAGCCATTGGTGCCCGACCCGCTGTAGGGATCAAGTTTCGGACCACGGTTGACCATGCAGGCAGGAACGCCTCCCGTGCCCGGCACCAATTCGGGATAGGTGGCAATTTGCATGGGCTCTTCTGAACCCTGATGCACGGCAATGCAGATGACGCGGTCACCAAAATCCTGAGCAAGTCGCTGCAAGGCAACAATGCCACGCGGACAGTTGCCGCACCAGGTGCCTGTGAACTCCTCCACCACGGCGCGCCTTGTGAAGGCAGGTTTGGCATTGGGATCTTTGTAAACAAACTTCACTTTTACAGTAGTGTTCTTCAATCCTATGCGAGCCTTGATTTCGGCTTCCAACTCACCGAAAACGGTAGGAATGGCATCGAACTGAACCTGTATGTATCCACTTGCAGGAACTACAAAATCTTTATTATAAGGCGTTTCTTTAATCTGAACGCACTGTCCACCCATGCACCACTGAATGCGCGAGGGGGACAAGGTATTGGTGTTGATGGTCAGTGTAGCCACTCCTTTGAGTTCTTCGCTGGTGAGATTTTTCAGAATGAGTCCGTTATCCTTGCTGCCAGCAGGGTTGGTTTCACAATTCAAATCACCCCAGTCATCTTCCTCGGCCTCTACGATAATGGAGGCACCTTCGGCAAGAGGACTTCCTTTGTAATAGAATTGTGCAGACTGGGCCATGGCTGTGAAAACAAAGCCAAGCACCATCATCAAGGTGGTAATAATTCTTTTCATAAGCACTTTTTTCATTTATTGTTAATTGTCTTATTTCTTGTTTATTGGTTATTGGTTATTGTTTATTGGTTATTGCCCCATCTCTATCTCTTTTTCAACCACCTGCAACACCCCCTGGTCGTTATAGACAAAAGCCACGACACTCATCTTTGAGGGCTGCCACGAAGGCTCAATGGTAAAACGTTGCTGAATGCTGAGCTCTTGTCCCTGAATGGCACTGAAATTCTCGCCCCAGGCTCCATTGACAGCAGCGCGCAACACATGGTTGTGAACATACTCACGGTTGTTGGTTCCATCGGGCATCGACTGCATGGCTACAATGCCGCTCTCGGTGAGCCAAAGCTGCAACTTTCCACTGACGTTCTCAAAGGCATTGGCCTTAACATTTATGGCAAGCTGACGGGATGTTTCGTCGTAAGAGCCCGCCACCTCGATGCTCAGGGGCGCCTGCAGATTGCGTGCCTGGCTGACCAAAGTGAACCACTGGTCGATGTTGGCCAACGAGCCGCTGCGGTTAATGAGTCCCTGGGGCCAAGCCTCCACTTTCCAGTAGCTGTTGTATTCGTCGCCAAGGTCGGTGCGCAGGCCGAGCAGTCTCTCTGTACTCTTGAAAGCCAGGTCGCCGCCATGAATGCCAACGGCAATGATTGAGTCGGCTCCGTAGGATTCTTTCAGACGCTCAATCTCATCGGCCGCATTCGGACAGTTAATGCAACGCTGACCCGTGAAATCCTCTATCAGCACACGGCGCATCTGCTTCACCTCGCCGCCTGGCGGTGTGGTTGATTCTACTATAATGTAACGTTCGTCCTCGCCGATGTTGTTGCAAGCACACAACGCCGTCAGACAGAACGCAAATATAAGTGTCACATGTTTCATGTTCTTTTACTTTTCAATGTTTTCCTCGCTTTCGTTCCTTCTCAACTCCTTCTCAACTCCATTCCTATCACCCTACGCCACGCTCAGAAATTATAATTATACGACAACGTCAATCCCTTGGTGGCAGGGACATACCGGCACACACCACCCGAGCAGTTGAAGCCCTCACGGGTGCGGCCATAAGAAGCTTGCAGACGATGGGCACCAGTACTGAATGTAACGCTGCCCATGTAATAGTGGATGTGGGTGCTGCCTACATTATACTCATCGCTTACGGTGAACATCCAGTGAGGATTGACCGAAAGTTCGAGCAGGCCAAAAGCCCAGTCGCCATCATGGTCTTTGCTGAACAGATACTGGGCCTCACCACGCAACGTAAACTTATTATTTAAGCGGTATTTGGCTTCGCCCACAACAATGTCGCTGTGAATCATTCCACCACTACCTTCAATTGCAGTCATGTTGTAGAACTGATTCATATACATGAGGTTCAGCTGTAGGTTCTTGGTGAGTTTCTTATCAATTTGGAAGTTCAAGTCCTGATAATACATCGTGTCGCCCCACTTCCAGAACGACGAGGCATAGCCATTGCTGCCCATTGTCATGTTGTCGAGTGGCCGCGGCTCTGTGTTGAGGCAGTGAACATGCGAGAAGTTGACTTTCACTTTGGTGCCGTAGCGCCCGCCCAGGGCAGTGTTCTTCTTGAACGTATATGCCATTTCGGCCTGATAGGCCCATTCGCCGTCGGGATTGGTGGCATAGGGATAAAGAGCCGCCAGATCGTAGGTATGCTCCATGGTGAAAGCAGGCAGGTGGTTGATCATGGCCGATGTGCCGCTGATGGAACGCTGGCTGCGGAACGACATGTTGTCGCTGCGCTTTGCCTGCACCAGAAGGCTCATGCCCCGCTGCGAATAGCTGGCAGAGAGCATGGCCACATAGCCTGGACGATAGATATAGCCGTTGTCAAAACAGGGGTCTTGCGTCTTCTGGGCATATTCTGCCAACACGCTCCATCCTCCACGCTGGAAATTGGCACGCACATCGAATGCCTGCACATCTTTAGGCAGGTTGAGCCGACGGGTGGCATCAACAAGAATCTCCTCGTCTTTCTCGTGCTTGTTGACAAACGAAGCCCCAAGGCTCAGATACACAGGCTTTGAGGCCTGAGGCGCGAGCACAAGATCATATTGTGCGTCGGCACCCATGATAAACGCTTTGGAGTGTTCCCAATAACGGCGCTGCTTGCCGGCAAGCGCTTTAAGAGTAAGCCCTTTGAAGGGTTTCACCATCAGCCGGCCCCCGCGCAAGGCATTGTCGATGCCCAGACTGCGCTCTTCGTAAGAACGCAGAATAAACCCTGAGCCAAACTGCTCGTAAAAGTCGCCCAGTGTGAGCTCAGCATTCTTAATATGGCCTTTGGCATAGAAATGGGGAACGCCCCAGCCCTTAAAATCGTTTTCGAAGCCAGGCAGCGGGTGCTCCAAATACTCGAAACGTACCCCCGCATCTACATACTGACTTTGCAGATGCAACTCGGCGTAAGTGTTGGTCAGCACATCTTCCTTGTAGTCGGGAGAGCCGATGGTCTCATCCGCCTGCGGAAAAAGAATATCGCTCTGAATGCTTCCACTCAGCGTGATACCCTTCTGCTCGGTCTGTGCGTTCAGCAACATAACAACGAGCAGGCTCATCGTAAAGACAACTAATCTTTTATTCAATTCTATTGTTTTTTTATTTTATCAGTTCGCGCACTTTTTCTATAAGTTCGTTCTCGGCTCCATCGGTGTAGCCATTGTGTTTATAGGCAATGTTTCCCTGCCCATCTACAATGAGAACGTAGGGAATCATTTGCACTCCCAACGCTCGTTTGAGGTCGCCGTTGGGATCGAGCAGCACGTCGTATTCCCATCCGTAGGAGTCAACCAAGGGCTTCACCTTGTTGATGTTCTGCGCCTGGTCAATGCTGACGGCGAAGATTTTCACACCTGTTTCATTCTGCCATTCTTCATAGACCTCGTGAATGGCATTCAGCTCGCGGTTGCAGGGCTTGCACCACGTGGCAAAGAAGTCGATGATGAAGGGGCGTCCGTTGTTCGACAACGTGTCGGTTTGCACCGTTCGGCCATCAATGGTCTTGAGCGTTACCGACGGGAGTTTTTGTGCATGGGCGGTTGCTACAACCACTACCAGCAACATAAGCATCAAAGATAGCTTTTTCATGTTTTTCTTTTTTGTTGTTTACTTCAAGTGTTTCTTTAAAATCATTTTTGCTCGTCTGCCTGCATTCGCAACAGGCTCTACTGCCTGTCAGTCGTCGCTGATTGTGGTGCCTTCGGGTCCAACACGCATGATGACGGGTTCGGCCATCTGAAGCAGGTTCTGAACCACCAGCCCATTGCCACGCGAAGACCGGATGATGAATCCTCCCAAAGTGTGGCCGGGCCAGTTGCCTGCCGTCAGCCGAGCACTGTTGAAACCCGTTGTCGGATTGTACTCGAGAAAAGCATTAGCCCCCGAGGCCGACGACGTACACACGGTACCGTTGGTGTCGTAGAAGAAAGCCACATCACTGTTGCCCCCACTGTTGTAAAGGCGCATGGCCGAGGGGAAGAAGAGCGTGGCTGTACCACGGTCCAGACTGACGGGCAAATAGGTGTCCGTCCAATTCGGATCGTTGGTCCAGTGCATGAACAGGCTGTCGTTGCGTTCCACCACATCGAAGCGAATGGCAATGGCCTGGCCGCCAACGCCTCCGTAATAGCCCATCATGTAGTAAGAACCAATAATATCGTTCATCAAGTCGAACTGGGCAATCTTCAGCGTGTCGCGGTAGCCCGCGCACTCGCTCACCACAAACCCGCGGCGCAGGTGGCCTGTGGTATTTTGGTCAACATTTATGGTGAACAGTTCGCCGTCCACATTGGTGTGAATCCAGCTTGCGCTGGCAGTCAAACTCATGGGCAGGTCGTGGCGGATGGTATAGCTGAACGCCCCACCGTCCATGGGCACATAATGACTGGGCTCTGAAAAACGGCCCAACACCATGCCGCGCTGCTGAACAGGCAACTCGCGCGACCCTTGCTCAGCCCGAATGGTCAGGACGGCGGTGCGCCCTTCGAAACCTTCGTTGGCCTGCACACTCACGCTGACCACATTTCCACTCACCGTGGCCGTACACCAGTCGGAGCTGACCGATGCCGAAATAGTGCCCGAAGCCTTCACCTCGACGGTGGCCGTACCCTCTTTGGCATCAAAGAGCAAATCGTTCTTCACCACCTCGATGGTCTCGCCGCCCGGAACGTAGCCCGTCAGTTCGTCTTTGCTGCACGAAGCCAGCACCAATGCCCCCGACAGAAGGCTGAGCATGATTGTTATCTTCTTTATCTTCATAGATTCGTTTTATTTACTGCTTTTTTACTAAGACTTACTCCAATCTCGACTTCCTGCTCAAATTTTTCAGCGAGGCAAACTGCGGGCTGCCTTTGGTCATCCACTCTGAAGCATCCACAATCTCGGCTTTGGCATTGCCGTCTTCGCCAATATAGACGTAGATGAGCAGACCGCCCGTACAGTTGAGCACATTGGGATTTGTTGCGCTGAAGTTGAAGGCCGGATAGAATCGGTTCTTGTTCCACCGAATGGTGAACTGCCCCTCGTCGTTCAGCGAAAGGTAACCCTGGTTATAATCGTAGCAAACCCAGTAGATGGACTTGCCGTCTTTCTCGCCCAGCAGCTGCGAGCCGACCTTCAGGTCGCCCGTCATGTGGTCATAACGGAGCTTCAGGTTGTAGCTGGGGCTGAGACCCTCCATCTCGTAGATGCCCTCCAGTCGGTTGGCCTTGAGATGCACATCGACGGGACCATTGTCATAAATCAGCGAGTAGTCGCTTTCATACTTAGGATAACTCATGAAGTCGGGCGCATAGGGAATGCCCTGCAGGCTGACACTCTCGGAACCCGGATCGATGCAGGTGAGCTGCTTGGTTGACTCGTCGAAAGCGAACGACTGCACGGTCTGTCCTCCCAGCCGCAGTGGTCTGTAGAGGCGAATGCCCTTGTCGGTGAAGGCAAAATGCACGTCCATCGTGTCTGAACCTACAGTCAGGCTGATGGTGCGGTTGGTGGGTATGCACTTTCCCTTCACCTCCACCCCACCGATGGCGCCACGAATGGAATCGACAAAATGGTCGAAGATGTTGACGGTCTTGGCGGCATAGTCGTTGCTGCTTGACGTGAGTTTGCGCATATACATGGGGTTGCGCGTCTTCTTGCCGTACAAAGCGATGAAATCGTCGGCCAAACTGTCAACGACGAACTCAAACTCGCCTTCCTTTCCCTGATACTCAATGCTGCTCGGCGTTGAGTAGTAGTGAAGCAGGTCGTTGTACGAATCGAACGTCAGCACTGGTCCGTTGTCATTGGTCATTTTGTAGAGTGTGGTCTGCACCGAGTCGGGCACCAGCGAACAACCGATGGTGGCCGTGAGCGAATCGAACTTCACGGTGTAGATGATGCCACCGTAGGCCAGGTCGGTGCCAGGATAATACTCAAATTCCCACCCATTGGGAGCACTCCGCAGAATCTGGTAGGCACGGTCGATGTTGCTTTTCAGACGAGCCGAAGCCGACTGCTCGAAATAGTCGTCCACCTTGGGCGTACAGGCCGCCAGGACACCGACTACACAAATGACACTGAACAGATATTTATTATTTTTCATTTCAAAACGAATAGCTTATAATTTCTTAATCCATTATTGCTTAAATCCTTGCTGCAAAACCTGTTACAGACTGAGGTCGGTAAGGCTGATGCGCCCTTCCACCACTTCTTTCTGGCGGCGCTGCAGAGACGAACGAAGCTGTTCGAGGTCAATGTTGAACGCATTCTGCATGTAGCTCTTTACGATGTCGAGCTTGGCAGTGATCAGTCGGGCGCCGTCGGCACCGGCTTCGTTCATCCACCGCTCCCACCGCTGCTCAGAGTTGCAGACAAACATTGAGAGCATCTCGGCAAAGTCTTCCTTGTCAGAGTGCTGGGCATAGGCACTGATGAAGCCGCGTTGCAGGTAGCCCTGGTCGAAGGGAACCTCGCTCCACTTGTCGGCCACATACGACGTACCGGTGATGAGCTGGAAATCGGCCGAATAGTCCTTGGTCTGGTTCATGATGTGAGTGAACTCGTGGTGGATGGTCTTGAGATAATACTCATTGAGTTCTTCGGCATTCTTCAGGTATCGGTTCAGGTAGTTGGTTCCCGAGAGCAGAATCTTACGTCCGCCCTCAGCCTGGCCGAGAATGTAGGTACCATTGTTGCGGTATTCCCACTCGCCAATGGTGAAAATCAGCTTGGGGAAATAGGCGCGTGTGAAGTCGATGCCGCCCACTTCGTCGTAGGCTTCCAGACACATGTACTTCACCAGATGGGCCAGTTTGACAGCATCTTCGTATTTCGAGGGAACAGTGTAATAGTTCATGTCCGACTCGATGTCCTCAAAGCGGTATTTGAAACGGATGTTGTAGGCGGCCACGTAGTTGCGCTGCAACCAGTAGTCGAACTCCGTGTAGCTGTTCTGGTCAACCGTAATGACGCTTTCCTTCCTCAGTTCTTCTTCGCTGCACGAACCAAAGAGAAAAACGGTAAGCAGACACAGGAGCGACCATCGCCCTGCCGTCCTTTTTAGTTGATAGGATTGAACTGTCATATCTTTTCTGTCTTACTTTGAAGTTTTTTTTACTTTCTGCATTAACACTTACCTGGGATTGGCCACCACTCCGGCGGCACGTACCTTCAGAGGAATCTGAACGGCGCGGCGCGGGTCGTCAACTCTCAGCACGTCGGTCAGCGATTCGGGTTCGCCGTCGGCACCTATGACGCGGCGGACAATCTCTATGCCATAGCGTTTCACGTCGTACCACCGCAATCCGGCCTGCAACGTCTCTATGCGGCGGAAGCCCAGCACACACTGCAGCATGGCCTCCTTGACTTCGCCTTCGCTGCCGATGTCGAACTTGGGATGCAGGTGCTTCTTGATGGTTGATTTGATGCCCTTTGCATCGCTGTACGAGTAGTCAACGCTGTTGTAGAACTCGGTAATGTTTTCGGGTGTGAGCACCAGGTCAGTATTCACCACGTTCTGCATCCAGACGGTCAAGTCGGCGGCAGCCTGGTCGTATTTTCCAGTGAGCACGTATGCCTCCGCTCTGTTGAGCAGGCATTCGTCGGCGGTGAAGGCAGGATAGACCGTGCGGTAAAAGCCCGTGCCCGCCACGGCATCATAATACTCAAACAGATAAGGCAACTTGAAGAAGATGCTCTTGTCCAGATTGGTGGCAGCATAGGTGTGCATGCCCTGATAGTAGCTGGCACTGCCCCAGATGTTCGGCGCTTCGCCGTCCTCGTGGCTTGCCAGGTATTTACCGTGGGCATAGCGCGAGAGATAGTTGTAGGGGCCGAAGACGATGCCCATGGCCGAATAGGCGGTGAGCAAGAGCAGGTTGCAGTTGAGCGACGCGTCGATGTAGTGCTGCGACAGGGCAGCAAACGTCTGCGTCATGCCAGCCATTACCTTCCAGTCGCGAAGCATTGCCTGGGGCGCGCTGCCCAAGCATAGGTTGGCATAGTTCAACGCCTTGTCCCACTGCTCGTAATAGAGGTAGAAACGGGCGGCGAAGGCATAGGCAGCCTTCTCGTTGAAATGGTATTTGGGCACACTGTAGTTGGACCCCACCATGGGCAGGGCTTCCTGCAGGTCGCGGTCAATCTGCTCATAGACCTGAGCCACGGTGCTGCGCTCCGGATTGATGGTCAGTTCGTCGGCACTCTTCGTCATATAGACAATGCCCAGGTCCTGTTGGCTGGTTTGGGTGTTGTAGGCATGGCAGAACAGATTGACCAGCATGAAATGGGTGTAAGCGCGGCAAAGCAGAGCCTCGGCTTTTGCCTGACGGGTTTCGGTTGTGGTGGCTCCGCCCAGTTGGTCGATGGC
This sequence comes from Prevotella sp., assembly GCA_017508965.1. Lineage (GTDB taxonomy): Bacteria > Bacteroidota > Bacteroidia > Bacteroidales > Bacteroidaceae > Prevotella. Next base: position 20,163 of record JAFWQT010000126.1, on the reverse strand, counting down.
CTCGAGTGCCAGATTGGCCGAGGCTATGGTCGAATAGGCAGCCTCCCAAAACATTTCGGGACTCTCGTTGTTGGCTTCGGTCACGTCCATCCATCCATACACTTGGTCAACGAAACGCGAAGAATTGGGATTGGTCAGTCCGTAGCTGTCAACATTGTCAGACATGTATTCGGCCACGAGCATGGGTGCCGACGTGATGTAAGACGAGGTAAGCAGCTTGTTCACCTTCTCGAGCGAGGTCAGCTCCATGCGGTTGTCGGGCAGTTCGTCGAGATAGCTGTCGCAAGCAGCCAGCATCAGCGCGCCTGCCAGCAGGCAAACCGTCGCCGCGGTGTGTTTCACCTTATTTATAATATTATGGCAATTTAGCTTTTCCATGTGAATATCTTTGTGTTATGTGAACTTTCTTCTTTCAACATTCTGCCTTACAAACCAATTCTCAGCGTCATGGTGAACTGTTTTGGCATGGGAACAGCCACACCACCCGAATTGGTAAACTCCGGATCCTGTCCGTTGAGTTTCTTGTCGCTGTAGATGAGGAAGGGGTTGGTGGCCTGCAACTTCAGTCCGAGCGTGGTGAGACCGATTTTCGAAATCATGTTTTTCGGGAAATCGTAGCCAATGGAGATTTCCTTCATGCGCACGAAGTCGCCCTTGGCGATGCGCGCCGTAGAATAGTTGTAGGCACTGTAGGCGTAGCTCAGGTTGGTGTCGTTGCGGTTCTGCCGTGTGCTGGCAATGACGGGAATGTCGGTGTACTGCTCGTCGCCGGGCACCATCCATCGGTTCTTGAATTCCTTGGGCATGGCCACCAAATCGTTGTAATGGCTGGAGAACACGGGGTCGAGACGAATGATGTTGCCAAACGAGTAGGTCATGTAGATATTGAGCGTAAAGCCTTTCCATTTGAAGATGTTGCCAAGGCTACCCATGTCGGTAGGCTCGGCGCTGCCCGAATACTCCAGAAATTCCAGCTCGCTGGGTTCCGTCTCCTGGAAGTAGATGTCGGTGACGGTGGTATAACCGTTGCCCACGCGGAAAGTGGGAAGTCCCTCGCGGTTCAGCCCCACAAAGGGGATGGAGAAAATGGAGCGCACGGGATAGCCTGCCAGCGTGAAGCCGCTGCCTGCCACAAGGTCGATGAGTCGTTCGGCCGACTGCAGCTTGGTCACCTCGTTGCTGGTGTGCGAGTAGATGAGGCTCGTGGTCCACGAGAAGTTCTGGTTCTTCACGTTGACCGTAGAAATACTCACCTCCACGCCGCTCGACTTCATCTCGGCCACATTGGCATACTGCAGCACACCGCCTGAATAGCCTGCGGTGAAGGTGGGGCCTATCAGGTCGAAGTTGTTGCGCTTGTACCAGTCGAACCCTAAGCTGATGCGCCCGTCGAGGAAGCTCGACTCCAGGCCGAGGTTCAGCTCGTGTTTCTTCTCGTAGGTCAGTTCGGGGTTGCCTGGCTGCGAGAGTCCGATGGCACTTTCTTTCACACTCGTGAAGGGGCGCCAAGGCGACAGCGAGGTCAGGATGTTGGTGGAGTTGGTCACGTTGGCAGGACCGCGGTCGGCGGTGAGCGAGTAAGACGCTTTCAGCGTCAGACTCGTCATGGCGGGCTGCAGCTTGGCAAACCAAGGCTCTTCGTGAACGTTCCATGCGCCCGACACATTCCACGTGGGCAGCCAGCGGGCCGAATGGCTCTTGCCCAAACGGTTGGTGCCCTCATAGCGGTAGGTGCCGTTGATGGTGTAGCGTCCCTTGTACGAGTAGGTGGCGTTGGCAAAGAAGGCCACGCTGCGCTCGCGGGTGTTGCCCAGCGAATAGTAGCTGTTGTTGCGCTCCGACATCTGCTTGAAGGCCAAATAGTTGAACGACGAGATTTCACCGTCGTCGAATAGCAGGCCCCAGTCGCGGTTCCAAGTGGCGTGGCGGTTCACATAGTTCACCTCCATACCGCCGTAGGCGTTCACGATGTGGGTGTCGTTGAACACATCGTTGTACCCCACCGAGCCACGGAAGTCATAGCCGAACATGCGATTGTCGCTGCGCTCCAGAATACCACCCTCGGGCAGTATCGATACTGGCAGCGCATAGATGTTGTCGAGGTCGGTATAGAGATAGCGGTTGGCGCCGCGTATGGTCGAAGTGTCCATGGCGCGATAGGCCAATGCCTGGTTCGAATTGTCCAGAATGCTGTGCTCCTGGGTGGTGGCAGAATATTTCACTGCGCCCAGAGCCGTCAGCTCCACCTTGGTGATGGGCTTGAACGTGAGTTTGCCCTGCAAGCGGAAGTCCACCACGTTCAGGTCGATGAAGTTGTTGTCCAGCTCGTGGAAGATGTTGAAGGGGGCGTAGTTGCGTGTGTAGAAGGCATCGGGGTCGAGTGCGCGGCTCGAGTTGAGCGCATAGCTGTAGGGGTTGATGTCGAACGAGCGCGTAACGGTGCCCGTCACCACATCGGTGGCGCGGCTCAATGTGCCGGGAGCCTTTTGGTTGCGGTACGACGCATTCGAGATGACACCCAGCGAAACTTTCTTCGAGATGTTGAAGTTGGCGTTCATGTTGGCCGTATAGCGTTCCACCTCGCTCTGGCGTGTCCATCCCGGGTCGAACATGGCACTGACCGATGCATAATACTGCGCCTTGTCCGAACCGCCCGACATCGACACCGAGTGGGTGTGCTGAATGGAATTGGAAAAGAGCAGGTCGAACCAGTTGGTGTTGCGCCATTCGGCGGCCCGCAGATAGTTGGCGATGGCCTCGTCGGTGTTGTCGAGCGCAAATGTGCGCGACACGGGGTCGTATTGGCTCAACATCTGGTACATCTTGCCGTAGATGCCCGTCTCCGAAGCGTTGGCCGTCTCAGCATAGTTGAGGTAGCCTTTCTGCTGCAGTTCCTGATAGACCGACATTTGGTCTTGCGAATTCATGATGTTGAACGTGGCATAGCTGGGTTTCAATCGCATGGTATATTCGCCCGTGTAGTTGATGCGGTTCTGTCCGGCCTTGCCTTTCTTGGTGGTCACCACAATCACACCGGCCATGGCGCGCGCACCATAGATAGAGGTGGCCGAACCGTCCTTGAGAATCTGGAAACTCTCGATGTCGTCTGAGTTCAAACCGGCAATGGCACTCGAAATCAGCGTATTGGCATCGCCGCTGGCCAAATCGTCGGCTGCCACCTCGACCACATCTTCCATAATCACGCCATCGACCACCCACAGCGGCTTGGACGAGCCGTAGATACTGGTGGCGCCACGCACACGAATCTTCGGAGCGGCACCGAACGTTCCGCTCACATTCTGCACACTCACACCGGCGGCACGGCCTTCCAGGGCGCGGCTGACGTCGGCCACACCGTCGAGCTTGGCATTCTCGCCGCTCAGCTTCGTCGAGGAACCTGTAAACAATCGCTTGTCCATTTTCTGCATTCCCGTGACAACGACGTCTTCGAGCACCTCAGAGTTGGACGCGAGCACCACCCGCATGCCGTTCTTGGGAGCCACCGTCGCCGTTTCCATGCCGATATAGCTCACAACGAGTTTCTTGCCAGAGACTGCCTCGATGGTGAAACGACCGTCAATATCGGTTATAACACCCGTCTTCTGTCCCTCAACAACCACAGAAGCACCGATGACAGGTTCGCCATCATCTTGGGAAACAACTATTCCGCTAACTTTCGTCTGGGCCAAAGCCCCACCTATCAAAAGGAACACGAACGCTAACAACGCTACGATTCGTCTTTTCATAAAAAAAACTATATTTATCTTTAGGTTTTCTGTCAATACAGATGCAAAGATAAACAAAAACAACTATTCAAACAAACATTTTGGAAATAAATTTTCAATAAAGTTTCATTTTGTAAGTAGATGAACATCTTCTGTTAGCAAATAATGAACACCTAAAAAACAACCGCTCATTTTAATTCAACACAAATAACAATTTGATAATTTTAAACTGTAAGCAAAGCAGCGGAATTTGTGCAAAAACGAAATCCGCACTGCGCTCTGCGTACCCCTCATTTCCAAATGCGATGATAATTCTTTTTCCTCAGCTACTCAACGTTCAAAATCAACATGCGCATTTTATGTTAATAACCAAAGGAAACTTATGCTGATCAACTTTGAAAAACCGTGAACTTTTAACAATTTCTTTCAGTGGCATTACAGAGATGAGTTCGCCATCATTTTGCTCATTTTTACCGTTTTGTGCATTGCGCATTTTTGCAAAAATGTGCAAAAATACGGATTTTCCATCCGAAAACACCGTTTTTGAGTCTTGTTATCCCATTTTTGCGGCTCATTTTTCATGCAGAAAACCACTGTTAAAAAAACTAACTCACGACGTTATTTTCGTAACTCACGACGATAATTTTGCCGCGCTCGAAGCCGTTTTTCTAAAGTGCTGAAATAGTGGGTTTTAACAAAAACGTGGTTTTTCGCACCATTGGCAGAATAATGTTCTTTACTGGTTTGAAGGCTCTCTATGAGGAGGAAAAACGGTATATTTTCCTTACATTTTAACAGAAAAGCCGACGACTCACACTTTGCTCAGTGCGAGTCGTCGGTTTTTCTTTGCGCCACGGCGCAAAATGTATGCTTCAGAAATTAGAAGTTCACGCCAACGTTGAGGAACAAAGCGTTGCTGTGAACAGAATTGTCATCATGTTTTGTAATGTTTGAAAGACCAAACTGATAACCTGCCTCCACATAAAGCTTGTTGAACTCTAGGCCGCATCCCAACTTCAAACCCATGTTGGCACGCTTCAGACCGTCCCACTTCTTCTCGTCGAAAGTACCTACTTTCTCACCAAGAATCTTTGTCTTTCCGCTAATGCCGTATGCAAAGTAGGGGCCAAAGAAAGGCAGAACGGCAATATCGCCAGCCTTTACGCCATATTTAATCAACAGAGGAATCTCCAAGTTGTTGTAGCCCACTGAATTGTCGCCGTCCTTACCACCGCGACCTACATAGTACAAGCCACTCTCCAAGAAAAGAGGTGTGGTATGCGAAATGCGGATACCAATCACGCCGCCCAGCGAAAGGCCAATTTTCATGCCAGATGCCTCGGCATCACCTGTCAGATTAGCACCTACCATACCGATGCGTACTCCATAGTACATGCTCTCCTTGTCAAGGTCGAAACCACCACTGCTGAACTGAGCAAACGTAGGAATGGCAAACACCATTGCTACAATCGAAACTAAAATCTTTTTCATAATTCTTTCTTTTTTATGGTTACTGAATATTAGTTTTTCGTTAGAAAACTTTTGCAAAGTAACAATTTTTTTCGCATACATCCAAACTTTTCATACAAAAACTATCAATACGGACGGTATTTTGACTTAAATCATCTGCACTTCTACTCAAACGTTTACACGAAAAAATACCACACAAGGTGAATAACTTAACACAAAAACCACTATCTTTGCACACGAAAACAAACGCCTTACACCCAGGAAATCAAAAAACAAACTATCAACGTAAAAACAACATCAAAAAAACAAACAAAACTATGAGCAAGAAATTCGTCATCGGAGACCGCGTGAAAGACGAGTGGATCTCCGTTCTCAACACCGAGAAAAAACAACTTGAGTTCACCAACCACCTGGCCAGCGCCAAGGAGTATCTCAACGAGGACAACGCCCGCGCCGACCTCAAAGCCATTCAGGAAACAGGCTACTTCAGCGACCTGCTGGTCTATATGACCGAGGAAGGCAAAGCCTACCGCCCCGACGAGCGCGACTCCTTCCACGTTTAATCAGCTGTCACCCCTCCTTCCCTCACGCCAAAACGCCACTACTCGCGCCACGCTGACAGCACCCACTGCGCAGACTCCCCCTTTGGCACAAGCCATCCCCCACCCTTCAAGCGGAACGGGGTCTGCACCATCCCTCAAGACAACCACAAAGACAAAGCCGCCCGGACATCCCACCATAGAGATGTTCGGGCAGCTTCTTTTTCTATGCTCTATTAGATGTTCGGCACGGAGTTCGGCGCAACGGAGGACCTGAAGAAGCGGGGTCGGGTCTTGTTGCCCTTCGTTATACCATTGACAAGAAAAACGGGAAGACGTTGCTGAAAGCTCAGCGGACGTCTTCCCGTAAATGTTATGGTGCTCCTGCCTGATGTGGGGAGCCTGCCGGCAAAGACTTACTCTTTGTCGAGCAGAATGTTCATCATTTCAACGGCAGCCTTGGCAACGCTGGTGCCAGGGCCGAAGATGGCGGCAACACCGGCCTTGTAGAGGAAGTCGTAGTCCTGGGCGGGAATCACACCACCGGCAATGACCATGATGTCCTCGCGGCCCAGCTTCTTGAGTTCCTCGATGAGCTGCGGGATGAGGGTTTTGTGACCGGCGGCAAGCGACGATGCACCCACAATGTGGACATCGTTCTCTACGGCTTCGCGGGCGGCCTCCTCAGGAGTCTGGAACAAGGGACCCATGTCCACGTCGAAACCACAGTCGGCATAACCTGTTGCCACCACCTTGGCTCCACGGTCGTGGCCGTCCTGACCCATTTTGGCAACGAAGATGCGCGGACGACGGCCCTCTTTCTTTGCAAACTCTTCTGTCAACTGACAAGCGAGCTCGAAGTCGCTGTCGTTCTTGCTTTCTGAACTATACACGCCTGAAATTGTTCTGATTACTGCTTTATAACGGCCTACGATTTCTTCGCAGGCATCACTGATTTCACCCAGGGTACAACGCAGCTGTGCAGCCTTGACGGCCAGGTCGAGCAGGTTGTTCTCCGACTTGCGACCTTCGTTGAAGTCGCGCACACACTCGGTGATGGCCTTCAGGGCAGCCTGGCAGGCGGCCTCGTCGCGCGATGCACGAACCTGGGCAAGGCTCTCTTCCTGCTGCTTGCGCACTGCGGTGTTATCCACTTCGAGGATGTCGATGGGGTCTTCGTGCTCCAAACGGTACTTGTTGGTGCCGACGATGGTCTGCACGCCCGAGTCGATACGGGCCTGGGTGCGGGCAGCAGCCTCCTCGATACGCATCTTGGGCAGACCGGTCTCGATGGCCTTGGCCATACCGCCAAGCTTCTCGATTTCCTGAATGTGCTCCCATGCCTTGTGTACGAGCTCGTTGGTGAGTGTCTCCACATAGTAGGAGCCAGCCCACGGGTCAATCTGCTTACACACCTTGGTTTCGTTCTGGATGTAGATCTGGGTGTTGCGGGCAATACGGGCTGAGAAGTCGGTGGGAAGGGCAATGGCCTCGTCGAGGGCGTTGGTGTGGAGCGACTGGGTGTGACCCAGCACGGCAGCCATGGCCTCGATGCAAGTGCGGCCCACGTTGTTGAAGGGGTCTTGCTCGGTGAGCGACCAACCTGAGGTCTGCGAGTGGGTACGCAGGGCCAGCGACTTGGGGTTCTTGGCACCGAAGGACTTCACAATCTTGGCCCAAAGCAGACGGCCGGCGCGCATCTTGGCAATCTCCATGAAGTGGTTCATGCCGATAGCCCAGAAGAACGACAGGCGGGGTGCGAAGGCATCTACATCGATGCCGGCGTTGACACCCGTGCGCAGATAGTCCATACCGTCGGCCAGCGTGTAGGCCAGCTCGATGTCGGCAGTGGCACCAGCCTCCTGCATGTGATAGCCAGAGATAGAGATGCTGTTGAACTTAGGCATCTTCTGCGACGTATATTCGAAGATGTCGGCGATGATCTTCATCGAGAATGCAGGCGGATAGATGTAGGTGTTGCGCACCATGAACTCCTTCAGAATGTCGTTCTGAATGGTTCCGGCCATCTCCTCGAGCTGAGCGCCCTGCTCCAGACCTGCCACGATGTAGAAGGCGAGGATGGGCAGCACGGCACCGTTCATGGTCATCGAGACAGACATCTTGTTCAGGGGGATACCACCGAAAAGCACCTTCATGTTCTCTTCGTTGCAGATGCTCACGCCTGCCTTACCCACATCGCCTACCACGCGAGCGTTGTCAGGGTCATAGTCGCGATGGGTGGGCAGGTCGAAGGCCACGGAAAGGCCCTTCTGTCCTGAAGCCAGGTTACGGCGATAGAAAGCGTTCGACTCCTCGGCAGTAGAGAATCCGGCATACTGGCGGATGGTCCAAGGACGGAACGGATACATCATGGAGTACGGGCCACGAAGGTAGGGGGGGATACCGGCTGTAAAGTCGAGGTGCTCCATGCCTTCAAGGTCTTCCTTGGTATATACTGGGCGGACTTCTATGTGCTCGGGAGTCTTCCAGTTCTCCACGATACCATTGTCCTTCAACCACTTGGCACCATCTTGAGCCTTGATGCCTGCATAGATATCAATATCTTTAAACTGTTTACGCATAATTCAAGTCTCCTATTCTTTAGATTCCAAGTTTCTGATTATACTCTTTCAATGTCTCCAGCACATTGCAACGCACGTGAACGAAGTTCTCAATGCCGGCAGCCTTCAGGTCTTCCATACAGGCGGGAGCACCTGCAACAACAAACATAGCACGGCCATTAAGATACTTGAAGGCGGGAATGGCATACTCGGCATACTCGTCGTCAGAAGAGCAGATAACCACGATGTCGGCCTTCGCCTCAAGGGCAGCATCGACACCTTCCTCTACGGTCTTGAAGCCGAGGTTGTCTATGACCTTGTAGCCGGCACAAGCCAGGAAGTTGCACGAGAACTGCGCACGAGCCTGGCGCATGGCCAGGTTGCCTATGGTCAGCATGAAGGCAACAGGCACTTTCGTCTCCTCGGTGTGGATGCGGAGATTCTCGAAGTCAGCAGCAAGGCGCGTCGTCTCCAGTTTCTTGAAGGGAGCCTCGCAGGACTCGTGCGCTGCCGTGGCGCAACAACATGCGGAGTCCAAGGCGCGCTTGCCCTCGCTCTTCTCGGTGAAGTTGGGGAACTGGTTGGTGCCCAAGATAAACTCCTTGCGCTTTGCGGCGTCGCCATGACGCTTGACATTGGTGGCGTTGATATCGTCCTGGACAACGCCTTTCTTCACGGCCTCGAGGAAACCGCCCTCTTCCTCCATCTTCAGGAACAGCTTCCAGCCTTCCTGAGCCAAGGCGTCAGTCAAGTGCTCAATGTAATAGGAGCCTGCCGAGGGGTCTACAATACGGTCGAAGTGGCTCTCCTCCTTGATGAGCAACTGCTGGTTGCGGGCTATGCGCTCGCTGAAGTCGGTGGCTTTCTCGTAGGCGGCATCAAACGGCGTGACAACCATCGAGTGGACACCGCCCAAGGCAGCACTCATGGCCTCGGTCTGCGAACGGAGCAGGTTGACATAGCTGTCGAACACGGTCTGGTTGTACGTCGACGTCGATGCATTGATCACCATCTTGCAGGCACAGTCACACTTTGGCTCATATTGCTTGACAATCTGTGCCCACAACAAGCGTGCGGCACGGAACTTGGCTATCTCCATGAAGTAGTTTTCTGAGATGCCCATGTAGAACTTGATGCTCTTGGCTGCCGTGTCTACGTCGACACCAGCATCCACCAGCTGCTGCAGGTACTCGTTACCCCAGGCAAGGGCATATCCCAGCTCCTGCACGATGTACGCACCGCTGTTGTTGAGCGTGTCAGAGTGAACCATCACACAGCGAAGGTTAGGATAGTCCTTCAGCGTCTCCACAAGCTTCGGCATTTCAGCCAGCAGCGGCGTGGTGTCCTTGCCTTTCTGAAGCAACGCGTCGATGGGGTCAAAGCCAACGCCGCCCACAATCTTCTCCTTGTCATAGCCCATCTTTTCGAAATAGGCCACCAGGATCTCGGCCAGCTCAAGGGCATGGCGTGGACAAGTACGGTAGCTCACCTCAACAATGTCGAGGCGGATGTCCTTCAGCAGTGTCTCAATGAATTCGGCACTCACCATGTTTCCTCCAAAACGGAAACCAAGGCTGTCAATGCCCTTGTTCAGGATGTCGAGCGCTTTCTTGTTGGCTTCAACAGGATCGTCCACCTTGATATTCTGGCGGACATACCACTCGTTGGAGTCTTTCTTGTTGCCACGAACGAACGGGAACTCTCCCGGCAGAGCATCGGGAGTCTTCAGGTTCGCCAGGTCTTCCTTACGATAGAAGGGTTGCACGTTGAACCCCTCATTGGTTCTCCACACGAGCTTTTTCTGGAAGTCAGCCCCCTTGAGGTCTACTTCGATCTTGTCCAACCACTCTTTGGTGGTCGGCGCAGTAAACTCGGTAAAGAGTTTCTCTTTGTTTGCCATAGTCTTTATTATTATATAAGTTGGGTTGTATTTTATGTTCTCAACTGCAAAGGTAACAACTCTTTTTTGAACAGACGAAGAAATTAATAAATATTATATATTTATGCAGCCCGACAAGCCATCAGCGAGCCATTTCGTAGATGGCCTTCATGTCTTCCTTCGCAATCACCTCCATAGCTCCCAAGGTAATCGTGCCGCCACGGCTGCACTTGTCTACCATCTGGGCTATCTCGTCGTCGGTCACGTCGCGCCCCAATAATTCATGCATGCTGGTCGGCATGCCAATCTGCCGGTAGAACTGCTCCATAGCCTCGATGCCTCGCAGGGCGGTCTCACGAGGATGGCTAAAGTCATTGGCCACGCCCATCACGTTGACAGCAAACTGAACAAAGCGGTTCAGGTGGCGGTCCATCACATAGCGTGCCCACGATCCCCACAAGGCGGAAAGGCCGGCTCCGTGGGTGACGCCAAAAAGCGCGCTCAGTTCGTGCTCCAGGCGGTGGGTGGCAAAATCCTTCTCTGTACCACACTCCGTCAGGTCGTTGTGTGCAAGACTGCCAGCCCACATGATCTGAGCACGGTTGCGGTAGTCCTCAGGATGCTTCAGCACCTCGACAGCACAGTCCTTGACCGTACGCAGCAAGGCTTCAGCCAGCGCATCGGTCAACGTCATATCCTCGTACTTCGAGAAGTAGCGCTCCATAGTATGCATCATGATGTCGGTGGCACCCGCTGCCGTCTGGTATGCAGGAAGGGTGAAGGTACGCTCGGGGTTCATGATGCAGAACTTACAACGGCACAGGTCGCTATTGATACCTCGTTTCAGCAAGCCTTCATCCTTGGTGATGACACAGCTGCTCGACATCTCGCTGCCTGCAGCGGGGATGGTGAGCATCACGCCGACAGGAAGGCACGACTGCGGGACAGCCTTTCCCTCCCAGAAATCCCACACCTGGCCCTCATAGCCAACGCCATAGCCGATGGCCTTGGCTGAGTCGATGACGCTGCCGCCCCCGACGGCCAGGATGAAGTCTACCTGTTCGCGACGACAAAGGGCTATACCTTCCTCAACCTTGGACAACAGGGGATTGGGTACCACGCCGCCCAGCTCTACAAAGCTGATGCCAGCCTCGGTGAGCATGGCAAACACCTTGTCAAGCAGTCCCGAACGGCGGGCACTACCCCCGCCGTAGTGTACCAGCACCTTGTTTCCACCATTCGCTTTTACCAACTGCGGAAGTTGCTCTTCCGACTGCCGGCCAAACACCACTCGTGTCGGCGCATAAAAGCTAAAGTCCTTGATCATAACTGTCATATCAGCTTAACATTCCACGATTCCTGCATCCACCCATTGCCGGGCTACCGTCTGGGCATCGGCCAGCGCCGTAGCTTCGTCCACCTCATATTCGTCGGTAAGCCACTGGGCCAGCCCCTCCACTGTAAACTCTTCCGCCTCCTGGGCACGCTGCCACAGGTAGGCTGAAGATTCGTTCATACTGATAATCTTCGAGAAATCAATATTCTTGATGCCTTGTGCTACAATGATGTGCTCACCACAGACGGTGCGCAGGTTGAATCCTTGCTTTGTCTTCATGCTTGTTGTTATATCGGTTTAAACAATTTCAGCCAGATGCGGCGATAAAACGCCAGCAGGTAGCGCCGGATAGGGAACAGACGCATCCACAGCCACGAATAGGCGCGCCATTTCCTGCCGCTGGTCATGTCGGGCGTTGTGCGGCCCTTGCGATAGAATCCCAAGACCGTCGCCTTCACATCTCCCATCTTACAATACTCATTGCCCAGGTTCCCGTCGCCACGGAGGGTGACACGCTGCCCGTCGATGGCAATAATGCGGTGAAGAACGTAGTGGCCTGGCGAGACCTCAGCCAGGACGGCATCCCCCACCCTGACTGTCTCAGGAGCTGACAGCAGTGCCTTGTCGCGCTCGTGCTCCAGGAAGGGGCGCATGCTGTAGCCTCTTAGGGGGAGCGTCACGGTATGTCCTTCCCTCACCAACTGCACCACTTCAGGCAAGAGCTGTGCATTTTCCAACTGTACGGTCGTCACTGGGCTATCATTTTGTGGCATAGGCGGGCAGCCTCCTCGTCGGGCAGGCAATATAAGGTGTAGACTGGTGTATGCTCTATGACACGGGTAACCGTATCGCAGAGTAGGTCGTAGATGGTATCGTCCCACTTCATCGACGAACAGGCAGGCAACAGCGATGCGAAAGCCTGTACCGGTCCCTCACGCTCAATACTGTTGGCCGGGGCTCGCTCAATACGCACCACAGCTCCCAACGGTGCCGACACATTGCGGTAACAGGGAGTCTTACCACTCCAGGGTGACCCATATAAATAAGGTTGTCCGTCGTCGTGTATACGGATAATGGGATTGTCGTCGTTCATCAGCTCAGTCCCCTCAATGTGTTTCATCCAAAGCGACGAATGTGTGCTCTTACCCGTACCGCTCTTGGCAATAAACGGATAGGCACGCCCCTCATAGCCCACGCACGAGGCATGTATGAGCAGCGTCTGCCTGTGGCTTCCGGCAAAGGCAAAGACGAGCATCATCGCATCGTTGAGACCGAACGAGCGCATGTTCGTATCACCATTAAGGGCACACTGGCAACGGCTGAAGTCGCGGTTGCAAATGAGCAGGCAGCAGTCGCGATTAAGCGTGTCACGTACAATGTACTGATAGCCGCCGTCGGGCAGCTGGTAGACCAGTGTATCACCATTGCCTGTATCAAACTTACGCACCAGCGACTTTTCTTTCGCCGGACGAAGGCGGTCGTCTACATGCAGGCTGAACAGCAGTTCTTTGTCTTCAGTCTGCACAGCAAAAGGAGAAAAAGAAGGAAGCAGTGCCATGCTGTTGACACTGCTGTCGGCAAACGACACCTCTATGCGGTGTCCGGCTATGACGAACTGGTTTCTGTCCACGGTATTCCCCTCTTTTCAATTAGTTTTTCCGCCTTTTCTTTTGCTTCCGCGTCTGCTTAGCAGACTGCTGCTCGTCGTAGTCCCCCATATCCACACTCTTATACCTGAACTGGTTCTGGTTGATATGGCGTATCTCGAACGAATGGGCCTGCTTTTTCTTCTTGCCCGTCTTTGCCGTCTGGCCATAAAGGCGCATCATCTTCAGATACTCCTTCTCTATCTTGCTACGCTTGGTAGCGAAAAGGGTGATACAAGTGCGATGGGGCATGTGAAGGGTCTCTGCTATATAGTCGCGCAGCTGGTATGAGTAACTCTCACGCCCAAGCAGGAACTTAGACTTCGAGCTTACCCATGCGCTATCAAGCGTCTGGATATCCGTAATATGCACTATCGTATCGTTGAACGAGGCTGCCACGCCAAAGACATACATCTTCGGCGACAACACACCCTTGGCCGAGACGTTTTCGGCCTGGAAAAGACAGACGGCCACGGCCGCCAACATCAGATATTTCAATTTGTTTATCATTCTCCTAAATATGTTTTCAGCATCTTGTTCTTCGTGCAGCTGCGAAGCCTGCGGATGGCCTTTTCCTTAATTTGCCGTACCCGCTCGCGCGTCAGTCCGAACTTGTCGCCAATCTCTTCAAGCGTGAGTTCGCGCTGGTCAATGCCAAAGAATGCCTCCACGATGTTCCGCTCACGCTCGGTCAGTACCTGCAGTGCCTGTTTGATCTCTGCCTTCAACGACTCCGCCACCAACTGGCGGTCGGCCATGGGCGAGTCGCTGTTTACCAGGATGTCGAGCAACGAATTGTCGTCACCATCGGCAAAGGGTGCATCAACCGAGACGTGCCACGACCCCACCTTCATTGCCTCGTCAATCTTTTCCTGGGGCAGGTCGATATGCTCTGAAAGCTCGTCTAACGACGGTCTTCGCTCGTGTTCCTGCTCAAACTTGTTGAGCATTCGGTTAATCTTATTGACCGACCCCACCTGATTCAGCGGCAGTCTCACAATGCGGCTCTGCTCTGCCAGTGCCTGGAGGATGCTTTGCCTGATCCACCACACGGCATACGAGATAAACTTGAATCCTCGTGTCTCGTCGAACCGCTCGGCTGCCCTGATCAGTCCCAGATTGCCCTCGTTAATCAGATCGGGCAGGCTCAAGCCCTGGTTCTGGTACTGCTTGGCCACACTGACCACAAACCGAAGATTTGCTTTCGTCAACCGTTCCAGCGCCTTCTGGTCTCCCTTACGGATGCGCTGTGCCAGCTCTACTTCCTCATCAATGGAGAGCAACTCCTCACGGCCTATCTCCTGGAGGTATTTCTCCAAGGATGCACTCTCCCTGTTAGTAATAGATTTGGTTATCTTCAGTTGTCTCATGGTCATTTAGTTTTTAGCCTTTTGCAAAGGTACGCAAAAAAAAGAAGAAAGAGGAAAGATGAAAGATTAAAAATCATTAAATCTCTCATCTTTCCTCCTTCCTCTCGCGTTTTCTGACTTTCAGCTTTCGTTTTCAGTCATTATTCGTTCTCCAGTGGAACGGCGAAGTAACCTTTCTTGCCTGTGGGGTAGACACCCTGAATATAGAGTACGGGCTCCTTCGACGTTGATGCCTCCTTCACAATCTTCTGCAGGTCTTCAATAGACTTAACACTCTGGTCATTGGCACGCTGAATGATGAATCCCTTCGGCACGTTGGCATCCTTCAGCCGGCCGCCGCTCACCTTCATCACTTCCAAGCCATAGCCAATATTCAGCTGTTCCTTCTGCTGGTCGGTGATGGCGCGGAAAGTGCCGCCCAGTACGTCGAGGTCTGCGTTCTTCACCACCTTGGTGTTGCCCTGCTCGTTCTTCAGGGTCAGCGTAGCGCTCTTCTTGCTCTTGTTCCGCAGGTAGTTGATGGTTATCTTGTCGCCCGGACGCTTCTGTGCAATGATGTTCTGCAGCTCGCCGAACTTGGTCACCTTCTGACCGTCGATGTGCGTAATCACATCGCCCTCTTTCAGACCGGCATCGGCAGCGGCACCGTCTTCAACGACCTTGGCCACGTAGATACCCTCCATAGTGCCTAAGTCAACCTCATTGCCCTTCTCCTTCTCAGCATCCACATAGGCATTGACGTCGCTTCCCTGAATGCCAATCATGGCACGCTGTACGGTTCCGTACTTCTTGATATCGTCTACCACCTTGTTCATAATCGTAATGGGGATGGCAAAGCCATAGCCTATGTTCGAACCGGTCTGGGAGTAGATCATGGCGTTGATGCCAATCAGCTCGCCGCGGGTATTCACCAGGGCACCGCCTGAATTTCCTTGATTGATGGCGGCATCAGTCTGAATCATCGACGATACGCCCTGACCCATTGAACGTGCCTTGGCCGACACTATACCAGCAGTAACGGTATTGTTCAGTCCCAAGGGGTTACCCACGGCCAGTACCCATTCGCCAATCTTTACGTCGTCGCTGTTGGCTATCACGATGGCCGGAAGCTGCTTGCCGTCAATCTTGATGAGAGCAAGGTCGGTGGTGGCATCGGCACCGATAATGCGAGCCGAGTACTCCTTGTTGTCGTTCAGCGTGACTGTCAGCTCGTCAGCACCATCCACAACATGGTTGTTCGTAACGATATAACCATCGGCCGAGATGATGACACCCGAGCCTGCTGCCGTGCGCTTTGGGGTCTGCACCTGGCGCTGGCGTCTACCGCCATTTCCCTGGCCGCGTCCGAAGAAGCCCCCGAACGGGTCGCTGAAGAAATCTTCAAACGGATCGCTGTACTCCACGGTCTGCACCTTGGAGTTCTGCGTGTTCTTAATATACACTACTGAGGGCAGTGACTTCTCTGCGGCGTAGGTCAGGTCCACGGGCTGTCCAGCCGGGACGGCGGCCACGGCGGCCACCTCAGGTGATGCGGCCGGAGCGGCGTTGGTATTTGTTAATGCTGCTACAGAGAAGACAAGTGCGACCACACATGAGGTCGGTACTGCAATGTTGACAATCTTTTTCATATCCATAATGCTTTGTTGTTGATTAATGATTCTTGTTCGCTAAACGATGGTGCAAATTTAATCGCAAAAATCGGGAAACTGACAATTTGTCGTTATTATTTGTCGCAATTTAACAATTCTCCACCGACAGTTAACGCTACTTTGCGATTAACACTTCAATCGTTAAATGTCTGACAAATTTAACAAGTACCCGGTTTTTGCTTAATCATTTTCAATTAACAAATTTGAAAATGAAGTGAAATGTTATCATCATTCTCCATTCCCGCTCTCGATGTCAACCGCGCGTCACCTTCATCTTTATCATCTCAGTTGTAATACACTATTAATCAACTAATTAGACTCCATATTGCAGCAAACGTAATATTAACCGATGTTTGACGCTCTGAACTTTTTCAACCGTAAAGGTCGAAAAAAATGCGGCGAGGAGCGTAGGTATATGGATTTTTCTTCGTACCTTTGCCCACGGAAAGCAGCGTCTCGGTCTGCCGCTGGTGGTAACACGAGAGGAAAGTCCGGGCAGCGCAGGACACCCCACTTCCGAAAGCAGAAGCTGTTGGTGACAGCAGGATCAGGCAGAAGAAAACAACCGCCCTGACGACCATCCGGTCTAAGTGGTAAGGGTGAGAAGGTGGTGTAAGAGACCACCAGGCGGCTGGCGACAGTCGTGCTGTGCCTTCTGGGGGCTGCAAGTTCGCGTATACCGTCGTCTGAGGGCTGTCCGTCCGAGCTTGGCACGACGGAGGGTAGAACGCTGGAGCCGTGTGGTGACACACGGTGTAGATAAATGGCAGACGCTGACAACCTGTCAGAACAGAACCCGGCTTACAGGGGCACTGCTTTCCTTTTATATAAATAAAGACCCAAAAAGGCAAGATGAAACACTGGATCAGTCGCGCCATCCGACAACTCATTCTGGCCATACGCTTCTTCACAGCAAAGCGCGTGCTGGTACAGGCATCGGCACTTACCTATTCCACCCTGCTGGCTCTGGTGCCTATCCTGGCCGTAGTGTTCGCTATAGCGCGCGGCTTCGGCTTCAACCGCTATATTGAGATCTGGTTCAGAAACGCCATGTCCTCACAGCCACAGGTTGCCGAAATCATCATCGGCTTCGTCAACAGCTACCTCATCCACACCAAGAGCGGCATCTTCCTCGGCGTAGGCCTCGTGTTCATGCTCTATACCGTGCTGATGCTGGTAAGCAACATCGAGCAGACGTTCAATCAGATTTGGCAAGTGAAGAAGCCGCGCAGCATCTTCCGCACCGTGACAGACTACCTGTCCATCTTCTTCCTCTTCCCCATCATCATCGTGGTAGCCACCGGTCTGAGCATTTTCGTCACCACCCTCACCACGCAGATGTCTGCCGAGTACATGCTGCTTGGGCCGGCTGTACGCTTCCTCATCGACCTGGCTCCCTTCGCCCTGATGTCGGTGCTGTTCATCGCCCTCTATGTGTTTATGCCCAACACCCATGTCAACCTGCGCAGCGCCATCATCCCCGGCATACTGGCCGGTATCGCCATGAAGTGGCTGCAGCTGTTCTACATCCACTCGCAGATATGGGTGACAGGATACAATGCCATCTACGGCTCATTCGCTGCCCTGCCGCTGTTCATGCTATGGATACAGATCTCATGGACTATCTGCCTGTTTGGTGCCGTGCTCACATACACCAACCAGACTTTAGAGGACTACGACTATACGAACCGTACTTCCGACATCAGCCACCGCTACCGGATGATGCTCTGCGGAATGCTCATGGGGCAGATTTGCCGGCAGTTTGCCAAAGGGGGGAAACCCTATACCGCCATACAGCTGCGCGAGGCTACCGGCATACCCATCCGCGTGGTCAACGACCTTATCTTCAAGCTTATTGAAGCCCGTCTGCTCATTGAAATCAACAGCGACGAGAAGGGTGAAGCCTCCCGGTATATGCCTGCTGAAAGCCTTGACAACCTCAGTCTCGGCTTGATGGTGGACCGTCTTGAAGCGCAAGGCAAATGGCAGCCTGACTTCGACATGAAGATGCTGGAAAAGTCTGCTTGGAAACAGACCATCAGTCTGCGCACCGCTAACCTGAAGTCCATGAACACCATCAGGCTTGAAGACCTGTAACCACAAAACGAAACGAATAACGATGAGAAGCCTCTACCACATCACCATCAGCCTGCTGTTGCTGTCCGGCACAATGCTCTCCTGCAACAGCCGCCACAACATGGCTGACCTGCAACAGAAGATAGACAGCGTCAGGGCATTAGAGAACAAGGAATACCTGAAAGCCAGTGGAATAGACTTGGAAGAGCGGAGTCCCATAGAAGAGTTTTTCGACAGCCTGCGCATTCAGACATTACCCCTGCGCGGAACAGCCGACTACGTAACCAGTCTGCCCAACTTCATCACGGTGCCCATACAGGTAGCACCTATCTTTGATGTAAGCAATGCTGCCGAGCTGAAGGCCAAGTCGCTGCCAGAGACGCTGAATGCAAAGATGATGATGCTGGCCGTCGACGACGGCAGCGGCGAATCAGCCATTTGGCTGTGCTCCCTCGATATAGACTACAGGGTTTCCGACAAACTGCTACTTTACTCGCCACACCCTGTCTACGATGCCTTCAACCGTCCAGATACCAGGGCTTTTCTTATTACAAGCGACTACCTCATCTCCCTACAGGAATACGATGCCGAAACGGGCACCGTCAAACAACAGAACTTCTCGATGGACGACGGGAGGCACTTCATTCCCGCCAACTAATCCTTCATCAGGTTGGTGATGAAATTGTCCAAGTCTTCATCCAGTCCAGCCATGAGCTCCGGGTCGATGATGACCGTATCGTCATCGACAACATACAGCTCAGCGACAGGTTCCTTGTCATCGTCTTCCAGCACAAACGAGTAAGGCTTCAGAATAGCCAATCCCTCAGCCACCTTCTTACCGCGCTCAATACACTTGCGGATGGTCTGTGTGGCATGGTCGAAGAAGTCGTCGTCCTTGTTGTCTATCCACTGCTCCACCACGCAACGGGTAATCTCATTGTCATCGTCGTCGAAAGCCATGAGCTCACCCGTCTCCTGCGTCACACGGATATGGATGTCGGTCATCTGCGATGCTTCTTCCGTCGGCGGAAACTTGTCGGCAATTTTCCGCAGCGCACGAGTAATCTGTTGCTGTGTCTGTTCTGTTGCTTTCATCGTCATTGAAGTTGGTTATCGGGCTACAAAAGTATAAAAAAGATTTGTATTTGCAAACGATTACGATTTTTTTTTGAAAAAAAAAGTAGCAACCGCGCCATAATTCACTTTTTTGTCGTATCTTTGCCGTGAAATTGCAGCTGTTCCCTACGAACAAACAGTCAATGAGTAATAAAATCAAGCATTCGGGCATCGTTGAACAAGCCGCTGACGGACACGTCAGCGTACGCATTCTTCAGACATCGGCGTGCGCATCGTGCAAGGTGGCAACCCACTGTAACGCGTCGGAAGCCAAGGAGAAGGTGGTCGACGTCTATTGCGACAATGCCACTGCCTACAACCCTGGCGACGAGGTGACGGTGACCGCATCTAAAGACGTAGCCAACCGCGCCCTGCTCATGGGCTTCGGACTGCCGCTGCTCATTCTGATAGTTACGTTAGTGAGCCTGACGCTGGCAGGCTGCGACGAGGGAAACGCAGCTCTGGCTTCGCTGGCCATGCTCGTTCCCTACTACCTGCTGCTCTGGCTGTTCCGCTCACAAATCAGCCGCCACATATCTTTCTCGATAGAGCCTTAGAACAACAAACAACTAAAACAAAATAAAAAAACGCTATTATGAATTTTATCTTAATTGCAGTGATTGTGCTTGGAGCCATCGGACTGATTGCAGCCCTCGTGCTGTTTGCCGCCTCCAAGAAATTTGCTGTCTATGAAGACCCCCGTATTGCTCAGGTGAACGAGCTGCTACCCGGTGCCAACTGTGGCGGCTGCGGCTTCCCTGGCTGCGGTGGCATGGCCGACGCTCTGGTGAAAGGT
>JAFWQT010000125.1 GCA_017508965.1 Prevotella sp. | reverse complement strand
TTGTTGTAACTTTGTCGTCGTTAGGATATTTGTACATTGATTTTTCCTTTATGTTTGGCGATATAAAGTTACGAAAAATTTGTCAGATATCCTAATATTTTGTATTATAAAATATTGATTATCAGTTAATTATACTTAATATAACAAATCTGTAATCGTGAATAACAGCAGTAAGCAGATAGACATCAGAGTAGTGATGTCTCGTCGCACTTTTCAACTAAATTGACGAAGAACCACAAAAATCTTCAAAAATCTAACACAAATCTTTCCCTTTAGCCTTGTTGCATGGCCATAAAGAATTCTCTATCCAACTTCTATTTCACCCCTGCTGTATAGCCGCCCCTTATCAAAGGGCTCAAAATGTCCATAGGTGAATAGAGTACTAAGTATTAACACGAATAATAAAAACTTCACCGTGTGGTGTAACTCGTTTGACAATAGGGGGGTGCGGTGAAGGGGGGACCCACCCCAACCCTCCCTAAAGGGAGGGAGCAAATAGTTGTAGCGGTGTTTTGAGGCTAACGAACTCCCCGCCCCTGTAGGGGAGGGGCAGGGGTGGGGTCAGTATTGTCTAAACTCCGTTATTTAATCGAATTATAAATTCTTATATTCATGCCAGGCGAATTACAAATTCGCCTGAACAAAGGAGTATTCTATTTGACTATTTTACGATTTTACTATTTTTAATTCATAATTCTTAATTCTTAATCGCGAAGCGATAACTCAAAACTCTAAATTCTTAATTCTAAACTTCCGTTCAGGATCGACTACAAACTAATTTACTTTGTACTTCAATTAAAGTCTAATTGACTTCCAAATAATGGAGTTTTGAGGTACAAAGTAAATTAGTTTGTAGTCGAAATAAAGTTCATTTGCTTCCTGACCGATAACTATTTCCCATACTTTTGGTCGCTTCGCTCGAAATTATATATAAAATTATATTTAAAATTTGGAGGGAACAAGGGAACAGAATAATTTTAAACTTAATTTTAAAAATAATTTCAAGGGCGAAGCCCGCCCCATCCCTTACGAAAAAAGCAGAAAAATCTTTCTTTCACCACAGAGTCACAGAGAATATGGTCATAGAGTAAAAAATAAAAACTCAGAGTAAAAACTCTGTGACGCTGTGCCTCTGTGGTTTATTCATTGTTAGGAGCAAGGAGCCAAAATCCCTTCACCGCAAAACGTTGAAATACAGTCTGTTGTTAGCCGCAGTGAATGGTAAACAATCCGTGTAAATCCGTGTAATCCGTGCCAAAAAGAGTCTGCCGAACAGGAATCTTTGGGCACGGATTACACGGATTAACACTGATTTTTTAGGGCGCTGTTTTTCCTATTTGTTGTATTTGGCCAGGTTGTCCTTCACGTGCTGACCGTAGGTCTTGATGACACCGTCTTCGGTCCAGCGGCCTGTGGCCTTGGCGCGGGGGAGCAGCATGGAGCAGGTCTCGTCTTTGTCGCTCAGCGACCAGTTCACCCAGCTGATTTTCTCGGCTTCCATGCAGTCGATCCATTTCTGCCATTCCTCCAAGTTGAGCGGTCCGTTGCCCGATGCTTCCATGCCGGCACATTCGCTGACGAAGATGGGAACCTGCTTGTGGGCCTTCACCATCTTGTCGCGCAGTTGCTGTCCGTGGGTGGCGGCATAGAAATGCACGGTGTACATCAGGTTCTTCTGTCCCTGTATGGGGGAGGCGGCCACGAGGTCGATGTCCTGGTCCCAGTGGGGGCATCCCATCAGGATGACGTTGTTGGGGTCGTACTTGCGAATTTCGTTAATCAGTACAACAGCATATTCTTTGAGCGATTCCCAGGAGTCGTTGACGGGCTCGTTGAAGAGTTCGTAGATGATGTTGGGGTATTTGCCGTATTTTTGGGCGAAGTAGCCAAACCATTGGCGGGCTTCCTCGGTGTGCATCTTGTGGGCGTGCCAGTCCATGATGACGTAGATGCCCTGCTTGATGGCGGCCTTGACCACGGGCTCGATGCATTGCTTGGCAAATTCGGGATTCTCCAGGTAGTTGTCTTCAATCTGAATGCCCATGGCAACGCGCACCACAGAGGCATTCCACTCGGTGGCGAGCTCCTTCACGGCTCCTTTGTTGTAGAAGCGGGGCCAGATGTTGTGCCAACCGAAGGAGACGCCGCGCAGGACGACGGGCTGTCCGTTCTGGTCGCAGAGTTGGGTTCCGATGACTTGCAGCTGTCCGTGCCGCTTGACGGGTGTCTGGGCAGCGGCATTCAGCGCGAGGGCTAAGAGCAATAAGGATAAGAGTTTTTTCATAAGTTTAGGAGTTTGGGAGTTTAGGAGTTTAGGGGGGTGGGAGTCATCAAAACTCCTTGTATCCTAAACTCCTAAACTCCATTAATTTATAATAATGTAAAGGTAAATACATAGACTACAGCAGCAGGGAAGGCCATCAGCGACGAGTCGAAGCGGTCGAGCATGCCGCCGTGACCGGGCAGAATGTTGCCGCTGTCCTTGATGCCGATGGTACGCTTGAACAGCGATTCCACCAGGTCGCCCCAGGTGCCGAAGATGCAGACCACAAGTCCGAGGCCGAGCCAGAAGGGGAGTGAGGAATGCAGGGTGAAAATGGTAGAATCCTCGTTGTTACCAACGAAATACCAGATGATGGCTGCGGCTACGAGCACGAAGAGGCCGCCGCCGATGCTGCCTTCCCAGCTCTTGCCCGGCGAGATGCGGGGGAACAGCTTGTGCTTGCCCAGCAGCGAACCGCAGCAGTAGGCGCCGGTATCGCTCACCCAAAGGAAGATGAAGACGGAGAGGGGCAGCCATGTGTTGAACGAGGCCGTGAGTTCTCCGGTGTTGTTGAAGGCCAGCACGTTGATGCACGAGAAGGGCAGGGCGATGTACATCTGCGAGAGCATGGTGTAGGCCCAGTCGTTGATGGGATTCTCTTGTTTCAGATAGAGTTCCGAGACGAAGAGATAGACGAGCGTGAGCAGGTAGGGGATGAACACGGACGCGCTCTGGGTGATGCCGCTGCAGTAGCCGGCCATGGCAATGAAGAAATAAACGCCGGCCACGGTGGTGATGAACCGGTTGACGGTGACGGCAGGCACATGCTCGTTGACGAGTCCGGTGAACTCCCAGATGGTCAGTCCGGTGACAAGTGCGAACAGGAAGACCATGGCGGTGGGCTTCATGAAACAAATCACGATGGCAGCAACGAAGAAGATGCCCGTGATGGTTCTTACGATGAGATTCTTCATAATAGATAATATTTAACCCCCTCCATACCTCCCCGAGGGGAGGCTTTCTATACTCCCCGCCCCTGTAGGGGAGGGGCAAGGGGTGGGGACAGTATTCAGGTTTTCGGGTGGATGTTTGATATTACAGACCCCACCCCTAACCCCTCCCCTTGAAGGGAGGGGAGTAAGTTACTCTGCAGGTTCAGTGGGTTCCACCGGTTCTGCGGTCTCTGCGGGTTCCTCAGCCTTCTCGGCGGCCTCAGCGTTCTTGTTGATTTCCATGATTTCCTGCGAACGGCTGATCCAGGGGCGCTTGCCGAAGATGCGCTCCACGTCCTCGGCAAAGATGACTTCGCGCTCGATGAGCAGCTCGGCCAGCTGGTTGTGGCCCTCCTTGTGGAGGATGAGCAGCTTCTTGGCACGCTCATACTGCTCGGCAATCATCTTCAGCACCTCGTCGTCCATAATCTTGGCCGTGGTCTCGGAGTAGGGCTTCTGGAAGTTGTATTCCTGGTTGTTGTAGTAGCTGATGTTGGGCAGCTTGTCGCTCATGCCGGCGTAGGCAATCATCGAGTAGATGGTCTTAGTGACGCGCTCCAGGTCGTTCATGGCACCTGTGGAGATATGTCCGGTGAAGAGTTCTTCGGCAGCACGTCCGCCCAGGAGCGAGCAGATTTCGTCGAGCATCTCTTCCTTGGTCGTAATCTGACGCTCTTCGGGCATATACCAGGCGGCACCGAGGGCACGGCCGCGGGGCACGATGGTGACCTTGACCAGCGGATTGGCGTGCTGGCAGAACCACGAGATGGTGGCATGACCGGCTTCGTGGAGGGCGATGGTGCGCTTCTCGGAGGCGGTCATCACCTTGGTCTTTTTCTCAAGTCCGCCGATGATGCGGTCAACAGCGTCCAGAAAATCCTGTTTCTCCACACATTGCTTGTTGTGGCGGGCGGCTATCAGTGCGGCCTCGTTGCAGACGTTGGCAATGTCGGCACCCGAGAAACCGGGCGTCTGACGGGCCAGCTGCTCAATGTCAAGACTCTTATCTACCTTGATGGGCTTGAGGTGAACCTCGAAGATGGCCTTGCGCTCGTTGAGGTCGGGGAGGTCAACATATATCTGACGGTCGAAGCGGCCTGCACGCATCAGGGCAGAGTCGAGCATGTCGGCACGGTTGGTGGCAGCAAGGATGATGACGCCGCTGTTGGTGCCAAAGCCGTCCATCTCGGTGAGCAGTGCGTTCAGCGTGTTCTCGCGCTCGTCGTTTCCGCCCATGGCAGGATTCTTGGAGCGAGCACGGCCCACGGCATCTATCTCGTCGATGAAGATGATACAGGGCGATTTCTCCTTGGCCTGACGGAACAGGTCGCGCACACGACTGGCACCCACGCCCACGAACATTTCTACGAAGTCGCTGCCCGACATGGAGAAGAAGGGCACACCGGCCTCGCCTGCAACAGCCTTGGCCAGCAGCGTCTTACCCGTTCCCGGAGGTCCCACGAGCAAAGCTCCCTTGGGAATCTTACCTCCCAGTTCGGTGTATTTCTGCGGATTCTTCAGGAACTCAACGATTTCCTGCACCTCCTGCTTGGCACCTTCCTGTCCGGCCACGTCCTTGAACGTGATGTTCAGGTCGCCGCCTTTCTCGTACATCTTGGCCTTCGACTTGCCCACGTTGAAGATTCCGCCTCCGGCACCACCCGAGCCCATGCGGCGGAACAGGTAAATCCAGAAGATGATGAGGGCAATCCAGAAGAGATTGTTGAGCAGGAACGTGGTGATGTCGCCACTGTTCTTGTTGTCGTAGTCGAAGTCGCCGGTGAACTTGCCTTCGGTGCGCTGCTTTTCAACAAAGCTCTCCACCTGGTCTACACTGCCGAACTGCACTTTCAGGAACGGGTTTTTGCCCGTCTGCTGGGTGCCGGCCTTGAAAATCTCGCGGATGCGCTCGGGCTTGACATACATCTGGAGCGTGTTCTCGGTCTTGTTGACCACGATTTTCGAGGCATATCCCTTGGTGACGTAGTTCTTGAACTGTTCGTACGACACCTCCTTGCTTGCATTGCTGCCTTCGGCCACCGAATTGTCGCCCATGGCAAAATAGGCAGCGATGAGTCCCACAAGAGCCAGCACATAGAACCAGCTCATGTTGAACTTAGGCATCTTTGGTTTTTGGTTATTGTTCTGTTGTTCCATGCTGCGAATTTAGTCTAAGTCGGGAATACGCTCCAGTTTGGCGTCTTCCCACAGGTTTTCCAAGTTGTAATACTCACGCACATCGGGCAGGAAGATATGCACCAGCACGTCGGTGTAGTCCATGGCTACCCACTGGGCGTTCTCGCGTCCTACCACATGAACGGGTTTCTCGCCGGTATGTTCCCGGGTGTATTCTTCCACAGAGTCGGTAATGGCATCCACCTGGGTGGGCGAGTTGCCCGTGCAGATGATGAAATAGTTGCAGATGGAACCTTCTATTCCAGACAGGTCAGCCACAACGATGCCCTTGCCTTTCTTCTCTTGAATTCCCTTTGTAATTGTCTCTACTAATTCGTTTGTCTTAATCATTTATAATATGTACTATAATATGGGTACAAAGGTACACCTAAATCGCGGAAAAACATCAAAAATGAAGATTTATTTGTTTTTTTTTAGGAAAAAGTTTGGTAGTTACAAAAAAAGCAGTACCTTTGCAACCGCGTTTAGGAAAGACGCCATCCGATTGGGGTATGGTGTAATGGTAACACTGCAGATTCTGGTCCTGCCTTTCCTGGTTCGAGTCCGGGTACCCCAACAAAGAGAATTGCTAAGTCGCTGGCTGTCAGCACTTAGCTTTTTTTATTACCATTACGGTCGAATTACTTATTATCACAACCAATCTAACAATTAAGGTCTTTTTAAAAAACTATGAAAAGAATTCCAATGATAATGGTCTGCTGCTGGCTGATGGCAGCGATGACATTTGCGGAAACCGTTCCCTTCGGAAAGGGCAAGCTGACAGTGACTTACGTTGCCAGTAATGCCGTGCGCATACAGTATTCGGAAGGTGAAATCAAAAACGAGCTGCCCGACTGGGCCTATGTCAGCCACGACAACCTGAAAAAGGCTGATGTCAAGGTGGTCGTTGACAAGAAGCAGCAGAAGGTTTCGGTGAAGAATGCCAAGGGCAGGACCGTCTTCACGGCTACCCGTCATCAGTTGGAGAACGGCAGGGCAACGATGGCCTTCGACTCGCCAAAGGATGAATTCCTCTATGGTCTGGGTCAGTTTCAGGACGGTATCTCGAATGTTCGCGGACTTTCGAGGCGACTGACGCAGGTGAATACCCAGATATCTATACCGATGCTCCTGTCGAGCAAAGGCTACGGCGTGCTGTGGAACAACTACGGACTGACGGAGTTTAATCCTGCCGACCAGTCGGTAAGTCTCACGAGGCGCGAGGGTGCTGGCACGCAGGAAGTGGTGAATGTCACTTCGACCGAGGGCGGCAAGCAGGAGGTGCGCCAACGCAACCTCTTCGAGGCTGACATCCGCATTGCCGAAGAGGGCGACTACTCGCTGCTGCTCGATGTAGGCCAGAAGATGGCACGCCGCCATAACCTCAGCATGGAATGGCTGGGCGAAGGCGGACAGCCTACGGGAAATGGACAGACGGTGATGGAGATGAAGAACGTGTGGCTGCCGCCAACCTCTTCGCTCGTTGTGCATCTGAAGGCAGGGTGCTATCATCTGACGTCGGAACTGACCAGAGACGACAAGCCTACGCTATATTATAATAAGGTGACCGACCAGACGGTATTTCGTTCGCCCGTTGCCGAAGCCGTTGACTACACGGTGTTTGTGGGAACGGCCGACGAGGTGATAGCAACTTATCGCAAGCTGACCGGTCCGGCACCGAAGATGCCTTCGTGGGCATTGGGCTATATTCATTGCCGTGAACGCTTCCACTCGCAGGATGAAATACTGCAGACGGCACGCCGCTTCAAAAGCGAGAACATGCCCATCGGCATGATTGTGCAGGACTGGCAGTACTGGGGCAATACCGGATGGAACTCGATGCAGTTCGACCCCGTGAACTATCCTGACCCCAAGGCACTGACCGACACCCTTCACCAGATGGACATCCGGCTAATGCTAAGCGTGTGGTCGAAGATTGACAAACGTTCGGTGGTGGGACAGCAGATGGAGCGCGACGGATACTATATCCCCAATACCGACTGGATTGACTTCTTCAATGGCGATGCTGCCGCTGCCTACTGGAAGAATTTCCGCGAGCGGCTGGTGCCGCTGGGCATCGATGCCTGGTGGCAGGATGCCACGGAACCTGAGAACGATGACCTCGAGGGACGGCGAGTCAACAATGGCCGATGGGCTGGTGAACAGGTGCGTAACGTTTATCCGCTGCTTGTCTGCAAGACCGTCTACGAAGGACTGTTGGAGGCCGGACGCGAGCCGATGATCCTGACGCGAAGCGGCTTCTCGGGCATTCAGCGGTATAATGCCGCCCTGTGGTCGGGCGACGTGGGTAACGACTGGGAGACTTTCCGCCGTCAGATTACCGGCGGCTTGGGACTTCAGGCGACTGGTGTTCCCTGGTGGACCTACGATGCCGGCGGTTTCTTCCGTCCTGCCGACCAGTATAATAACCAGGAATATATCGAGCGGATGCTGCGCTGGATTGAGACCAGCGTCTATCTGCCGCTCATGCGCGTCCATGGCTATATGAGCAACACCGAGCCCTGGAACTATGGTCCGGAGGCGCAGAAAATCATTACCGACTGTCTGAAGGAGCGCGAGGCCCTTCGTCCTTATATTGATTCTTGCGCCACAATGGTTGCCGAACAGGGATACACGCTGATGCGTCCACTCGTCTTCGATTTTGCCGATGATACGGAAGCGCTCAAGCAGAAATACGAGTATATGTTCGGTCCGAAGTATTTGATTAGTCCTGTCACTGAACCGGGTGTTACCGAGTGGAATACTTACCTGCCCAAGAACAAGGGCGGTTGGACCGACTACCGCACGGGGCAGCACTACAATGGCGGACAGACCGTCACCACCCGTGTTGACAAGGCGCATATCCCCGTTTTCATTCGCAACTGATAGTTTAGGTACTATACTAAAAAAAGTCTTGCCAATTTTGCAGTTTCTGCAAGATTGGCAAGAACTTTAAAGAGAGTAGGCATAATCCTAATCTTCTTTGAGCTAATTCTTGTTCTATGTGTATATTATATATTATTGCTGCCCTGTTATTTCCCATCAATACTGATTTTCCTGCGAATCGTTTTTCAGGCAGCTATTTCCTAATTCATATATATAAGGTGTAAGTAAGTATTAATAAGACAAATTTCGTTTAGAAATCAAGAATAGCTTTATTGACGAACCACGATTCACCAATCGTATTTCGTTGCAAAGATATGGAAATCCGGAAAGAAACAAAAATATAAAACGCTGAAAAAGAGAGTCTTCTACAAATGATACCCTCTTTTTCATCAAATGAAATCCATTGCGTATGGGCGTTCAGCCTTCTTCCTTCTGCTTCCTGATGTATTCGCTTGGCTTGCACCCGAACTCTTCGGCGAAGTAGCGTGAGAAGATTTTGGGGTTGTTGAATCCCACCTGATAGGCCACCTGCGAGACGGGCAGCTGCGGGTCGGCTTCCATCAGCTGGCGGGCGCGCTTCAGTCGCAGGGTGCGGATGAATACGATGGGCGTCTGTCCGGTGATGAACTGCAGTTTGCGGTTCAGGCCTGTGCGGTGGATGCCGATGAGCGATGCCAGCTGGTCTACGTTGAAGTCGGGGTCGTGCATGTGTTCGCTCACCACGCTGACGGTGCGCTGCAGCAGCTGTTCGTCGAGGGTAGTGATGGCGAGTTTCTCAGGTTCCACCACGGGCACTTCGCTGAATCGCTCGCGAGCCACTTGCCGCCGCTGCATCCAGGCACGGATTCGCAGCCTGAGGATGTCGGCATTGAATGGCTTGGTGATGTAGTCGTTGGCGCCCATCTGCAGTCCCTTCAGCTGGTCTTCTTCCAGTGCCTTTGCCGTGAGCAGGATGACGGGGATGTGGCTCAGGTTGACATCCTCCTTGATGCGGCGTGTCAGTTCCAGTCCGTCTATGCCGGGCATCATGATGTCGCTGACCACCACGTCAACAGTCTGCTGTTCGTCGGCAAGCACCCTGAGGGCCTCTTCACCGTTGGTGACGGCTACTATGTTATACTCCTCGTTCAGCGAGTTGGCAATGAAGCTGAGCAGCTCGGTGTTGTCGTCGGCAATTAGGATGGTGGGGCGGCCTTCTTCTGACTCCCCTTTCTGCTGTCCTGCTTGCTGCCATTCCTCGGGGGCGATCTCGTCGACGGGGATGTCGATGGTGAAGACGGTGCCCTGCGGGACGTTCCGCTCGACGCTGATGGTGCCGTCCATGAGCTCGGTGTATTGCTTCACGATGTTCAGCCCCACGCCGCTGCTCTCGTGGCTGGTGTGCAGCTGCTTGGAGTAGTAGAACCGCTCGAAGATGTGCGGCAGCTCTTTTTCGCTGATGCCCATGCCCGTGTCGGCCACGCGTAGTGTCATGGTGGCGCTCTCGGTGGTCGGCTGTATGCTGCAGTCGAGTGTAATGCTTCCTCCGTCGGGCGTGAACTTGAACGAGTTGGACACCAGATTGCTCACAATCTTGTAAATCTTCTCTTTGTCTGTCTGCAAGATGTGCTGTTCTTCGGGCACGTTCACGCTGAAGCTGATGTTCCGCTTCTCGGCCAGCACCATGTAGGTGGCGGCCAGTTCGTTGAGCAGTTTCCCGATGTCGGTGGGCGTCTTCTGCAGGGCTTCGTAGTTGATGTTGTTCTCCCGCATGTCGAGAATCTGGTTGGTGAGCGACAACAGCCGGTTGGCGTTTCGTTTCACGGTGTCGAGCAGCCGCAGCGTGTTGTCTTTGGTGGGATGCTCGGTGAACTGCTTGATGAGCTGGTCCACGGGGGCGATGATCAGCGTGAGCGGTGTGCGCAGGTCGTGGCTGACGTTGGTGAAGAAGCGGGTCTTCATCTCGTTGAGTTCAGCCTCCTGCCGTTTCTGCCGCTCGATGTGGCGGATTTGCCGCTGGTAGATGTGCCTGTTCCTGAAGAAGTAGAACAGCATGGTGCCGATGATGGCGGCAAGCGACAGCCACATGGCGATGCCCCAGGGCGTCAGCCAGAAGGGTTGCCGGATTCTGATGTGCAGCATGTGGATGTCTTCCGACGAGGGGTCGCCCGGCGGTGCCGTGCGCAGCATGAGGTCGTAGTTGCCCGGCGGCAGGTTCGACAGCGAGATGCTGTTGTCTGTTGCGGGCAGCCACTGTTCGCCATAGCCTTTCAGCAGGAAATAGTATTGCTCGGCAATCTCAGACATGAAACCCCGTGGGCGGCATTCGATGAAGATGTTTTTATCCTCGTGGTCCAGGTCGAGCGACTTTGTATAGATAATGTCTTCCACCGACGTGTCCGACTGGGTGTCGTCGTCGCTGCTCAGTGGCGCCTGTATCACGCCGTTGATGCGCAGTGTGGTGATGATGGGCTGCTGCTGTCTTAGGGCTTTTTCCTGTTCTTCGTCGAGCAATTGCGGGTTGAACTTGATGATGCCCTGGTTGGTGCCTGCCACCATGTCGCCGTCGGGCAGCGGGCAGAGTGCCCTGGGGTTGTAGTGGAAGTTGTGGCGGATGTTGAAGAAGTATCTGTTGGTGGTGAACCGTTTCCCGTCGTGGCTGATGCGCACCAGCCCTCTGTCGGTAGTGCACCAGATGTTCCCCTTGTCATCGCTGCTGATGGCAACGACGATGTATTTTGCCATGTTGTTCAGCGTGTGGGTCTTTCCTGTGGCGGTCTCGTAGGCGTAGATGGGGGCGTGGTTCATGCTGCTCACCATCCACAGCCATCCGCGGCTGTCGGCATGCAGGTCGCGGTGGCCGTTGAGCATGAAGTTGCCCGCACCGAGCACGGTGGTGGGTATTTTCCTGACGGCGAGCGTAGCGGGGTCGATGTCGTAGATGAATTTGTTGGTGATGGCATAGAGTCGCCCGTTTCCGCTTGTCAGGTCGGTAATCCAGGGGTTGTCGGTCTTTATGAGCTGGGTGGCTCCGGTGGCGGGGTCGACGGCATGGATGCCCAGGCCGAGGAGTGCGGTGAAGATTCGTCCTCCGCGTTGGGGCTGCACGATGGAGTAGGGCGATTTCCCCTTGAAGAACCAGCGGCCGTCGTCGGTGGTCAGGCCTTCGTTGTAGATGCCTGTCCAGAGGTGCTGCTCGCTGTCGGTGAACAGTGCCGTGACGGTCTTGCCGCGGTGCCTGTTTTCGAGCATGGCCATTTCGCCCTTATTCTCGAGACGGTAGATGCCGTCGTCTTCGGTGCCTGTCCAGAACGACTGGCCACCCTGGGCGGGAGCGAAGGAGATGGCGTCGGCCGGATTGAACTGGTTGGCAGGGTTGGCCAGACTCATGATGGCATATTTCAGGTTGTTTTGGTTGACCACACTCAGTCCGCCCTTGTTGTAGCCGATGACCACGGCGTCGAGCTTGCTGCTGTAGTAGAGACTCTCTATGTGGCTGGTCATCAGTCCGTTGGTGTTAGGCGGTGCCTGCCTGAGATTGACGGGAGTGGCGGAGCCGGGACGGAATATGAACAAGCCGTAGTTGGTGGTGGCCACGTAGGTTTCTCCCGTATTGGTGGTGATGATGCCCTTCACGTGGTGCACATTGCCAGGCTCTGTCCACTGGCTGCTGCCTTTTTCGAGCTTGAAGAACCGGTTTTCTGCAGCCATCCACATGTTGTGCTCCTTGTCGCGCACCATGATGACGCGGTTGTCGGCGAGCGGTATCGGTGTTTTTCCGATGCGTTCCACGTGGTTCTGCGGTGTCTTGATGCCGTAGATATGGTGGGCCGTGGCCACGAAAATGTTGGTGTCGTTGTGCTGTATGGTGAGGATGGCGCCGATGTTGGCGGGCATGGCGATGAGCTGCTTGCGCTTGTCGGTGAAGTCGTAGCAACACAGGTTCTTGCCGTCGCTGGTCCAGAGTCTGCCCTGCGGGCCGATGGTGACGAGCCGCTCGTTGGCATACGGCATGCCAAGCAGTTTCAGATAGGCCGGCACGTCGGTAATGACGTGGTTGCGGTGGGCATCGTAGACCAGCAGCCGGTTGGAGTTGGTGAGCAGCCACAGGCGCCCCGTCTCGTCTTTGTCTATTTCGTTTATCTGTTCGTTGAGTGCCTTGTGGCGCACGTAGCTGAAGGGGAAGTTGCATTGCAGCTGTGCCAGGGTGGTGAGTCCGTTGGATGTGCCCACCCATGCCACGCTGTCGGCTCCCCGGCAGATGCAGGTCACGGTGTGCCCATGTGTGTCAATGTGCTCGAAGTGAAGCGCAGCTTTCAGACTGATGGCAGGAGTCAAGGTTAAAGCCAGTATAAACAGCAGTGATAGTCTTTTCATTTTCATAGTGTCTGTTTTTCAGTTCTTTTCACAATGTTGGATGTTTTCGCAGCGGCGTTGTGCCGCCAGCAGTGTCACCTTTTTTTCACCATGTTTTTCGCTTTGCAGGATTGGCGGTGCATTGATGGTAATGCAAAGATAGTCTTTTTTTCTGAAACCGCCATCAGTTTTGTAGGATTTTTTTTGCATAAATAATTTATGTGCTATGTAGGTTTTAGTGGGCAAACCAGTTAAGTGTGTCAAAATGAGCTTTTTATCAAAAAAGTCTCCGCTCCTGCCTCCCGGTGACTGGAAGAAGGAGCGGAGACGGAATGCCTGATGTGTGTCGGATTAATTCCTCAGTGTTTTATGTCCGTTCTGTATCACGATGCCTTGGGCCGACTGTGTGGCCGGTGTGCCGTTGATGTTGTAGATGCGTGCCGAGTGGGCTGAGGCTGGAGCCGTGGCAGCTGCGCCGATGGCTGTAGCCTGGCCAGTCTTCTCCTTGTACTCCTGCTGGGCTTTCTTCATCTGCGCGATGAACTCTTCGCTTCCCTGCAGTGCGCAGAATCCTATGCTGGCTGCCGTACGGCTGGCATCCACATCGCTCTGCCAGTGGGCACCCACGATGACACGGCTTGTGCAGAAGTCCCATCCGCGCTTGAAGATTTCGTTGGCGCGCTCGGGGGCAATCTGTGCAAGGAGCAATGCGGTGCCCCAGCCACGTAGCGAGTGGCCTGAGGGATAGCTGCCTTCGCCGCGCAGACTTTCTTCCTCATGTGAGGGCATGGCGTCGCCGAAACGCTCGAAGGGACGCTGGCGGCCGTAGTGGGCCTTGGTCTTCTTGCGCATGGGGTCGGTAGTGGCCAGACTGGTGGACAATAGTTTGTAGATTTCGGGTGTGGCTATTGGGTCGATGGTCAGTCCGAAGGCATCGGCATACTGACCGAAGAACTTGGTGAGATCGTCCCATTCGGCATCGGCAACGGCCAATGCCACGCGTTCTTCATCCTGACGCTGCTGCTTGCCCCATTCGTAGCGCACTACGTCGTTGGCGAATTCCGGGCTGTCGAACGAGGGTGGCTCCGGCATGATTTCCAGGAGCTCGGGCATCTGGCTCAGTTGGATATACACTTGCGTATCATTATTCTGCGCGTTAACACTTGTTGTAGCCATGATGGCGGCTACGGCCATTAAGATCATTTTTTTCATTTTTACTCAATTTCTTGTTTCCGGCTGCAAAATTACTGCGGTTTTCTGAATCTCTGCAAAAATGAAACCGCCTTTCGGCTGAAGTTGTTTGGACAAGAACCTAATCTTTGGACAAAACGAAGAAGCCGATGCGAGAATTGTCGCATCGGCTTATATGGATTACGTTGGATTGCGTTTTCAGGTTATTCCTGGTTCTCGGCGTCGATGGCCTTGATCTTCTGCTTCACCAGTTCGCAGTCGTCCTTCAGTTTCTGCACCTTGCGGTTCATCTCGTCGATCAGCGAATTACCCTTCTTCGAGCTGGCGTTCAGGAAGCCCAGGTTGTTCTCGTAGGTCTGGATTTCCTGTTTCAGAGCCTCGTAGCGGCGCATCAGTCGTGCACGCTCGTTGTCAAGGGCGTTGGCTCCCTTGTCGGCCATCTGCCTGAGGTTGCTCTTGAAGCTGTCGAGCCGGCGGCGGGCGATGGAAATGTTGAGGTCTTTATACAGCTTGTCGAGCACGGCATGATACTCGGCGTAGAGCTTGTCCTTCTCCTTGAACGGCACGTGGCCCACCTTCTGGTATTCGTCGACAAGCTGCTGAACCTTCTCCTGCAGATCGTCGCCTGCCTCTTCGGCAGCAGCCTTCAGCTGGGCGATGATGTCGCGCTTGCGTGCCAGGTTGTCGCGCTCGGCATTGCGGGTGCCGGCATTGGCGGCGTTGCGTGCCTCGAAAAACTTGTTGCAGGCAGCCAGAAAATCGTTCCAGAGCTGGTCGCCCAGTTTCTTGGGCACCATGCCGATGGTCTTCCATTCTTTCTGCAGGGCAATAAGCTTGTCGCTGGTCGACTTCCAGTCGGTGCTGTCTTGCAGGGCCTGAGCCTGTTCCACCAGCTTCTGCTTCTTGGCGGCATTCTCGGCAAATTTAGCCTTGAGCGACTTGAAGTATTCGGCTTTCTTGGCAAAGAAGTCGTCGCAAGCGGCGCGGAAGCGTTCGAAAATCTTGACGTTCATCTTCTGCGGGGCGAAACCGATGGTCTTCCATTGTGTCTGGATGTCGATAATCTGCTTGGTGTGCTTCTCCCAGTCGCCGGCACCTTTGTTTTCTTCCTGTGCTATGGCCTCTACTTTTTCGCAGAGCTCTGTCTTCCTGGCCAGGTTTTCTTCCTCCTTCGAGCGGATGTTCTCGAAGTGCTGCTGGTGCTTCTTGTTGATCACGGTCGAGGCAGCCTTGAAGCGTGTCCATATCTCTTCGCGCAGCTCCTTGCTGACGGGGCCTGTCTCGCGGAACTCCTGGTGCAGTTTCTGCAGCTGGTGGAAAGCGCTGATCACGTCTTCCTCCTGATCCAGTTTCTCGGCAGCCTCGCAGAGACGGAGCTTTGCCTCCAGGTTTTTCTTGAAGTCGTATTCGCGGGCCTCGCTGTTCAGCTTCAGCAGGTCGTAGTACTGCTCCACATAGAGCTGATAGTTGCGCCACAGTTCGTTGGCCTTCTCGGCGGGCACCAGGCGGATTTCCTTCCATTCCTGCTGCAGTTGCTTGAACTCCTGATAGTTGCGGTTGGCCTCTTCGGGCGAAGTGACCATGCTCTTTATTTTTTCGATGATGGCCTGCTTCTTCTTCAGGTTTTCCAATTTCTCTTCTTCCTGCTGCTGGAAGAGTTTCTGGCGCTTTTCCTTCACCACGCCCATCTCAGCCTTGAAGGTTTCTTCGTCCATGTCGGGAGCCACCACGTATTTCTCGGGGTCGCCGCCCGCCTCAAGGTATGCCTTTTGCTCGGCTTCGCGCTGAGCGAAATGCAGCTTGTAGAACGTTGTCTTCAGGTAGTCCACCTCGTCTTTGGTGGGGTTTTCTTCACCATGCGCCAATTCCTGCAGTCGCGCTATGACCTCTTGTTTGGTGGCATAGGTCTTCCGCTCCTCGGCCGGCTGTTCTTGCTCGGCTGTGGGTTCGGCTGCTTCTTCAGCTTCTGCTGCGGGTTCGGCTTCGGTTTCGGCGATTACCGGTTCTTCAGCGATCGTCTCAGCCGTAGCTTCGGCAACTTCTGCAGGTTCTGCGTTTTCTACTGGGTTTTCTACTACTTTGTTTTCTTCCAACTGAGCCTCTTGGTTGAGGACGTTTTCTTGAGAGTCCATCATGTTACTGATTTTTGGTTCGTGATTCAGGTTTCTTTTATGCGGCTTTGTTGCTGCATAGATTGGACAAAAGTAGTTAAATTTTTTGAATTACCATAATTTTAGGGCAAAAATCTAAAAAAATCCTGCAAAATTTGTCGTTTTGCAGGATTTTCAAGCGTTATCTTATAATTTTAAGGCTCCTATCTGCGGATAATTTTCTTTCCGCCGATGACGACCACACCCTTATAGCTGCTGCTGACGCGCTGGCCCGAAAGGTTGAATGCTGCGCCCGTTTCCTGAGCGTGGCTGGCGGCGGTTTCAACAACGGATATGGCCGTGGCCTGCTGAACAGTGCCCATGGGGCTCAGGCCTCCCTGCTCGTTGACGGCCTGCACGCAGAAGACTTCTGCAGTGGCGGCATTCTGCGGGGCGCGTGCGGCAGCGGGAAGCTGGAACTCGGTTTCCGTCTGGATGCTGACTACATCGTCGCCTTTCGACACCACGTAGCAGATGGCGTATGGGACGGCCTCCCAGGAGAGCGTGTTGCCGTTTTGCGTCACCTGAGGAGCGGCTACAGGCTCGCAGAGCAGGTCGGGCTGCCAGTTGTCGGTGCCTCCCATCACGTTCTTGATGGTGTATTGGGCGGCCTCATCGTCGGTCAGACGGTTCTTCACGCCGAAGGTCTCCATCTTCTTGCCCGTATCGTCGTCGGTGTAATAGTAGTAGCTCTCGCGCTGCGAAAGGTCAACGGGGTTGCCGTCGGCATCAACGGTGTTGTAGTCGGCCCAGAGCACGGGCAGTCCGCCCATGGTGTTGTACCATCCCTTAGCCGGTATGTTGACGTAGGTCTTGGTGTTGATGAACACGGTCTTGGGCTCGCCGTGCCAGGGGCGTCCCAGCCACACGTCGGTGACGTTCACGCCAGGGTGCTGGCGGATGACGTTGTTTTGGAACACGTAGCCCCATTTGGTGTCGGCGGTATGCCAGGGAGCCACGATGTAGCCGCCGCTGGGGCGGTTGATTTCCAGCGTGTCGCCGTCGAGATACACGTCGCCGCCGTTGTAGATGAAGTCAACGGCACCCTCGATGAGCGAGTTCTTGATGTAGTGGCGGTTCTTCTGCGTGGAAGTGGTGATCCAGGTGTCCTGATAGGAGAGCAGTGCCACTTTGTTGAGGGCGATGCGGTCGCCGCCAGTGTTCAGGGCCAGTGCTTGCGGTCCGGCCTGCTTCTCGTGTCCGTATGAGTTCTCGAGGGTGATGTTCTCGAAGAAGCAGTTGTCGGAGTTGACCGTCACGGTGGCACCTATGCTGACGTGCACGGCGTTGGCACCTCCCGAGAGGGCATTGTTGGTGATGACGGCCTTGTCGCGGTTCTGTCCGATGATGTGCATGTAGGGCTTTGTCTTGGGAATGTCGACGTGCCCCTTGTAGGTGCCGTTCTTGACGAAGATGAGCCATGGCAGACCGCGGCCTTCGGGTGCTGCGTCGATGGCTTCCTGCAGGGTCTGATAGTCTCCCGAACCGTCTTGTGCCACGATGGCGTCGTAGAGTCTGGGTGCCGGCTGCTGGCGCTCCATGGTGGTGAAGCTAATGTTCACCGATTCCACAGGCTCGTCGCTGCGGCTGAGGAGCACGCCAGCCGGCATCTCGAAGGTGTAGGATGTGGCGTATTCCAGCCCGCTGTACTTGAACACGGCGCTCTTGCCCGAGATGATGGGCTGAATCTCTTCGCCGTTGAGCATGGCAGCCCCCTGTCCGGCTTTCACCTTGTTGTCGAAGTTCAGGATGATTGACCCGCTGGCGCTGATACCAGTGGCGCCTTCTGCGGGATTGCTGCTTACGAGTGTGGCCTTCTGGCTGCCGCTGGCTATGGCATCGGCCAGGACAAACACATCGGCGAGCATGGTGCCGTCGCGACTGTCGGACACGCCTGTCTTCTCTGAATTATAGTCGGGCATGAAGCGGATGTAGACGTGTTCCTGGTTGCTGGCTTCGGCAGGAAGTTCGAACTCCTGAGTATCCCATCCGCGGTTGGGAAGGCGGAAGGTGCCGAAGGTGGTGAAGTTCTCGCCGTCGATGCTGTACTGGGCGTAGTTGACGCTGTAGGCGTTGTAGTCGTCGCCCATGGCGGCAGAGAGTTTCAGGTTCTCGTAGCCTATCGACGAGAATGAGCACTGGAAGTACCATTTGTCGGCAATGGGTTTCCACACCCGGATGCAGTAGCGGCCGTTGGCCTTGCCTGCGGCCACGCCGTTGGCGAGCCATGTGCTACTGGTGCCGTCGGCCTGGCGCAGTGTCATGATGCCGGCATTCTCGCTGTCAGCCTTGTAGTCGGCAGCACGGTCGCTCTTGGGGGTGTCGCTGTAGAAGTCCCAACCCACGATGAAGTCGGTGGCAGCGAAATTGGCGGTGACGCTCTGCTCGCCGTCCATTCTGACGATGCGTTCGGCGGCCGTGGAGTTGTCGTCCCAGCTGGTGAAGGTCATGATGCGGTTGTTCAGGGCGGTGAGTTTCACGTCGGTGCCTTCTTCGTAGTAGTGGATGCCGCCGACCACGTTGCCTTCGGGCTGGAACTGCACGAGGTTGGTATTTGCGCCGCCTTCAATCTGCAGGTTGAGCGCATAGACGTTGTTCTGCGTGTAGGTGGCAGTGAGTGATGTGTGCTGGGTTATTTCAAACTTATAGGTGCTCTCGGTTGAGACGGTTTTCCCCTCGGCATCCACCCATCCGGCAAAGTGGTAGCTGAAGTTCTCGGTGGCGTTGACGGTGATCAGTGTGCCTTCGTCGAATTCGCCCCCCGCAGGGTTGCTCGAGACGTGGCCTGCGCCCTCGGTGCCCTGCTTGATACTCAGAGTGTAGGAAGGCACGGCCTCGGGCACACCCTCCACGTCGCCTGTGACGACGATGTTGCCGAATCCGTACTCCTTGTTGTCGGCCAGGTTATAGACCTTGATTTTGATGACCAGTCCGGTCTCGTCGGTGGCGATTCCCGACAGGTCGTAGCTGCAGGTTGAGAACAGGCCGCTGTTGCCGTGTTCGGGGTTGATGCCCGCTGCCAGCGTTGTCTCGGTGCCTTTTGCCGTTGCTACGACATCGAACTTGCCTCCGCTGGTTCCCCAGCGGCTGGCGTTGAATGAGAGCGACTTCGGGATGAATGTCAGTCCTTTCTTGGGAATGATGGTGAAGGTGAGCACATCGTCGTCGTTGACTGCGACATTGCTCTTCGAGGGCTTGTAGAGTGTCTGCTGGGCTGTTCCGGCAGCGCGCTGCGTGGAGACATTCAGTTTCCCATGGTCGAAGGCAGCCACCTTGAAGAGGCCTTCGGTCTTCATTTCGGGCGATGTGGCATCGTCGGTACCTTTGCCGAGCGGCCAGGTGAGCGTGAAGTCTTTCTCGCTGACGGGCTGCACCTCGCCGGCTTTCTCAGCGGTGATGCTGATTTCGTTGAAGCGCCATTGTGCGGTGACATCGTTGGGAGCGATGAGGCGTACAATCACCATGTCTTTGTTGTTGGCCGTCAGGTCAACGGTGCTTGTGTTGTAGATCCACCAGTTGGCTGCTCCGGCATAGCTGCCGGCATCGAACCACGTCTGTCCGCCGTCGGTGCTCACCACCATTTCCATGCTTCGGGCGTTGTTGTCGCCGCAGGTGAAGGCGAACGAGAACTGTACATTCTTGTAGCCTTTGGTGGAGAAGCCGACCTCGATGTACTGGTTGTGCTGTGAGCCGTCGGTGTAGTCAGTAATGGCATTGGGGTCCATGTCCTGATAAAGCGACATAATCTTGTCGCCATTGTTGTCCATGATACCCCAGAAGCGGGTGCCCTTGGCCGATACATAGTAGTCGGTGGCGGTGCCAACGCATTCGTTGGGCAGAATCTTGGGCAGAGCGGCGAAACCGTTCCATCCCACTTGTTTCCACTCTCCGTCGTTGGGCGTGTAAACATTGTCTACAGCGTCGTAGCCCGAGGAGAATGTCCATGAAGCCAGTCGCTCAGTGTCTGCTGAGGCCGTGAGCGGTAGCAGCGCAAGGAGTGCGACGAGCAGTCTTGAAAGTTTTGATTGTTTGTCGTGCATAACGGTTAGTTTGATTATTGTTTTAGTTACTAATAGTTTTTCTTTCTATCTGTTTTTTACCTTAATATCTTCCTTACGGAACCGTCGGTCAGTCGCACCAGGTTGATGCCGTGGCTCAGCGACTGCTGTTGTCTGCCGTCAATGGAAAAGTAGGCCACTGTCGTATTGTCATCCCCGATGGTGCTGCTGATGGCCGTGGATTGGGCGTCGAACGCCCTGCCGCTGATGGTGACGTCGCTCAGGCAGATGGTCTTGCCGCTGGCCTCGCCGTTGTACCAGGGATAGACTCGCAGCAGCAGTTCTTCTCCGTCGTTTAAGGTGATTACGGGTGTGGATTCCACCAGCACAGGGTTGTTGGCCGTCATTTTCTTGCCTTCGAAGAGGGTGGTGCGGGTCTTGAAGTCGTCGGTGGAGTAATAGACGTGTGCGCACATGCCGTTGCCTCCGGCTCCGCACAGGAAGAGGCTGATGTTGCTAATCTTGAGGCTGTTGCCGGCATTGGGCTTCAGTCCGAACTGAATGTAGCGGTCGGGATTGTCGTCGATTTCGTTAGCTGGCCATGTGTCGCCGGTTATCAGGTTGCGCTGCATCTTGCGGCTTGCGTCGTAGCCAGTGCCTTCGGGCCATACGGTCTTGGCATTGGGATTGGCGTACCGCTGTACGTACATGTTGGAGTAGCTTTCGTCGATGACGGTGGCAGGGCCGGTCAGTTCGCAGGCATCGTCTTTTTCCAGCCGCCAGTAGGCTTTCACGTCGGCCCCACCTTCGAGCACGACAGCCGTGGCCTTGACGGGAACCTCCACTTTTGTGCTGCCCTCGACGGTGATGACACCACTGTTGACTCCGCTTTCGGTCAGCACCATTTGGGCATAGAAGGTCTTGATGAGGGTGGAACTGGTGTAGTCGACGCTGAGCGAAGTCTGCCAGTTGGTTTTGTCGAACGACAGGAGGATGCCCTCGGTGGCGGTGATGGTGATGGTTCCGCTTTCGGGGGTCAGTCCGAATCCGTTCAGCGTGAGTTCCTTGCTCAGCGTCTGTCCCTTGTAGGCTTCGCCGAGATCGGCATTATCAGGCGACACGCTGAGGTCGGTGGGCAGCACAATGTCGTCGGCCAGTATGCCTTGACTCTTCATCAGACGGGCACACTCGCGGGCCACGAGCAGGGCTCCCGTGGTGTTGAAGTGGGTGGAACCCTGTCCGTCGAACAGCTGGGCTTCGCACTTGTCGCGCGTTCCGTAGCTCAGATAAAGGTCGGCAGTGGCATTGGTCAGGTCGATGAAGTCGATGCCTTTCTCCCTGGCCAGCTGCTCTGCATGATAGGCGTAGTCCATCGTGTGATCGTCGGCAGCCAGTTTGGGGCCATCCACAGGACCGTTTTCCGTAAGGATTTTGTAGGAGTCGCCCAGATCGTGACGGCCGGCACGAGAGATGCTGTTGCCGCTGAAGTAGCTGCGGCATACGGGCGAGCACACGATGGGTATGGCGCCGAGTGCGCGTGCTTCGTCGACGATTTTCGCGAGATTCTCTTTGTAGGTAGTGGAGGGGATGGAGCCTCGCTTCTCGGTCCATGTCTGGCCGATACTCTCGTAGTAGGCTGTCAGTTGCAGACCGTCCATGCCGCTGTTCTTCTCGTCGTTGTGGGCAAAGGTGATGATTACGTAGTCGCCCTCCGAAACCTGTTTCTTGGCTGTCTGCCACAGTTCTTCATAGCCGCCGCGGCTGTCGCGTCCGCCCAGGGCATAGTTGATGCTTGTCCAGCCGTTGGTGAGGAAATTGCCGAAGTACATTCCCCAGCCGCGCGTCGGGGTCTGGTCTTCTTTGTAGTTGGCCATGGTGGAGTCGCCAAGTGTGTGCACTTTCTTGGCTGCGTTGGAGTTCAGCGCGAAAGCGAAGATCATTGCCACGAGAAGTGGCCAGAAAGAAATTTTTCTCATTGTTCAGATTGTTTTTAGTTATACTTGATTTCTGTTGCAAAAGTATAACTATAAACTTAATAATACGGAATAAAAAATCGCCAGCCGCGGGGCAAAAAAGTTCCACAGAGGGTTTTTTGACACAATTTTACCCCCTGCTGGCACTTCTGTACTCCGTGGGAGAAGTGCCCACGGAGGCCTTGAAGCACTTGCCAAAGTATTTGGGGTCGGTGAATCCGCAGCGGTAGGCAATGT
Source organism: Prevotella sp. (assembly GCA_017508965.1). GTDB lineage: Bacteria > Bacteroidota > Bacteroidia > Bacteroidales > Bacteroidaceae > Prevotella. The sequence continues at coordinate 24,810 of JAFWQT010000125.1, read as the reverse complement.
CGGAAACAGGGTCGGCAGTGGTGGTGAGCAGTTGGCATGCGCGCTTGATGCGGGCTTCGCGCATGAAGTCGGCAGGAGTCAGACCGACGAGCGACTTCATCTTGCGGTTCAGTCCCGAGCGGCTTGTGGCTGCGGCGTCGGCCATGTCGCCGATGCTGGCGTCGGGGTCGGCTATATGCATTTCCACAAACCGGATGACCCTGTCCATGAAAATCGCGTCTTCTTTCTTGAGCGTGTGCTGGTCGCTGTGCGATGGGGGTTGCTCTCTGGCAGGCATGTCTATGTTGGCATCGGCATCGGCTTTGTTCTCTTGCTCTCTGGCAGCGCCGCTCTGTTCCACCAGCGCCAGGTATTTTTCCAGCGTCTCGTGCTGTCGGCGGTTCAGTCTCCTAATATATAAAAATGTGAAGGCAGCCAGGCCCACAATGGCGCTGACAATCAGCACGAGCAGAAGCTGGCCGTACCAGGCTTCCCAGAATGTGGGGTTGACCACGATGGTGAATGTGCGCAGATTGTCCACCCACACGCCGTCGCCGTTGGTTGAGCGGAGTTGCAGTTCGTAGCGGCCAGGCTCAAGGTTTGCAAACGAGGCTGCACGGTTGTGGCCTATGTAGTTCCAGTCGGTGTCGGCTCCCAGCCGGTAGGCATAGCTGATGGCTTCGGGGTTGCGGTAGTCGAGTGCGGCGAAATAGACCGTGAGGCTGCGCTCCTCGGGTGCCAGCTCTATCTGGCGGAGTGTGGTCGTGGCATGGCTGGTGCTTCCGGCCGGAGTGTCGATGCCTGTAAGCACGATGGGTGGCGCGAATTCGCTCTTCCGGAGGAAAGCGGAAGGGAGGCTGATGCCGCCGTCGGTCAGGCAGAACACCCATCTGCCGTCGGGCAGCTGCTGTGGGTGTGCCTCTGAGAATTGGAATGACTCATGGAAAAAACTGGCGTTGTAGAACCCGAAGGTGCCGCTGTCGGGCTGCAGGGTGAGCAACTGGTTGCTGCTCACGACGACCACCTGCCCTTCGTGCCATGTCAGCGAGAGGGCAATGTCGGAGTTCAGCCCGTTCGACTTGTTGTAGTGGCGGAATTCCAGCCGGTCGGCCAGAATGTTGCTGGAGAGTATTTCGTTCACGCCGCCGCTTTCTGTGCTGACGAAGAATCTGTGGTCGGGAGTTTCGAGCACGTCCATCGTGGCATTACAGCTGAGGCTCTCCTTGCGGTCGGCCTCCTTGCGGTGGAGCCGGAACTGCATTTTCTGGATGTCGCCCGACGGTGGAATCTGTCCGACCAGCAGTCCATCGGTGGTAGCTGCCAGCAGCGTGTTGTCGTGGGTGATGTGCAGGAAGCGTATCTGCTGAGGCATGTGTTGGGGCAGGTTGGCGAAACTGGAGACCGAAACGGCGCGGGCGGCGGGTTGCCCTTTCTGGCGGGGCAGACACCACAGTCCGCCGTCCATGGTGGCAATCCAGAGTCGTCCCTGGCGGTCTTCTTTCAGGTCGTAGATGTTGTGGCAGAGAAGGGTGCCGGTGAGGTGCTCCACCGCGAACTGCCCGCCTTCGGTCTCGCGCAGGCGAAAAAGGCCGTCGGGCTTGCTGCCCATCCAGTATGTGCCGTCGGAAGTCTGCGTGATGCAATAGATGGAGGCGCCGAAGGCGACGGGTGTCTTCGAGAGGTGGCCGCTGGGCGTGACATAGCCCAACAGCTGGTTGCTGCTGTCGAAAATGCGTAGTTTCTTGTCGTCTTTAGTGGCCGCCCAGTATCGCTGTTGCCTGTCTACGAACAGGGCTCTCAGCTGCGACGGGGTGTCGAGGGGAAAATGGGTGGCAGGCCGGACGGAAAAGCTCAGCTTGAATACGTCTTTGGCGCAAAGCAACCATAGATTGCCTTGCCGGTCGGCCATGTAGAAGTTCACGTCAGCGAAGCGCTGCGGCAGCGGGTAGGCCGTGGGCGCGGTTCCTTCTTTCTCGTAGTAGAGCCCGCCGTCGGTGCCGATGGTCCACAGATAGCCGTTGGGGTCGCGATGGCGGACGGAATGATTTCTTGCTCCCTGTGACATTCGCCCTTTCGTGCTGCTGTTCAGCTGGCGGCTTTTGGCCTTGTCGGCCTCGTGGAACGTGCCGTCGGACTGTTGGAACACGTACCATTCGTCGTCGGCCTTCAGATAGATGCTGCCGTCGCTGTCGTCGAGTCTCATGTCGCGGAAGCGGTCGGTGGGTATGGTGCTGCCGTCGCCGGCACGCGACTTGAAATTCACGAACTCATGGCCGTCGAAACGGTCGAGTCCGTTCCAGGTGGAAAACCATATCAGTCCGTTCTTGTCCTGTAGCATCTGCGTGACGTGCCATTGCGACATGCCTGTGTCTTCGTTGTATTTTGTGACGGTGCACACGGGCTGTGCCGCTACGGGGCAGACGATAAGCCAGGTGAACAGAACCGCTACGCACAGGGAGAACAGCCACTGACCGGCAGCACGAAGCGGCTTCCGCCCAGTCTTTCTTGTCAGGATGATCTGTCTTCTGTTTCCCAAAATGTATTGCGGCTTGTGTGATGATAAGGTGTCAGACGAGTCTCTTGTGGCGCAGCACAGCCCACGAGCATCCTGCTATGACGGCAGAGATGATGAGTGCCACGGCAAATCCCCATGCGCTGTTCTCCATGCCGTTGATGAGGTTCATGCCGAAGAACGAGGCCACGAGCATGGGCACGGTGAGTATGATGGTGACGGCCGTGAGCGTACGCATCACGGTGTTCACGTTGTTGTTGATGATGCTCGAGTAGGTGTCCATCGTCGATTCCAGAATATTCGAGTAGATACTGGTGATTTCACTGGCCTGCGTCATCTCGATGTTGACATCTTCGATGAGGTCGGCGTCGAGTTCGTCCACCTGCAGCTTGAACTTCAGTTTCTGCAGCAGGATCTCGTTGCCGCGGATGGAAGTGGTGAAGTAAGTGAGCGAGTCTTGCAGCCTGGACAGTCCTATCAGACTCTCGTTGTTCACGCCGTGGTCTAGGTTCCGTTTGGCTTTCTCGATGAGGAAGTTGATTTGCTTCAACCGTTTCAGATACCACACGGCCGACGAGAGGAACAGGCGGAAAATCATGTCCACATGGTCGGTGAATCCCTCGCCTCGCTTCTGCTGGAACGAAACGAAGTCGATCATCATGTTCGTCTCGTAGAAGCAGACGGTGATGGTCACGTCGCGCTTGTGGATGATTCCGAGTGGCACGGTGGTATAAGGGGTACGCGAGCGTACCTCTTTCACGTATGGTATGCGGAGGATGATGAGCGTCCATCCGTCGTCGTATTCATAGCGGGCCCGCTCATCGGTATCGCTGATATCCGAAAAGAAATAGTCGGGTATTTCGAAACGCTCTTCCAGTTCTTGCTGGTCTTCTTCCGTTGGACACGTCACTTGTATCCAGCAGCCAGGTTCCCACTGGGGAATCTGCTTTAGTCCGTTGATGGTATTCCAGTATGTCTTCATTTTGCTAATCCTTTTTCGTTTGAGAAATGGTTTTAGCGGCAAAGGGATTAGCAGCCTTGCTCGCTATCCCCCTGCCTTACGAATTGTAATTATCCGCCGGGTAGTCGTCCATTATTTGTTACAAAATTGGTTAATACGGGTGCAAAGATACGAAAAATATTGTGATATGCAAGCAAAACGGCGTATAAATAATCACTTTTTTGTTTTTCTCATATGTTGGAGGAAAAGTCATTGGATTGAGTGAATAACTCTTAAAGGCTATTCTTTAGTATTTAATTATTGTTAAGTTTACTAACCTTTATGTCGTGTTTACTTGACAAAAAGAAATAAATACTATACTTTTGTTGCCGAAATCAATTATTAATAATGAAGTCAAACAATTTTAAACTTTACGATTATGAAATTCAATTATCTTTTCCCTGAGGTCTATAAAAAGATAGGATGGGGCATGTTTGTTGTTTTTGCGGTACTCAACGTACTTTGGATGACGGATACAATAGGCCCTTGGTTTCCGTGTAAGGTAATCAGTATTGTGCCTTCCTTGACTTTCGACCATTCGTATGTGGTCCAGAACGATGGTTGGGAAGACGAAATCTGTATGGTTGGAATGATGCTCTCTTTGCTTTTCATCTCGTTTGCCCGACTGAAAGACGAGGATGAGTACACCATTAACCTGCGAATGAAGTCAATGGCATGGGCATTCAGGGTGTTCGGCATCGTGGTCATCGTGGCCACGCTCACCATCTATGGAATGATTTGGTTCATTGTGATGCTCATTTTAGTCTATTTAATCTTTTTCCTTTTTATCGGGAAGTTCTATTACGAGTTGCACAAGTTCAGAAAGGAGGCTCAAAATGAAGAATAATATCCGGGTGGAACGGGCAATCCTGCGTATGACACAGGCGCAGTTGGCCGAGCGCATCGGTGTAAGCCGTCAGACCATCAATGCCATTGAGGCTGCCAAATATGTTCCATCTACCGTTTTAGCCCTCAAGATGTCGGTCATTTTTGGTAAGCCCGTGAACGAGTTCTTTCAATTAGAAGAGGACGACTGAAAATAAAAATGGTTGGGAAGGCCCAACCATTTTTTATTACGGAAACGTTGTTTATCGGTGCAGGATGGCTGAATTGCCAGTGCTGCCTGCCTCGATGTCCTGGCGGCTGCTCTTTCGGCCGAAGTCGAACGAGTAGGAGAGGCGCATGTATATCCAGGGACCGTAGGCGTCGCGCTGCTCCTTTCGGTCGTATTGATAATGGATGTGGTCGAAGTAGAACCGGCGACTTTTGTCGTTCTGGAACATTCGCCGTGCACCCACCTCGGCATAGAATCCTTTGTTGCCGTAGGTGGCGCTGATGCCATAGTCGGCGCCTATTTTGTAGTAAATGTTGCTGAGTTCGTGCTGAGGTGTGTTGTAATAGCCGCTCAGCGAGAAGTTGCCGATGTGATAGACCGCCTTCAGATTGCAGTCGATGTGGTTCAGAGTGCCTCCTTCGTGTGCGGTCATGATGTTGCGCTGCAGGGCGATGCCGCCTTTCAACTGAAGGTTCCTGTTGAGGAGGAACAGCGTCTGCTGGATGTTCAGTGTCAGGTTGTGCAGCGTGCCGTCGTTGGCGTAAGAGTGTACGAGCCGTTCGCCCTCTGGGATATAGGTGCTGACCGTCATGTTACCCAGTCGCTCGTACTCCAGATGTGTCATCAATCGCCAGTTTTTCAGCATCAGGCTGTAGTCCAAGTAGATGGTACTGAAGATGGTTTTCTTCAGGTCGGGATTCCCCCTGAGCACCTCATAGCGGTTGATAATCTGCTCCACCTCGCTACGGTTGGCCGCATTCGGATTGCTGTTGCCTAAGTAGATGGCCGATTCCAGCGTGTTGCGCTTGTCTATCTGGTATCTTGCGGTGACGGCACCTCTGGATGAGAAGTAGGTCTCGCTGTTGGTCTGTGTCTTCCAGTAGGCTACACTGAAGCCCAGCGGACGGAAGTTGAACATCCATTTCTGATTGGGCTTATAGGTATAGGTGGGCCATACGATGGTTTCCGACTCGCTGGTGTTCTGGTCGGCCGGCAGTGTGCCCCGGTATTCGTCGTCGTAGTGGTTGTAGAATTCCATGACGCTCAGCGAGAGGCTGTTCCTCGGGTTGAGGTCGTTCACGTAGCCGATGGAGCCTTCCATGCCGAAGGTTTTCTCTCGGGTGTGCGATGCAATGTCGTAGCCGTCACTTTCCTGGTATGTGTTGTCGTAGCTGTTTCGCCCGAAGGAGAATGTGGTATCGAAGAACAGACGCTGCTTGTCGGTGATATTCCAGTCTGCCGATGTCTTTGCGTATGCCGTTGTGTTACGTTTGCCGGTGGTGCTCTTGGCCGTATTCCTGGCTGCGATGTCGCCGCTGTAAGTCAGGTCTTCCGTGTAGCCGTATTCGGGCGTCCTGTCCTGCGTGATGCCGACCTCACCCGTCAGTGCCAGCTGCTCTGCGCGATAGCGGCTGCGGAACACGCCGTAGTTGCGCCATTCCTTCAGATGGTCGTAGCGGCTGGTGGTCGTTTTGTGGAAGCGTTTGTCGGTCAGCAGGTCTTCTTCCTTCTCGTCGGTGGCGCCGCGCTCGTTCTTGTAGCCGTTGCCCACAAGCAGCGTGTAGTTCATCTTCTTGTGGTCGAGGCTGGCCAGGATGTTGTTCTCACCTATGACGTGCAGGAAACGGCTGTGGTCTTTCGCTTCCACATAGCCGCCGTAGTCGTAGTGGCGCATGACGAAGTTGACGACCACTTCCTTGTCGGCAAATTTGCCTGTAGGCGTGCTGATGTATTCCACGCGGAGCACATCTTTTGGCCGTATCTGGTCTATCTCGTCCATGTCCACCATGCGTTCGTCGATGGCGAAGGTGATGCCCTTGTTGGTCAGGCTCTTCACCTCGCCGCTGATGCGGTTCACGTCCAGTTGTGGAATCATCAGGTTGTCCAGCAGGCTGATGCCTCCGTTGGCGGCATTGCGCTGACGGCGGTTGGGGATATACACCTCACGGTCTTGTTTGCTGATGTGCAAATCGCCCTCAACAACCACTTCGCCGATGTGCTCGGTCGTTTCCTCCAGCGTGATGTTGCCTACGTCGCCCGTCTCGCAGTTCAGTATCTGGGTTTTGTAGCCCACACAGCTGACGCGTATCTGTAGGTGCTGTCTGGTGGTGGGAATCACGAAGTCGCCGTTCTCGTTGCTCACGCCGCTGCTGATGGTGGCCGAGTCGCCCACGTTGAGCAGCGTGATGTTGGCGTAGGCGATGGGGCGCTTTCCTTTGTCTATGATTCGTCCGATGAGTTTCAGTTCGGTCTTGAGCATGGCCTCTACGAAGACGAGGCTGTCGCCCTCTACCTTCATGCTGATGGGATAGAAACCGATACATTCGCTGATGGCTTCAGGAATCGTCAGGCGGTCGATGCGTTTTGTCACCTTGTAGTCTTCCAGGTCGTTGTGGATAAAGGCTATTTTGTATTGGCTGGTCGATTTTCGCAGGTCGATGAGCACTTTCGTCAGTGGTTTGTTCCTGTAGTTACGGCTTACTATTTGTGGACTAGCAGTGAGCATGGCGAGGCAGAACAGCAGCAGAACAGTTATTCTCTTCATATATCTTTTTCTTTAAGTAACAATTCAAAATTAGTTTTATCAATCATCGACTTTTAGAACAACGAATGAAACGAATTATACTAATTGTTTAGCGCTGAAATTCGTAAAATTCGTTTGATTCGTTGTTTTTTATAAGATAATTGTTTTCATCTACTTACTTGATGATGATACTGTCGCCCTGCAGGGTGATGTTGATGTGGTCGAAGTGGTTGATTTCGCTGACGACTTCGCTGATGTTGCTCCGCTGATTCCATTCGTAATAGAGTCGCAGATGGCGCATCTGCTGTTGAAGGAAGACGGGCGTTACGTTGTAGAAGACCGACAGGCTGTCTGCAATCTGCTGCAACTCTGCATCCTCGAAGGTGACAGTTCGCATGGCTGCTCTTTTTTCTTCCTTTTCTTCCACGGTCTGTTTTTGTTCGGTTGGGCTTGTCCGTGCCGTTTGCGGTGCCTGCTCTACAGCGTCGTGGTGCGACATCTTTATTGCCGCAAATGCGAGGCCTGAGATGATCAGTATGCCTGCGAAGGCGGCCGCCATCTTGAGCAGCGGGCTCTTGCTTCGCATGGACGTCTGCTGTGGTTCCTCCTCAGCGGGGAAATGCTTCGATGCAAACCGGTTCCAGGCTTCGTCGGTTTCTTCTTTGCCTACGGTTTCTCCGCCAAATACCTCCTGCCACTCTTCGTCGCTGTAGCGGTCGGGATGTTCGGTCATTTCGGTCAGTTTCTTCAGTCTTTCCATGTGAATTGTTTTTTAAGGATTTTCAATGCTTTGTTCAGATGCTTATAGACGGCCACCCGGCTGATGCCAAGGTCGGAAGCGATGTCGGCATATTTCTTTCCCTCGTTGTATCGGAGCATCATCACTTGTTTGGTCTGTGGCTTCAGCTCGTTTGCGATATAGTCGAGGATGTCTTCGAGAGGCAGTTCGGCGTATGCTTCTTCGGCGGCCTCTTGCGTCTGCTGCCGGCGGGCGTGCTCTGCTGCCATCCTGTGGCGGATTCGGTTGAGGCAGGTGTTCCGTACGCTTACCAGCAGGAAACTCTCCACATGGTTCATGTCGAGTTCTTGCTGGCTGTACATCAGCGTCTCGAACACGTCGCCCACCACGTCTTCTGCCTCCTCTTGGTTGCGGAGCAGTGTGCGTGCGGTGAGCAGCATCCGGCCATAGTGCTTGCGGAACAACAGTTCTATCGTCTTTTTATCTTGCATCTTTTTTATCTATAGTACAACCGAAAGACTAAAAAGCTAACCCGGAATAGGTAACAAATTATATAATCATCGACTTTTTTCTAACAATGAATTTAACGAATTATACGAATTGCTACGCTCGGCATTTAGTATAAATTCGTTCAATTCGTTGTTCCTATATTATAAATATGTAAAACTGCTTTATAAAAAAACTGTCTCCATCCCTCGTGGGGATGGGGACAGCTGAAAATAAATAGGATGTGTTCTTATTTCTCGGGAATCTCCTCGAGGGCTTTCTTCAGCGTGGCCCAGAAGGGTTCGGCCGTGGCCCAGAGGGCGCGCTCGGTGGTGGTGTGAGGTGAGCGGATGGTGGGACCGAACGACACTACCTGCAGGTGCGGGTATTTGCCGAGGATGATGGAGCACTCCAGTCCGGCGTGGTCAATCTCCACGGTGGCTTCCTCTCCGTTCTGCTCGCGGAACACTTTCAGCATGTGGTGCAGGATTTCGGAGTCGGGATTGGGATCCCATCCGCCGTAGCTGCCAGCGGTCTCTACCTTCATGCCAGCCATATTGAAGCAGCTCTCCAGGGTCTTCACCAGATAGTCTTTCATGTCCTCGCGCGAACTGCGACCGAGAATCTTGAAGCTGGCCTTGCCCTCGCCGATGTTGATGATGGCGAGATTGGAAGAAGTCTCCACCACTTCGGGATAGGCGGGAATCATGCGCAGTACGCCGTCGTGGCAGCCATAGATGGCATTGATGAGGTTGTCCTGTATTTCCACGGGTACTTCCATCTTCGGGGTTTCCACATCTTCGGCAATAAGCTCTATGCCCGTTTCGATATGACGGAACTGATCGATGAGGTCTTCCTTCCAGTCGGCCACGAGTTCCTTCAGTGCCTCCACGTTTTCCTTGGGGAGCGTGAGCACGGCCTCGGCCTTGAAGGGGATGGCATTACGCATGTTGCCGCCCTGCCAGCAGGCCAGACGGGCCTCGCATTCCTCGATGGCTTCACGTACCACGCGCACCAGCTGTTTGTTGGCATTGGCACGTCCCTCGTGGATTTCCAGTCCGGAATGACCGCCGCGGAGTCCTTTCAGCGTGATCTTCACGGCAGCATCCTCGGGGTCTGTCTCCACTTCCTGGTAGTCCAGCGTGGCGGTGATGTCGATACCACCGGCTGAACCAATCACGAATTTGCCCCATGTCTCGGAATCCAGATTGAAAAGAATGTCACCCTGCAGTTCACCTCCGGGCAGTGCGTTGGCACCAAACATTCCCGTTTCTTCGTCGGCAGTGATGAGTGCCTCCACCGGTCCGTGCTTCATGTCTTTCGATTCCATCACGGCCATGATGGCAGCCACGCCCAGTCCGTCGTCGGCGCCGAGGGTTGTTCCCTTGGCTTTCACCCATTCGCCGTCAATCCATGGCTCGATGGGGTCGGTCTCGAAGTTGTGGGTTGATTCGGGAGTCTTCTGCGGCACCATGTCCATGTGAGCCTGCAGGATGACACCCTTGCGGTTCTCCATGCCGGGAGTGGCCGGTTTGCGCATCACAATGTTGTCTGCGGGGTCTTTGAATACTTCGACGCCAGCCTTCGTTCCCCAGTCGATGAGGAACTGCTGTATTTTCTCTAAGTGTCCGCTTGGTCGTGGCACCTGTGTCAAACTGTAGAAGTTGCGCCAGATACATTCCGGCTTGAGATTTAAGATTTCGTTCATAGTTGATAGTGTTTATAATGATGAATAACTATTATTATTGGTCGGGCTTCGCCCTTGAAATTGAATTTAAAATTAAGTTTAAAATTTTCTGCCGCATTGCCCAAATAATTTTAAATATAATTTTAAAAATAATTTCGAGCGCAGCGACCAGAGATTACATCAGCCGCACCTGTTCAGTGCGTTCGATGCCGGTTTAGAATGATTTCGTTCATAGATGATATCTTTTTATATTGATGAATAACTATTATTTTTGGTCGGGCTTACGCCCTTGAAATTAAGTTAAAAATTCTATTTAAAATTCTTTGCCGCCACATCAAAATAATTATAAATATAATTTTAAAAATAATTTCGAGCGAAGCGACCATATGATTACATCAGCCGCACCTGTTCGATGTGTCCTGTGTCAGGGTCTAACTTGTACCATGCCGAATATAGATGCTGACTGCCGAAGTTGATAAGCATTCCATAAGGCTGCTGGGTCAATCGCATGTAGTTCCACAATTGCCTGACGTGTTCGTCGGTGGTGTGTTTTACTGCTTTCAATTCACAAATGATGTTGTCGTTTATCACCAGGTCGATTCTATATGTCTGATCCAATTGTACGTCATCCCAATAAATTGGAAGAAGCACTTGGCGCTCGACCTTGTAGCCTTTTTGCTCCAGCAGATATTTCAGGGCTGCCTCGTATGCGCTCTCCAACAATCCTGATTTGTATTTCCGATGGACGCGCATTGCCTCTCCCGTTATGTCGCGGAAGAAATTCCATCGTTTATTATATTCTTCAATCAGATTCATGTAATAGGGTCGAGGTTAAATTTATTTTAATATTTGTTAGATTTCTGGCCGTAAGGCCACTCCTCTCCTCTCTTTAAAACTCAACGCGATGGCGGAATAGATGCCTAAAGCGATGACCAACATGGTCTGGACCGTGTGGACGATGAGCACAAAATAGAGGGCTTTTACATCGGCCACGCCATAGAGAATGAGCATGGTCTTTACGGCGAAATGCCACGGACCGGCACCGTTGGGCGTTGGTACAATTACGGCTATGGTGCCCACGATGAAAGTCACCAGGGCACAACCGAGTCCGAGATCCTCCGTGAAGTCGAAACAGAAGAACGTCAGGTAGTAGTGCAGGAAATAACTGCCCCAGATGGCTAGGGTGTAGAAAATGAACAGCGGCACGTTCTTCACGTTTTTCATCGAGAGAACACCCTGCCAGATTCCCGTCAGCGTGGTCTTCACCTTATTATATATAGAGAGCCGTTTCAGCAGCAAGTGGACGAGCAGCAAAACGGCTATGCCACAGACGGCCGTCACGAAATAGCCGGCAGGCGAGAATTGCTTGAATATCGTGTCGAGCGAAGTACCCGTCTTTTCGAAGAAAGTGCCGAAGGTAGACATCTCCAGCAGGATGGTCAGTCCGGTGATGATCATCACCAGCAGCGAGTCGATGGCCCGTTCGGTGACCACTGTTCCTAATGCCTTGGGGAAAGAAACGCCGTCGTAGCGTTTCAGCACTCCGCAGCGGGCAAACTCGCCGATGCGGGGCACCACCAGCGAAGAGGCGTAGGAGATGAAGATGCTATGGATGCAGGTGCTCGTGCGCGGATGTTCGCCCAGCGGCTCCAGCGTCTGTTTCCAGCGCCATGCACGGAACGTCTGTGCCAGGATGCCGAAAGGGAACGAAAGCAGCATCCACGTCCAGTTCATTTCATGGAGCAGCACGTGGCGAATGCTCTTGAAATCGAACTCTCGGTACATCCAATAGAGAATCGCTCCGCCCAGAAACAAGGGCAGAATAATCTTCACCGTGTAGTTAAGCGTTTTTTTCACCATTGCAAAGTTACGAAAAGTCGAGAGCAGAACAAAAGATTTTAATCTTTTTTATGCCGAGACAGAGTAAGTTCGCCATCTTTCATGGCAAAGGTACGAATAAGTGAGGACAAATGCAAAAGAAAGCTGGTTTTTTTTTGCTTTGTCGAACGGAAGTACTTTAAATTTTTGTCATCTCAAAATCTTGATTTGCCTATACATCCCTACATTTTCGTTGTAAACCATTGTATGCAAATGCGTTATACGATGTAGAGACGTTTTTTAAAATCGTCAGCTATACATGGTTTTGGGGTATTTTGATGTTAATGCCCCTTTTTTGGCACCTTTCATCCACCATCAGCGAGTCAGCCGATGAACTTTGTTTCACACGTGTCTAACAATCGAAACATTTTGTTTCTCCCGATGAAACAAAATGTTTCTCTAGAAGAAACAAATTGTTTCACCTATTGAAACTAACAAAAAACAACTTGATTTACAGCATGTTAACTCATATTTTGCGCTCCAAATAGCGCAAATCAGCCCAAAAGATGTATAGACGACCATATCAAAACAACCTCTATACATTCTGTATTACGTTGTATATCAATCAGATAAAGCAAAAATGTAGGGATGTATAGGCAAATCATACTTTTTGCATCGAAGAAATTTTTCATCAATCACAATAATCACAATGAATAGTTTTTTGAACTTCGCATATTCTTTGCCTTTGTGTCACTGTTTTTTAATTTAATAGGGCGCTACGTTCCGGCAGTTTTTTTGTCTTCCTTTTCCTTTAATAATTATTAAGAAATACTTTTACCCCGTGTTGTAATATTTTCATACCTTTGCAATTGAAAAACTAATTTTTATATCGGTTGCTTATGAGAAGAAGTCTTTTGATTATATTTGTCTTTCTGACTGCTATCGTGGCATTTGCACAGAATGAGCAGAAAGATGCCGGCAGAAAACTCGCACCGCAGAATGCTGACTTCACCGTAGAGTATGCCAGCAATCTGTCGTCGTTAGACTCGTGGAGCGACATTAGTAAGTTTCAATGGAAGACGATAGACCACGGCGTGATAGACAACGGCGACGAGATGAAACGGCTCGTCGAGGTGGTGAAGGATGCTGCACCGAAAGACACGGTGGGATTCTACAAGCAATTCTTCGATGCCCGCGACAACCGCTACATCGTACTGCGCATGGACCAGGCCCGGGGCGAGCGTCTCTTCCACGTGCGTGTGTCGAGTATCGCCAGCACCACCGACCCCAAGCTGAACACCTCGAAGACGTATTCCACCCGCGACTATATCTACATCTCGCCCCTTCGCGGCGAACAGCAGATAGAAATCAAGGTGTGGCCCTTCGGAATGGGTGAGGAGAGGGCCAAGACCATCACGTACTACGGCCACAGTTACGGCTCGCGCGGTGCGCGCTCGGTGATGCTCGACCGCAGCCGACTGGTGCCCGGCAAGTACGACCTGCAATACGTGAAGATAGACGACGAGACGGCCAAGACCGACACCGTCACCATCAGCGACCTGCAGCCCGGCAAGCTCTACACGTTCTACGACTATCTGCTGACGCCCATCGTGGAGGCCTGGCTGAGGGCAGACGGCTACAAGCGCATGAAAATCGACGTCAGCCGATGGGCCGAGGACTTGGTGACGCACTTCGACGACGGCGGCATCGGCGTGATGACTGGCCGCCAGATGCCCTATCTGAAGCACAAATGGCTGGAAGCCCCCAACCCTTCCTACTTGGACACCCGTATGTTTGCCCCTCACGACACGCTCTGGGTGAACGTCTATAAAGACGGCAATCAGCTCGAAGACGGCAAGGACCTGGTGATGAACATCACCCTTCTCAACGAAGACGGCACGGCCAAGAATAACGTGTCGATGCCCTGGGGACAGAAAAACGGGCAGTTCTATGTGGTGAACAACGGCGACCCCTGCGTCATCGAGGCCTATGTCAAGGGCTTTGCGCCGAAGGTGGCCTATTTCCGCGGTGCCTTCGACCCCGCCACGGGATGGCTCTATCCCAACGACGGCGACACGAACATCTTCCTTGAGTCAACCCGCATGCCCGAATCGGGAGCGCTGGTCTCGCGCATGGAACTCACGTCGCTGGAGTATGTAGAGGGCAAGCGCGACGACTACTATTTGGCCAACATTGCACGCACAGACCTGCAGAACAAACCCATCACCAGCATGGTGGACTACGATGAGTTCGGCTCACAGAAAGACAAGAAGAAGTATGTGGACGGGCAGATACTCGAAAGCTTGGCCGAACTCGATGTCACCTTCACCGCCAGGCAGAACAAGATGCCCGGCGACCGTGTCTATCTGAAGAAGGACAACAGCGCCGAAAAGAACCAGATCAAGTTAGACAACCTGGAGGGCGAAGCCCAAAAGCTCCACTATCCGTCGTTCGACTATGCCTATTGGAATGCGAAGTTCTCGCTGCTCGGCTATCTCGACACCGAAGCTTCCGGCCGTCCCTATCTGGCCATCGACGACACAGAGGTTCAGAAACTTCCCATTCTCCACAATCTCTATCTCGACATCGAGGACATGAAGAAGAAGGCGGAGGAAGAAGCCAAGAAGAAACTGGAGCCCGACAAGGAAGCCGAGGAAAAGAGTAGCTCATTTATGGATCTGATCACCAAGGGGCCGCAGTCGCTCAACATATCCTTCAAGTTCCCCATGGCGCCACCCCCGGTGTATCTCCGTTTCGGCGTGGATATGGATATAGTGAAGAAGAAGAAAATCGGCATCTTCGGAGCCATCGGCATTGGCATCGACTTCGACTTCCTCGATGCCGATGGTGCCACGAACAAGTGGAAGGACGGCTACAAAGGCTTAGGCCCCGGCAACCGTCTGGCCAATTTCGACAAGAACAAAATCAATATCCGTTCTACCGACGAGAACCAGGTCATTCAGGAATCTAAATGGAAAGACATCTGCGGCAAGTTCAAAGAAGACAGCGACGACCCCGACATGTTCGTGGCCAAGGCTGGAGCGTCGCTCGAATTCTTCATGCAGAACGCCATCCCGCTCGACATGAGATGGGCCGACTGGGCTGCCCTGCGCTTCATCGACGAAATCAACATCAACGGAAAGTTCAACGTGAGTCTGGGCGCACGCTTCTCGCTGCTCGACTTTGCCGGATGGGCAGCCGGAAAGATAGGCTACGGCGAGGGTGCCATAAATACGCTTCAGACCAACAAGTACGCTAAGCGCATCTTCAAGGCACTTGATTCAGGACTTGAATTGAATTTCAACCTTCTCATCTCGGCAAAGGCCGGCATCTACTACTTCGACGACGGAACTGAGTATTATAATCCGCTGAAGTCGCACTTGCTGGGCATGAGTTTCCAGGCCAAGGTGGATGCCTATCTGCGATTAGGACTGAAATTCGACGTCATAGCCGCTGGTGTGGAAGCTGGCGTGATAGGTGCTGCCGGTGCCTACATCAAAGGCTCCATGGGCAACCGCCTGACGTTCGACCGGCCATTCTCAGGAGCAGCCTGGTCCTATCGTGCAGGCTTCGGTCTATACTACAGAGTGCACGCCCTGTTCTGGTCTCTGCGCGACGAGCTGATGTTCGGCGGAATAGACTATAAGCCGGCCATGCTCCTCGGAAACGAGACAAGCAGCAACCCCTTCCACAAGAATTATAAGGACTATATGGCAGACGGCGTGGAGAAAAAGGCACCGGCCCGCGTTCGCCGTCAACTGCCCGGAAACTATGTGGCCAACAACGTGGACCAGACCTATCCCATACGTTTCCTCTCCGGCGGCGACAGCATCGTCTACAAGTCGGCAGCCAATACCCCCAACAGCCGATACCTGAGAGTAGTCTCCACCGGCAGCCCCGCCATCATCTCTGATTATTTCACAGGAGGAGCCGCCAGCTACCATTCCGCTTCGTCGAACAATTTCGACATCGTGGTCTTCGAACAGGCCACCCGCAAGCTCACCGACACCGAAGTGGCACCCAGCCAAAACAATCTGGTGGACTGCATCATCCGGGCCAGCGACATTTCGAAGATTTATTTCTCCATGAAGAAAGCCGGAAGCAAGTGGTACAGCCCGAAGCCCATCTATGTGAACTCCTACCGAACCAGCATGAAGCCCCGCGTGGCATTAGACGACAACGGCTGTGCGGTGGCCATCTGGCAGGAGGGACACCTCAATCGCGATGCCACGCTCTCATACGAAGAGCAGCAAGACGCCGCCAACCTAGTGCTCACCGGCGACCTGATGCTGTCGCGCTTCGACGGAAAAAATTGGACGGAACCGGTCAGTCTGCTTGCGCTCAACCGAAGAAGAAAACTGTCGGAATACCAGCTCACCGTGAAGAACGGCGAGGTCTTCGTGGCTGCCGTAGAACTGCTGCCCGACAATGTAGTGAAGCCCGTCTTCATTAATGTCACGACCGGCAACCAGGTGACCGTCAGCGATGCGCCGATGGCCGAAAACAGCAAGTTCGAGCTGCGCCGGGTGGGCAGCCACAACGTCGTGGCACAGCTCGTCGATATGGGTGAGACGGAAAGCCAGTTGCGCATCGCCCTGAACAGCTACGACATGAAGGGACAGGCAGACGGAGAGCTGTGCAGCTCGGTGAATGCCGGCGAGAACATGATTACCAACTTCCATCTCGTGGCCGACCAGAACGCCAAGTCGCTGAGCAACCTCGGACTGATGTGGATGCAGTCGCTGCCCAGCGCCGACTCCGAGACGGTTAACAACACGCTGAAGGCTGCTCGCCTGGTGCCCGACGGAAAGAACATGCACATGGGCACACCGCTCATACTGGCCGAAATCAGCGACGAGAGCCCGGTGTACGACTTCGACGGCTATATGACCGACGAGAAAATTACCGGCTGCTATCTGGTGGGCGATGCCAATGGCGGAACCCAGATCAACCGCGTGACCGGATATTTCAGCAATGCCTTCAGCTACTCCATCATGTTCGACGACGACGAAAACCAGGCCATCAGTTCTACGTCCGAGAACGCTGCCCGCACCAACTTCATCGTACAGGTGAACAATCTGGGCACCTCTACCATCAACCACTGCGAACTGATGGTGGACGGCGCGCCGCAGCCCATTCCGCTCCATCTGGTGGTTCCCGCCGGAGCTTCGCAGCAGGAACGGGTGTCGATACCCTATCGCAGTGGTAAGACCATCAACACCACGCTCACCGTCACCTACGACGATGTGCTCGGACTGCAGAAGAAGCAGCTGCCGCGATTCCTGGCCCGCCGCGAAAAGCGAGCCTTCGCCCGACGCAACGGAAGGAAATATGCCGATGAATATTCCCACGAGGATGCCATCTTCGAGCAGAAGACCGCCAGCCTCTATGCCGACATTCCCGAACTGGAGTGCTACGCGCTGTCGCAGACCGTCGACGAGGAAGGCAACAATCGCTTTGTGGTGCGCGTGACAAACAAGCATAAGCGCCAGATGTCTCCCAGCTATCTCGTGGTTCTGCAGGTGGGCGACGAACAGGAGTCTACGCGTTATACCCTGGACACGGCCAAGGGATTCGTCTTCGGCCAAAGCAAGTATATTACAAGAGAAGCGCTCAAAGGCTATAATTTTGGCTACGGAAATGTAGGCCTTTTCCAGCCGCGCAACAATTACGAGTCGGAAGACGTGGTCATCACGATTCCCAACGTGACCGAGACGAAGTCGCTCTATATGAGAGCCGTGGTGCGGACCTACGACGATGATTGGAATTTCATCCCCATCACGGGTGGCGACAAGGGACAGGAATTTGCCACCATCACGGTCTATCCGTCCAACGAGACCACCTCGGTGAAGAATGTCTACGAGGAGGGCGACAGCCGGGCCTCGCTCCGCATCAGGGTCATTGGCAGTCAGGTGGAGGTAGACGGTGCACAGCCCGGCGAGGACGTGCGCCTGTATTTCTCCAACGGCATGATTCTGGGCCGCCAGAAGGCATCGGCCGACGGTAAGGCCACTTTCAGCATGAGCCGTGTGAAGCAAGGCATCTATCTATTGTCAAATGATAACGAAACCGTAAAATTCAATTTCTAAGATGAAAAAGTTTTTTCTGCTATCAGCAGCATTCCTCTTTTCGATAGTCCCCGCCTCAGCCGAAGTGCTGACGAGCGAAGTGGCCACCAGCTACTCCACGGTCATCGGCGAATGGACATATATCACCAATGCTGCAGAGTTCATGCTGCTTGTCAAGCAGTGTGAGTCGGAAGACGTCGAGGAGAAACACATCCGGCTCGCCTGCGACATCGAATATCCCAAAGTCGCCTCTTATTACGCGGATGCTCACTATTATATCAGGTATTTCAAGAATGGACGTAAATATATTGCTAAATAAGAAAAGATACTACCCTATATGAATACCGACTCACGCCGTACTTATGTACGTCCGCTCATCACAGAAGTGTTTTCTTCGGCTATCTTTTTATTATCACTTTTTTCTCCATTTTATAATTGTTTTTACACTTTTTTTTGTATTTTTGCAGCGATATTGTAATTATTTTAATCAAAAAGCAATCGTTATGAGGAGACTGTCTCTACTTATAATATCGTGTTTCGCTTTCCTGATGGTGGCAGCACAGCAGAATGCTGACTTCACGGTGGAGTATGCCAGCAACCTGTCGGCATTAGACTCATGGAGCGACATCAGTAAGTTCCAGTGGAAAACGATCGACCACGGCGTGATGGACAACGGCGATGAGATGGAACGGCTCGTCGAGGTGGTGAAGAATGCCGCACCGAAGGACACGGTGGGTTTCTACAAGCAGTTCTTTGATGCTCGCGACAACCAGTACATCGTGCTGCGCATGGATCAGGCCCGGGGAGAGCGGCTCTTCCACGTGCGTGTGTCGAATATCGCCAGCACCACCGACCCCAAGATGAACACCTCGAAGACGTATTCCACCCGCGACTACGTCTATATTTCGCCCCTTCGCGGCGAGCAGCAGTTGGAAATCAAGGTGTGGCCCTACGGGTTGGGCGAGGAACTGGCCAAGACCATCACGTTCCACGGCCACAGCTACGGCGCGCGCGGTGCACGCTCGGTGATGCTCGACCGCAGCCGTCTGGTGCCCGGCAAGTACGACCTGCAATACGTGAAGGTAAACGACGAGACGGCCAAGACCGACACCGTGACCATCAGCGACCTGCAGCCCGGCAAACTCTACACGTTCTACGACTATCTGCTGACGCCCATCGAGGAAGCCTGGCTGCGCTTCGACGGTTTCAAGCGCATGAGAATCGACGTGGACCGATGGGCCGAGGACTTGGTAACGCACTTCGACGACGGTGGCATCGGTGTGATGACTGGCCGCCAGATGCCCTATCTGAAGCACAAATGGCTGGAAGCCCCCAACCCCTCCTATTTAGACACCCGCATGTTTGCCCCTCACGACACGCTTTGGATCAACGTGTTCCGAGGCGATAAAGTAGTCACCGATGCGACCAATCTGGTGATCAACACCTCGCTGACCAACTACGACGGCACGGCCAAGGACAACGTGTCGATGCCCTGGGGACAGAAAGATGGCCACTTCTTCGTGGTGACCAACGGCGAACCCTGCGCCATAGAGGCCTATACCAAGGGCTATGCACCGACCATTGCCTACTATCGCGGCGCCTTCGACCCCAACACGGGATGGCTCTACGAACAGAACGAGGATGTGAACATCTACCTCAGCACGACCCCTATGCCCGAGTCGGGCGTGCTCGTCTCGAAGATGGAGATCACTGCTCTTGAAGCTGTAGACGGGAAGCGCGGCGATTTCTACTTGGCCAACATCGCGCATATAGACCTGGCCAATCAGCCGCTGACAGCCGTGGTCAACTACGACGAATACGGCTCGAGGAAGGATGAGCAGAAATATGTTAATGGGACACTCTACGACCGGATGGCCAAGCTCACCGCCGTGTTCACTGCCAAGAACAACCAGATGCCGGGCGACCGGCTCTACCTGCGTAAGAGCGAAGGCCCAGAGGAAAACAAAATCAAGGTGGACAAACTCGAGGGAGAGGGGCGTAAGCTCCACTTCCCCGCATTCGACTATGCCTACTGGGATGCCGACTTCTCGCTGCTCGACTATCTCGACATCAACGAGAGTGGACGACCCTACCTGGCTGTCGACGATACCCCTGTCATGGAACTGCCCATCCTCTGCAACTTCTATATCGACATTGAAGAGACGAAGAAGAGCGTAGAAGAGGAAATGAAGAAAAAGCTGGAACCCGACGAGGAAGGTGAGGAAAAAGGAAAGGGCTTCTTCAATGGCTACGGCGACCTCGACATTTCCTTCAAGTTCCCCATGGCCCCGCCGCCACTATACACCCGTTTCGGCGTGAACTTAGACTTTGCCAAGAAGAAGAAAGTAAGCGCCTACGGAGCCATCGGCTTAGGCATCGACTTCGACTTCCTCGATAAGGACGGGGCCACCAGTAAATGGAAAGAAGGCTAT
This sequence comes from Prevotella sp., assembly GCA_017508965.1. Taxonomy (GTDB): domain Bacteria; phylum Bacteroidota; class Bacteroidia; order Bacteroidales; family Bacteroidaceae; genus Prevotella. Next base: position 4,511 of record JAFWQT010000125.1, on the reverse strand, counting down.
CAGGGCCTTTCCAAAGGCCAGCTCGGGAAATTCAACAAGGACAAGATCAATATACGCTCCACCAACGAGGACGGGCTGACAAATACCGCAAAATGGGAAGACATAGTCAAGAAGTTTTCCGACGACGATGACGACGGACCGTTCAAGTTCAACGCCGCTGCCCATATCGAGGCTTTCATGCAATACAGTATCCCGTTGGACTGGTTCGCGGCGAAACCAAAAGTGGCCGATATGAGCGGCCTGAGGTTTCTCGACGAAATCAACATCAACGCCAGGGCTTCACTCGACTTCAGCGTGAAACTTTCTCTGCTCGACCTTGCCGAAACCATCACCAGCAAGGTGGGCGGTTCGGGTGCTGTCAACTGGATGCGTAACAACAAGTATGCCTCGAAAGTGATCAAGGCTGTGGATGCGGGCATCGACTTCAAGTTCAACACCCTGCTCACCGCCAAGGCCGGACTATATTACTACGACGACGGCAGCGCAGAGACGAATCCGCTGAAGACCCACTTGCTGGGCACCAGTTTCTTGGGGAGGGTGGATGCCGCTGCACGTCTGGGATTCAAGTTCGACATTATTGCGGCCAGCCTTGAGGCCGGCGTGACAGGTGTGGCAGGAGCCTACATTACCGGAGCTGCTGGCGACCGGATGACGTTCGACCGTCCTTTCAACGGGACGGCCTGGTCGTATCGCGCCGGATTCGGTTTCTACTACAAGGTGCATGCCCTGTTCTGGGACAAGAAAGGCGAGAAGATGTGGGGCGGAATCAACTATAAGGAACCCTATCTGCTGAGCAACAAGTCGAACAGCAACCCCTTCCATAAGAAATATCAGGAATACATGAGAACGGGCGAAGAGACAAAGAATTCAGTGAAGATTCCACGGCGACTTCCCGAAGGCTACGTGGCCGACAAGGCCGACCTCAACTTCCCCGTCCGTTTCCTCTCCGGCGGCGACAGCATCATCTACAAGTCGGATGCCACCACGCCCAACAGCCGCTTCCTGCGCGTTGTTTCCACCGGCAACCCGGCCATCGTCTCCGACTATTATACCGGCGGGGCGGGCGACTACAGCTCGGCTTCAACGCCCACCATGGACATCGCTGTGTTTGAACAGGCCACCCGGAAACTCACCGACACCGAGGTGGCACCCAGCGACGATGAACTCGTGGACTGCGTCATCCAGAATGGCAGCATCTCCGACATCTATTTCACAATGAAGAAAGCTGGCGGCAAATGGTATCGCCCGAGACCCATCACCACCAACGACGAAACGAACATGAGGCCACGTGTGGCACTCGACGACAACGGACACGCCGCAGCCATCTGGATGAAGGGAAGACTGTCACGCAACTTCCTCTTGAATAATGAGGAACGGGAAGACATCACCAACCTGCTCTTCTACGGCTCGCTGATGCTCTCGCGCTTCGACGGAACCGACTGGTCGGAACCCATTGAGCTGATTTCAATGGCGCGCAACAGCCAGCTCTCTGAATACCAGCTCACCATGAAGGATGGCGAGGTGTTCATCGCCGCAACACAGAAAAATAGCGATAACGAGGTGAGGCCCGTGTTCATCCACGTCGCAGCCGACAACAAAGTGACCGTCAGCGAAGCACCCATGGAGAAGAACAACAAGTTCGAACTGCGCCGCGTGGGCAGCCACAACGTGCTGGCACAGCTCTCCGAAGTGGGCACAGGCAGCGACAGCCAGATACGCATCGCCCTGAACAGCTACGACATGAGCGGAAAAGCCGACGGCGCACTCAGCAACTCGGTGACGACCGGCAGCACCGAGGTCACCAACTTCCGTCTCGTGGCCGACCAGGGCGCGCAGTCGCTGCGCAACATCGGACTGATGTGGGTGGAGCAGGGCGTGAGTGCCGCCACCGACACCATCTGCAACATCATCAAGGCTGCCCGCCTTGTTCCCACCGGGCAGGACATGTTTGTGGGCACGCCGCTAGTCATGGCCGTCGTTCCCGAAGACAAGCAAATCTACGACTTCGACGGCTATATGACCGACGAGAAGATCAACGGCTGCTATCTGGTGAACGACGACAGCGGCACCGTCATCCAGCGCGCCACGGCCTATTTCAGCAATGCCTTCAGCTATTCCATCGTGTTCGACCAGAAGGAGAACAATGCGCTCACCTCATCGGTCAGCGACAATATCCAAACCACCTTCTTGGTGAAGGTCAGCAATCTGGGCACATCCACCATCAACCGCTGCGTGCTCAGCGTAGAGAATGTGAACGACTCTATTCCACTGCATGTCGTGGTGCCGCCGGGAATGACGGCACAGGAGCGCGTCACCATACCCTTCAAGAGCGGAATGGCCATCAATACGAAGCTCACCGTCAGCTACGACGACGTGCTCGACTTGCAGAAGAAACAGCTGCCCCGCTTCCTGGCACGACGGCAGAAGCGGGCCTTCGCCCGCCGCAGGGGTATGAAGTACACCGATGAGCATTCCGCCGAGGATGCCATCTTCGAGCAGCAGACTGCCAGCCTCTATGCCGACGTTCCGCAATTGGAGTGCTATGTGAAGTCGCAGATGGTCGACGAGCAAGGCCGCAACAAGTTCGTTGTCCACGTGAAAAACAAGTTCTCACGTCCGATGCCGCAACCCTATCTCATCGTTCTCTATCTTGTAGATAAAGAGAGACATGAATCCCAAATCGTTGGATTCGTTCTTCCGCAAAGTTTATACTCAAAGGCAGAACAGGAAGTTCCTGAATGGAAAGTGCTTGCCGAAGCATTTAGAGAAAAAGGTGTCGGCTTCTTCAGACAGCGCTCCAACTACGAGTCGACCGACCTCATCGTCTCTTCCTATCCCGTGAAAGAGACCGGGACACGCTACATCAGTGCCGTGGTGAGACGGTTGAAGAATATTGGCACGACTCTTGTCAGCGGAAACAAAAACCAAGAATACGACGTCGTCACCGTTTACCCCTCGGATAAAACCACAGCAGTGGAGAAAGTCTACGACGAGGGCGACAGCCAGGCCTCGCTCCGCATCATCAGCAGCGGAAGCCAGGTGAAGGTCAGCGGAGCCAAGCCTGGCGAGGACGTGCGACTCTATCTCGCCAACGGCATGATCTTGGCGCGCCAGAAAGCATCGTCCCAGGGTGTTGCCATCTTCGACATGCCTTCTGCCCAGCGTGGGCTCTATCTCGTGTCAAACGATCAGGAAACCATAAAATTCAATTACTAAGATGAAAAGAATACTCGCTTTTGCCGCAATCCTTGTTGCCGGTTTGCCGGTCAGCGCCGAAACGCTCTCCGACAAGAATGTGGCCACCAGCTACTCCACGGTAGTCGACGGCTGGACCTATATCACCAATGCCGCCGAGTTCATGCTGCTTGTCAAGCAGTGTGAGTCGGAAGACGTCGAGGAGAAACACATCCGTCTGGCCTGCGACATCGAATATCCCAAAGTCGACTCTTATTACGCGGATGCTCACTATTATATCAGGTATTTCAAAGGCGTGTTCGACGGCATGGGGTGCACCATCAGTAATTTATATATTAAGTCAAAACCTATTTTATATACTGATGAACCTGCTTTCATACATGAACTTAAAGGCACAGGAAGCGTGGTGCGCAATCTTTTGTTCAAAAACCCTTACGTCACAAGCCATTTCAGTAATGCAGCACTCGTCGTGTATAAGGTGACGGGCGAGAACGCTTCCATCAACAATATCCACGTCGAGGGTGGAACGGTGAGCTCGGACGAAGGCACGACAGGCGGAATCGTACATTCTGTAAACGACGGAACCTCCATCAGCTATTGCTCGTTCGTAGAAACAAGAATATACGGCAACCCATTCATAGACGAATCTTCTGGGGTGATCAACCACGGATTTATTGACGGAGCCACGGGCACCGGCTGTTCCATTACCCATTGCTTTATGTCCTTTAGCCCTGATCCCAGGGCGGTATTCAGTAACCCCAAAGCCACAAGAAACAGCGGGTGTTACCGCAGCAATCGCTACCAGGTGAACGGTACTTATCTAAGTGAAAAAGACTTCAAGCAACTCTCTGTAGTCGATACCACTGATCTTAAGAGCGGTAACAACGTGATGGGCGACGGCTGGAAATACACTAAAGATGCTATGCCAGTACCGGAAGGCCTCTATTATTGGAATCCTAATAAAAGCGATACCCTCGACGTCGGCATTTGGAAGTCTTCGTTTGATCATAACCAGAAAGGAACTGTAGTCCCTCTTGACTATGGACGTTTTATAGATGCCACTTCGTTGAAACTTGCAAGTCTGATAAAGGACGCGTTTGGCACTCCTGTTCCTTATATTATCAATGATGACATTCCGCTTCCTGTCGGTGCAGACAAGCCCATCGTCAGAAATCGCATTACGACTATAGCGGAAGATGTCTTTGAAGATTATTTAATATCAACGTTAAAATTACCCGCAGGTGTCACGACTATTGAAGGTAACGCTTTCCGCCACCATGTCTCCGATGGCTTTGTCTCGAATGGAAACTGGAGGT
>JAFWQT010000016.1 GCA_017508965.1 Prevotella sp. | reverse complement strand
GAGGGTGTAAGGGTGCGAAACCCCGATAAACACTGGCCTTGCACCCTCTTGAAAAGGGTGTCAGGGGTGTCATAAGGGTGCGAGACTTTTGATAAATTCTCTAGAGAATTTTCTCCAAACTATCAGCGGATGGTGCGCAAAAAATTATCGGATGAAAATAATTCTCTAGAGATTTTATTAACGATGACGAAAACCTGATTCTGTTTGCTGATAAGCGACCAAGAGAATAAACAAAAATCTCCAAAAATCTGCCATAAAAAACAACGAATTTAACGAATAATACAAATCCGCTCAAACTATCTACTCCCCTCCCTATGCCGGGAGGGCTGGGGGTGGGTCTCTTGGTTACACCCTCCTTACACCCTTAACACCCTCCAAAACAGGGTGCAAGGCCAGTGTTTATCGGGGTTTTGACACCCTTGCACCCTTAAACAAAAAAAATCACGCGCGTGCGCGCGCGAGAAACAGAATGTGGGTTCACTTCAGTACTGTCTCACCGCAGCCTTCGCCATGCACGACACGCTGGCACGCAAGGGTGACATGCACCTGACAGATTTCTCGGAATACATCAAGAAATAATAACAAGCAACAAACCTAACTAACTGCCGAGGCGGGCTTCCATCACAGAAGTCCGCCTCTTCGTTGCTATATATACTAACTATCTAAGACTAAAAGTTTATACCGAAATTAAGCATCAGCGCAGAGTTCTTGGCCTCGTCGAACACATCGTGACCAACGTTCGACAGTCCGAGGTCGTAGGTCACGTCGGCATAGAGCATCTCATACTGAACGCCCACACCCAGACGCAGACCGCCGTCGAAGCGCTTGAACTGGTCGTAGTCGCCGCCGAAGGCATTGTAAGACTCGCGTGCATAATAGTTCTTAACCTTGCCGCTGACGCCTGCAGCCACATATCCGCCAAAGAAAGGCTGGATAGAGAAGCTGCGGTCGAAGTTATGGATATACTTCAGCACGAAAGGCATCTCAAGGTAGTTCAGAGAATACTTGAAATCGTGGTCACCCTTGCCGCCCTTCTCGGTGTAGTAGAGTCCGGTTTCGAAGAACAGAGGAACGTAAGGCGAAACATTGAATCCGGCAGCCAAGCCCGCATTCAGTCCGGCCTTGGTGGAGCCGCCGTCGAAAACGTCGTTATCAGAAATCACCGAAGAGAACGACGGACCCACGCGGAATCCCACATAGAAAGGCATCGTGCTATAGTTGCCGTAGTGTGAGTAGCCTCTGCTGTTGCGATGGCTGTAGTCCAGGCGTCCCGTGTTACGGTTATAGTAACGACTGTTGCGATAATTCTGGGCCGAAGCCGGCATCACGGTCACCAGACCGACCAATGCCATTAAGATATACTTCTTCATATATTCCGATGTTTAATGGTTCACGGTGCAAAGGAAGGCATAAATCCTGACACCGCAAAAGATATTTCCCTAAAAGCACGGGGGAAATCCCTATTCAGCAAGCCACTTGAAATAGGGAGCGAGGCCGTGCATCAGTCCGAGGATCGTGAAAAACATGAAGCCACCGTCGACATGGTCCTTCGTGGAGAAAGCGTCGTTGTTCAGCCAAACCAACGGAGGGAGTAATCTACTCCCCGCCCCTCAAGGGGAGGGGTTAGGGGTGGGGTCCACCGTTCAGGCGAACATTTATGGCATAAATAATTTGGTCATTTAGAAATATGTTTGTACTTTTGCCTTCAGTAGTGCATTAATCGAAAATCTATGGACCGACAGCTTGAAATAAAACAACCGGCAGCGGAGTCTCTTTCGGAGGCATCCCCAAATGAACGCCGGGCACCTTGGATGGCATCCTTATCGTGCCGACACTTCAAGGAATCAATTTGTCCCTATGATTTTTAGCCGGCAGCCCTCTGATTTTTACTACTTTTGTTTTATTATAAAACTATAAGTTATGAAGAAAAAAAACAAAACCAAAAAATCGAAATCAGTCGCTTCCCCTCATTTTGGGAAACAACGACAACTTCAAATGGAATTAATGAAAACTGAATTGTACCAAAATAACAAATCAGAAAAGGTATTACGCAAGAAACAGTTAATCAATGATTATTTGAAACGTCAAGCAAAGATGACAGACAGACAAGAAAAAGAAGAAAAGAATAAACGGTTAGAAAAAAAACATGCTGCCATTGATTATTCTCTTGTTGGTGGCAGACGATATGTTAACAATAATTCGGCATTAAAGAAGTTGGCAAAGAATGGCAGAGACTATTCATACAGACACCCGGTAATTGAAAATGCCAGTCTAATAGCTGACAACAGAACGAAAGAACAACAAGAAGCCTTTGATTTGAAACATAAGCCTCACATTATTTACACTCCAATGGGAGGCCAAAATAAAAAATATTAAATAATGGAACATGGAATTATTTGGACGAACGGATTAATTATAAACTAAATTATTTACAATAAAAAAAGAATTTAAAACAATATATGAACGAATCATTGAAGAATTTTCTAATAGCAGTAGCCCTAATCGCTGGGTACGCTGGAATATCATTCTTGCTCGCTCCAGTCTTATCTTATCTTTTTATTTTAGCTTGGATGTTTTTGGCGCTTTTAGGTACTACTCTTGACCTTTTTTTCAGTATAATCTTCTGGTGGGGTGGATATGAAGGCGGAATTGGAGATATGTTCTTGGAAACTGTCACTATATGGGAACCGCTGACTACATGGATAGTATTCATGGTCATATCAGGAATCTTATTTTTAATAGCGCTCACAAATAATTCATTTGAAGGGTTTGGTGATTTGCTTAATTATAGAACGCCGCACTATAACAAAAGTATGATCGGAGTTGAGGACAAAGAGATATTTTATACATTAGTGAATGCCGAATCACGGAAAAATAAAATACGCTCTCTCTGCATACACGCTAGCACTTACTTTACCCCAACAATTAATAGGCTGAGAAAACAATTCAAAGAGGGTAAAATGTCAAGAGAAGAGGTGATTGAGGCACTACGTTCTGATTTCAAGAAATGGAAGGAGGAGTTCAACCTGTCAGACATTGAGTCTAAAGTGGTATGGAAATCAATTTGCAAGAACCTGAATCTACTGCCACCAGGTGCCAGACAACTACAGGACACAGAAAAACACAAAAGGAGGGGCACGGGAACAGATTTGAAGTGAACACAGAACCTTTCCCTTTCGTTAGAGCCCTCACGATTATTTATAAAGATTCACCTCGAGATTCATCCATCAGATTGCCGTGAAGGGTTAAGAGACTCCCCAGCCCATCTTTCAGGCGAACATTTTTGGCATAAATAATTTGGCCATCTGGAAATATGTTTGCACTTTTGCCTTCAGCAACCCATTAAACAAAAAATGTGGACCGGCAGTTTGAAATAAAACAATCGACAGCGGAGTCTTTTTCGGGGGCATCCCCAAATGAACGCCGAGCAGCTTGGATGGCATCCTTATCGTGCCGACATTTCAAAGAGCCATGCCCTACGATTAATTGCAGAAAATTTGCTGGAAACAAGATTTATGTTTACCTTTGCTCCAGAATTGTATTTATTATTATCTGTATCTGTTTATGAAAAACTTGATTTTCAGCTTGATGGTCATGATGATGGCCACGGCAAATGCCTTCGCCGACAGCAAGGTTGTTTCTGGCGATGTGAACGTGCTGAGAGATGCAAGTGCAGCTTTCAGCATAGAGTACGATTTCTCGAAGACTGTTGTGGAGGGAACCCCCTACAAGAAGTATGTTTCAGGGCGCGATGCCAACTGGCAGCGCGACTGGCCCAAAGACCAGAAGGAAGGCATCGAAGCTTTCATGAAGAAATGGAACAAGAAAAACAAGAAAGGAATGAAGGCAAGCGAGACAGGAGGTGCTTACCGGCTGGTCATTAAACCCACGGAACTGCATTTCGGCAGCACCGCCTTGGCCCTGACCATTGGTTTCGGAGCCGGTGGAATGAAAATGTCGGGCACAATGGAACTCTACCAAGGCAAAAAGCGCGTGCTCGTCATCAAGGTGGATGACCAAACAGGCAAGAGCAAAATGACCGAAACCCAGCGCTACAGAAGCCTGATGGAAGAACTTGCCGACGACACCTACAAAGACATACTGAAATAGAAGGCCCCCCATCATTAGAGGTTCCCTACGATTAAACTTTACCCGACTACAAAGTAATTTAGTTTGTTCCTCAAATAAACTTTAAATGGAAATCAATTAGACTTTAATTGAAGAACAAACTAAATTACTATGTAGTCGCCCTTAATCCTGACGGAACACAATTCTGTCGGCCAATTGCAGGAAATAGTCGTTCGACCAGATGTCGAGCTCGCGGGGATTGTCCACAAAGCCCTTCACGTCCTCCTTAACCTTTTCAATATCAGTCGTAGCCAGTTTCTCACGAAGTAGCGTCATGAATGTGTCCTTGTCCACCTCAGCCCCGCTGAACTCATGGATACGTTCCTGCAAATGTTTAAAATCGAGAGGCACTTGCCAACGGACATACCACTCGAAATCATACCAGTCGCGTCCCTTTACCCGACGCTGCCATGCACGATATACCAGCGCATGCATCTTACCGGCATAAAGGCTGGGAAGGGTGAAACAGCGTGTCATAAATGAATAAGGTTGCTGCATCGCCAGCTCTTCGGTATCGAATGCCAGTGGCGGGTCTGTGTCAAGTTCTATCTTCACCTTGATAGTCTTTTTGGTCTGGAACTTAATGTCGTAAGCCTCGGTGTTTTCTTTTAGGAAAGCAGATTCCACCCGACCGAAGATTTTCTTGTCCTTTTTCACAATATCCACTTCGTGACCTACAGAACGGAACTCTTCGATAATTGGGGTGAAATAGTTTTCAATATGAATATCGTCTCGTTTCTCTATCAGTGAGAAGTCCATGTCTTCAGAGTATCGGGGCAAATCGTGAAACAGCCGAAGACAAGTACCTCCATAGAAGGCAGCATGCCTGAAGAATCCTCCCCGATGCAACCCTGCCAGTGCTATTCGCTGCATCACTTCTTGCTCAATATTAGGCGTAGCGGTGGTGCCTCGCTTCTCTGCGAACGCGGCCACCATTCTATCGTACATCGTCATTGCTTTACTCTGCTGATAATCTTGATTAGGTTATTAAATATCTTCTTCTTGGGGCCAATCGCGGCGCAGGCTTCGATAATGCCAACGTCGAACGTGGAAAGCTCGTCCACATCAAGACGGATATCCTCTTCGAGATACTGCCATAAAGTCCTAACAGACTGATATGGAACATACTTATCCCATAGCAGGAAGTCGCACAAGGCCTTTTCCCTGCCAGCCATCAAGAAATTTACCCCATCTTCCTCCACACTTTGAACTCCAATGGAGAAATAGCTGGGCGACACTTGATGATAGGTGAAGCGACCCAAACTGTTTTCGAACTCCTTGCTACGCTTGATGGTCACCGAAGTCATCGTGTAAACTCTTTCGGGGATAAGTCCATACCAGCGAAGTGCCCAGTGCTCCGACACGTATGAAGGCCCATAAAGGTGGTTGGCACACAGGCAGGCGTTGACAGGTTTACCACTGACCTCGCTGCTTACCACATAGAGATCTCGCTTCAGTCGAATCAACTGCCCGTCCTTCTCCAAAGCCAAAATCTTTTTGCCTGGAGCTGAAATCCCATCGAAGCATGTCATCAGCGTGCCTGCCCGTACGGGGATATTGCCAAACTGAAGTAGCGGATTCTTCTTCATTCCGGTTGTCTTTTGGTTGCAAAACTAATAAATTCCGCACAGAAAAAGAAGTTTTTCTTCCTTTTCTGTACGAGAATTAATACTTTTTAGGCTTTAAGGGGTATTATGCAACTGCTCTTCCCCCCCTCACTTTCTTAAACAAAAATCTTCAAGTATCTGACACAAATCTTACCTTTGAGCCTTTCACAGCCAAATATTTAACGAAGATAATGATTCAAAGAACCGTTTCGCCGATTACTTGATTTTCAGATGTGTCCTATTGGCTGGCATTAATGCCGGACCATGGTTGGAAGGCGAGAGGAAACGACTGGTAAACATTTTTGTCGTGTGCTTTGAAGCATCGTAAGGAGGAATATGGCTGCCCACGATTTTATAGCGGTTGGTGGGGCATGACTTAGGCTTCTTCATGTCTGCTCTGTTGATGTCATAGAGCTGGTGACTGGGCTGAACACTCGACTGAATGAACTTGTAGGTGGGGATGTCGGCTCTGAACTGCAGGAAAGCAGGAATCTCCAAGTCACACCTTGCATACACCGTCGGAATACACTCCTGAAACGTCCAGTCATAAAGGAATGTATGGCGGAAACTGCTAATCTTGTATTGGTATTCTATGATGCTGCCCGCTTGGATATCCGGCACAACTACGTGCAGCACCTTATAATAGTCGTTGACACGCTCCCTGACGAAAGAGCCCGCGTTGACAGTACGTTGCTTCACCTTCCCCTTGCTGTTCTTGGTGAAAACCTTGATTTTCAGGTCCGACAATTCATCAGGAGTCATAAACTCATCATCAACCCTGTCATAATAGACAATGTCGATGTTGGCATGCCCGACACCTTCGGGCTTTAGGATCTTGGTACGGAGCTTGAACTCATAGTCAACTATAATCTCGTTCTCGTATGTCTGATTGGTACCGAAATCCGGGTGGTCGTCGGGAAGTGCATCACCGTTATCCTGACCGATGATGAACAACTGATTGGGGAGTTGGTAAGACACGTTCATCGTCTTACAAAGGACGACAGCATCAGCATCAGGGGCTTCATCCCAGCCCGTAAATTCCCATTCCTCCTTTGACGGTTTGCCAAACTTCTCGTTGGGTAGTTGCGCATTCGCCAGACTGCCGCAGATGAGAAATGCAGCAAGTAAAAACAATTTCCGATATGTATAGTTGTAAATTTTGTTCATCATTGATTTCTTATTTATCACTGAAGAATCTATCCTCTATTCCGCTGAGAACAGGAATTGGCGGGCGAACTCCCAGATCACAATACCTGCCGTGACGCTGACGTTCATGGAATGTTTCGTACCGAACTGTGGAATCTCCAGACAGCCGTCGCTCATATCAATCACTTCCTGATGAACGCCCTTCACCTCGTTGCCGAGGATAATACCCACCCTATGTCCCTCCCGAAGGGAGGGATTTTCATTACCATTAAGGATAGAAAGCATATCAGACTGCCCTCCCTTCGGGAGGGATTGAGGGTGGGTATGAGATTGGCTTAGGTTTTGTAGTTTCACACTCCCCTCACACTGCTCTACGCTCCAAACGAAATAGCCATCCTGATGCAACTGCTCCACGGCTTCCTGCGCTGTCTTGAAATAGCGCCAACTGACACTATCCTCTGCACCAAGGGCCGTCTTGTGAATCTCCTGATGGGGCGGACAGGCCGTGATGCCGCACAGATAGATGGCTTCCACGCGGAAGGCATCACAGGTGCGGAACACCGACCCGATGTTATACATCGAGCGCACATCGTCGAGAACCACAATCAATGGCATCTTCTTTGCCTCCCGGAATTCCTCAACCGAGATGCGGTTCATCTCAATGGTGCGCAGCTTACGACCCACCCTATGTCCCTCCCGAGGGGAGGGATTCTCATTATTATCAGAGGGATTTATCATATCAGACTTCCCTCCCCTCGGGAGGGATTGAGGGTGGGTTTCACTTTAAAAGCCAGCGCATACATCCTTATCTGCTTCACCATCGCCAGCAGTCCGTTGCTGCGCGTTGGCGAGAGATGGTCTTTCAATCCGATTTCATCGATGAAATAAAGCTCGCTGTCCAGAATCTCCTGCGGTGTGTGTCCGCTGAGCACACGGATGAGCAGCGCGATGATACCCTTCACGATGAGCGCATCGCTTTCGGCCGTAATCATCATCTTGCCGTCCACATAGTCGGCCTGCACCCACACCCGGCTCTGGCAGCCGTCGATGAGGTTGCTCTCCGTTTTATACTGTTCGGGCAGCGGTTCCAGCGCATTGCCCAGGTCTATCAGCAGTTGGTATTTATCCATCCAGTCATCAAAGTCGGAAAACTCCTCGATGACCTCGTCTTGCAGTTCATTGATTGTTGCCATGTTTTTTTTGTTTTTTTGCATAAACTATCCACCATCACCCAACAACTATCACCCCATATTCCGTTCAGTAAAATACTCATTCAGCTCGGTGGTGGCCGAACCGTCGTGGTTGGGCAGGTCCTTAATCACCTTACCTTTCTCCAGCAGGAGAATGCGGGTGGAGATATCGGCAATGAAGTTCAGGTTGTGACTGGAAATCAGCACCGTGGTTCCCAATTCCTGGTTCATCTTCTGAATCAGTTTCGAGATGATAATCTGCGACGACGGGTCGAGATAGTTGAAAGGTTCGTCGAGTAGCAGCACCTTGGGGTTGATGAACATCGCGCCGATGATGCCTATCTTCTGGCGGTTGCCCTCCGAGAAATCCTTCAGGTATTTGCGCGTGCCGAGAATCTCGCCGTTCATCAACGGGGCATAGTCCTCCAATCGCTGTTTCAGCGTCTCTTCGGGAATGTCGTAGAGCTTGGCGATAAATGTGAAATACTCCTCGGGCGTGTAGAAATCGATAAGGAAATGCTTGTCGATGAACGAGCCTGTGTAGGTCTTCCACGTCTCACTCTCCGCCACGTTCTGGTCGCCCGAGAGCACACGCCCCTGGCTGGCCTCGATGACGTCGAGCATCAGTCGCAACAAAGTAGTCTTGCCGGCTCCGTTGTTACCAACCAGTCCGATGAGCTCGCCCGAACCGATGGTCAGCCCGGGAATGTCCAATACGGTGTTCTGTCCGTAAGTCTTCTGCAGTTGTTCTATTTTCAGTTCCATGTTATATGGTTTCAGGTTTCAAGTTTCAAGTTACAAGTTAGGGTTAGGGTTAACGTTATCGTTGAATCACTCCATATACTTCTCAAATCGCTTATACCTGCGGCGGCAGTATGCCTCGGCCAGGCGATGGAGCACCCAGCGGTGGATGGCAAAGCCCAGCAGTCCCAGACAGCAGAACAGGATGCACGTGCGGGTGACACCCATCAGCCAGCCGCCCACTCCGGCAATGAGGAAAGGAATGAAGAGCAGCAGTCCGTAGATGTTGACGCCCTTGTTGGCCCCCTGATAGTTGAAGAAAGCCGACGAGAACAGGTCGATGCGGGTGCTCACCAGACAGGTGGGCATCATCATCAGGTTGCCCATACCGGCCGAGAACACCCAACAGGCCAGGATGATAAAAGGATCCAGGTTCGACAGCCAGATGGCCGGCACCACGAGCAGCGAGCACATCAGGTTGATAAACGCATAAAACTTATACTTATTGCGCAGCATGGTCTCTATCGAGAGGGGTTTCGTCCAAAGGCCCTGGAAAAAGTTGGCCTCAACGCCAAACACCCACTGCCCAAGACAGGCCGACCCCATGAATATCACCATCAGGGGCGGAATGAAGCAGAACGAGGCGTCATCCATCATGTTGGAAAAATAGAGCTGCGGCAGGAAACACAGGGGCAGCACGATGAGCATGGTGCGCAAACGCTTGGAACGCAACACGCTGACATACTCCATCGAGAAGAGCGACACCTCGCCCAGGTTGTGCACTCTCGACGTGCGGGCCTGATGCTCATCGTAGCGCACCAGGTGGGAGAAATATATATATAAGGTGAAGATGCCCACCAGCGTCAGCAGCGTCATCACTGCCATCAGCAGCGCCGCCGACCACTGCATGATATTGATGCTATAGACAAAGGCGAAGACGATGTAGAAAAACAGCGCGAGGAACATGGGCAGCTTTAGTTCCCACCCGCTCGACTTTCGCAGGCACGCCATCAGCATCGAATTCATCGCCGACATCACAAAGGCCATCAGTATGGCCATCAACGCTTCGGCAACCGAGGCTATCAAAAAGGCGAAGAAACCTACGATGAGGGCCATCATCAGATTCCACCCCACGGCAAAGCACGACAGCACGATGAAGCGGTTCCAGTCGCGCCCGCTCACCGGTTTCGTCTTCAGGAAGTCGTCCATCAGCACCGCGTCGTGCATGAACATAAACTTAAAGAACAGGTCGCTGATGAGCAGCGAGGCAGAAACGATAATCAGCACACTGCCCATGTTCACCTGTCCCTTCAGGTCGGCCAGCTGCTCGCTCATATTCATATACACAATGCCGCCGACGAGCATAAACAGGAAAGCGAAATAGGCTCCCACGAACACATCGGCCCAGCGGAACGAGCGGCGCTTCTGCGTCCACCACAGCTGGAGCAACATTTTCAGGCGCGAAGGGGCGGCTGTTGATGAGTAATTTGGTTTCTCAGACATACTACATATATTCTACGGTGCAAAGATACGATAAAGAAAGAGAAAAAACAAATAAATTCCAGGTTTTATCTAGTTCTTCTATCTTCACTTCTTGCTTGCCCGTGGCGACAGGGTTTAATGAAGGTACAAAGTAATGATTCCTCTATACGCGACCCCCCTATTTTGAGCCGAAAATCGCAAAAGAAGCCGATTTGGACCCTTTTTGCGAATGCGTTTACAAGTGATACTTATTTTTATAGATATTACAGACCCCACCCCTTACCCCTCCCTAAATGGAGGGGAGAGAATAGCAAATTCGGCTGCTGTGAGTAGGATTTGCTTCTCTATTTGCGATAAAAAAGCAGGAACAAATAGTTATCGCGAGAAGGATCTTGGGGAATCTCATCCCATTCCATCTTGTTTTCTGAAAAACTAACAATCTTGTACACGAAGACTATCTGTTCACCATTTCCCTCTGTTTCCTTATAAGTCAAGGTGACACGATTTCCATTTACATCGTAGCTGAAAGATTTTTTGTCATAGGGGCCAATGCCTGTTCCGTCGGGCTTGAAAGTGAAGTCCCACATGTCTGCCGTGTCTGCATATTTGGGATTTTTACTATGATGGCTCGCCATCCAATGTCCAACAATCGATACATCATTGTCATCACTGGAACAACCAACTATTATCATCATGCCCAACAGAGCAACCATAACCTTTTTTATAACCTTGGGTATCATATCAGGACAATTATTGTTGTTATTGCTAATGTCAATCTTTAAACATAGAAAGAAGGATAATCTTGCATGGAATAATCTTAAAAAAAATTAAAGCGTAATAGCCAATAATTCTGAATACTGACCCCACCCCTAGCCCCTCCCCTTGAGGGGCGGGGAGTTTAAATTGAAGAAAGAAATTATGTGAATTACGTGAATTTCTGTTCTTTTTCGTGATGACGGAAGTGAAACTTAGGCCGTCACCTAAATAATTCGGAATGTGTCCCCAAGCGTATTAGTTCGATTATGTCATTTTCCTCATCGACCCATAAAAGCAGGAAGTCACCTTGAACATGACATTCCATACATCCCTTGTATTTTCCCAATAGTCTATGAGGCTTATAAAAAGCAGGAATAGGCAATTCATCCCTCAGGAGTTCTAACAGCTCTCTGAGAGCTGTCAACTTTTGAGGATTGTTCTTATACCGTTTAAGATCTTTTCTATACTGAGTAGAAGTCTTAAATGCTTTCATTATTCTTCGCTAAGAATATCATTAAACATTTCATCTATGTCAGTATATACTTTGTCGGGATTCTTGCCCGACATAACCTCCTCTATAGCAGCCTTGGTCTCGTCGTTGGGTTCGTTGTACACAACGTCGAGCAACACACTTTCCACATAATTGTTCAGCGTGCGGTTTTCTCGTGCTGCATTTCGCCTTAATCCCTCCAGAAGATCAGCTCTTAAACGGAACGATGCGGGTTTTCTAATTATTGAAGTCGCCATACTTTGTATATTAATTGTATTACATTCGATTGCAAAAGTAATTCAATTGTATGACATTTCCAAACATCCTAGCCGTTTTTTTCATTATATCCTATAATTCTCGTTCATAAAGCCGATGTCGTTGGCCAGATGGAAGGCAATCTTTTTCCGGCAGGTGCGATGGATGAAAACGCAGAAGGCGAAAAACAGGAACATGCTGAGACCGCCCCAGAAAGGCAGGAGCAGCGTGTTGAAAACGGCATGAACGAGAATGGGGACAAGCAGCACGAAGACAAGATTGCGGCGCGTGCGGCTGACAAAGCGATAGAGCGAATAGTAATAGCCCATCAGCACGGCATAGGCAGAATGACCAAGCACCGAGAGGATGGAACGCAAGACGGGCAGCACCTCCCACTCGGGCTGACGGAAAAGATAGAAAATATCCTCTACGGCCGCAAAGCCCAGTCCTACACAAGCGGCATAGATGATGCCATCGTAATGCTCGTCGAAATAGCGGTTACGGAACACCACCAGGAAGAAAGCCACGAACTTGAACACCTCTTCGAGAACAGCATCCAGACAAAAAGTATCCACAGCCGACTCGAACAGACTGACCGGCACTCCCGCGGGACTGAAAAGCACACTGCTGAGGATGCCCTTAAGATAGACGACCGGCAGGCAGACGAGTGCTCCAAGGACCACCGACCCAATCAGCCACACGGCGGGCTCGCGCTTGGAGTCGATATACCAAAGATAGTATCCAAGCAACAAGGCGGGCAACACGGCTACGATGATGATGAGGAAGAGCCTACCCCCACCCCCTTCCAAAGGAAGGGCAGCAAGAAGGGAGATGAGTGATGAGAGCATAGTAATCATAATTTTCACTCCTCAACTAATTTGAACAACTTATCGCTCTCACGGACTTTCTCGGGCACAGCTATCGAGACGCGCATGCCCTGACGGGCTTCGGGAATCGGGCCGTTGTTGCCGTGGATTTCGGTGGGCGTGACATAGAGAACTCCCGTGGTGGGACCGGTAATCAAGAGTTTGTCGCCGGGCTTGAAGGTGGCGGCTTCTATCTGGAACTCGGCCACGCCGATTTTCGAGAAATACTTGCGACCCTTGCCCACATAGACTTTGCGCTCGGTGGCGTTCGAGCCATAGTTGCTGTTCCATTCGCCCAACAGCTGTCCCTGATAGTAGCCGTCCCAGAAACCACGGTTGAAGACGCGGGCCAGTTCGGTGTCCCAATGGTCTTTCTTCTCCTCGGTGAACGTGCCGTCGAGCACGCTCTGGATGGCTTCCTTGTAGGTCTTCACCACGGTATAGACGTATTCTGGTCCGCGGGCGCGCCCCTCAATCTTGAACACACGCACGCCGCTCTTCATCATGCGGTCGATGAAGCGCACGGTCTTCAGGTCCTTGGGACTCATGATATACTTGTTGTCAATTTCGAGCTGGGTGCCCGTCTCGCGGTCGGTGACGATATACGAGCGGCGGCATATCTGCATGCAGGCCCCGCGGTTGGCCGAGCGGCCCGTGTTGTCGAGACTCATGTAGCACTTGCCCGAGATGGCCATGCAGAGCGCTCCGTGGCAGAACATCTCGATACGAATCTGCTCGCCCGAGGGTCCGCAGATGTGCTGCTCCTCTATCTGCCGGTAAATCTCGGCCACCTGGTCGAGGTTCAGCTCGCGGGCCAGCACCACCACGTCGGCAAACTGCGCATAGAACTTCAGCGCCTCGATGTTCGAGATGTTGAGCTGCGTGGAGAGATGCACCTCCTGCCCTATCTGCCGGCAATAGGTCATCACGGCCACGTCGGAGGCAATCACCGCAGAGATGCCCGCCTCGTGGGCGGCATCGCAAAACGTGTGCATGGTGGGAATGTCCTCGCCGTAGATGATGGTGTTCACCGTCAGGTAAGTCTTCACGCCCTTTTCGTTGCAGGTGGCAGCAATCTCGCGCAGGTCGTCGATGGTGAAATGGTTGGCCGAATGCGAGCGCATATTCAGCTGTCCGATGCCGAAATACACGCTGTCGGCCCCGGCCTGCAAGGCCGCTGCCAACGACTCTCTCGACCCCACCGGGGCCATAATCTCAAAATCCTTTATCGTTGCCATAAATATTTATTTTTGCGGGTGGGGATTCTGCGGTGCGACCGCAGAACACCTGACGGCCTTTTCCCCTCCCCCTTGGGAGGGGTTAGGGGTGGGCTTCTATTTCTTGAAAGGCTTCAGGCCTTTTACGGCCTCGGCAGCGGTGATGCGCTTGCCGCCATTGTCGAGGTCGATGAGCACATAGCGGTTGTTGCCCATGCCCATTTCCTTCATATACGACAGCTGGCGCAGTCCGTGACGGCTCTCGATGCGCTCCAGCATGGCGCGATGTTCCTCGGCCGTCATAGCATAGATGAGGTCGATGCAGGCCTGGTCGATGGCCAGGATGTCGGTAGAAGAGAGGATGCCCACGTCGGGCGTCACCACGGGCTGGGCAGCCACTCCCTCACAGTCGCACGACACCGACATGTTGCGCATCACGTTGACATAGCACACACGGCCGCCGAAATAGTCGATGGTGGCCTTGGTGGATTCGGTCATGCGCTCCATGAACTCTTCCTTGGCAATGTCCCACTGGTTGGGTTGTCCCGGCGTGGTGTGAATCCATGCCTTGCCGATGCGTCCGTCGGCACAGCCGATGCCGATATTCTTGTTCGAACCGCCGAAGCCGCCCTGGGTGTGACCTTTGAAATGGGTGAGCGCCAGCATGGCGTCGTAGTTGGTGAGATGACTGCCCACCGACATTTTCTTGAACCATTTTCCGCCTTCCACGGGCAGCGTGGTGGTGCCCTGCTCGTCAATGATATCCACAGGACAGAACGTCCAACCGTTCACCTGCAGCGTCTGGCGGTGCTTCGGCGTGGTGTAGCGGTCGCCCTCATAGTAGGTGTTCGTCTCGATGATGTTTGCCCCAGGCAGGTCTTTCTGCATCAACGCCTTTACCCATTCGCGCGGGATGATGTTCGGACCGTTCTTTTCGCCGGTATGCAGTTTCACGGCCACGTGGCCGGCCATCTTCTCGTTCACCTGCTCGTAGGCCTTGATGAGTCCTTCGGCCGATAAACTGCGGGTGAAATACACCACCGACTCGTTGCCGGTGCGCTGCTCGTAGGGCACATACTTGTTTCCGTCGGTGCCTGCCGCCGGCTTTTGTGGCTGGGCTGTCATGACACCGCTGATAAAAAAGCTGAATAAAATGATAACAATATTTCTTTTCATATTGTGGGGTAGATTTTTAAGTTTGCTGCAAAGATACAATAATTATTTGATTTGCAGCGCTAATTCTGAAAATATTTCACTAGGCAACGGCTACTCGCCTACCGACTGGCGATACGCGAGCAGCTTGTTCTGGTAGTCGGCCAGCGCGTCGATATGCCGGTCGAGTGCCTGCTGGTAGAGCAGCTGTGCTTCGAGCAAGTCCGACATTTTCGAGACTCCGGCCTTGTAGTAGTCGCGATTCAGCCGCAGGTTCTCTTCGGCCTGCTCGATGCTGCGCTTGGCAATGTCGATCTGCTGGCGGGCCTCGGTGAGGTTGTTCCATGCGTTCTGGGCGCGGATGTGCAACAGTTCCGACTTGTCGCGCTGCTCGTCTATGGCTTGCTGGTATTCAATCTTCTTGCGCTTGATGGCCTGCGAACCGCCCCACCAGTCGCTGATGGGCACGCTGACCGTGGCAAACACCATGGCAAAGGCACGGTCGTTTTCCATCAGGTTGTGGTAGTTGTAGCCAGCCCCGACGGCTACCGACGGGAGATGCTGTCCCACGGCAACCTTGCGCTGCAAGTCGGCAGCCTCCACCTGTTTCTGCAGCAGCTGGTATTCGGGCAGGCGGGTCTCCTGGAAATTCATCATGCCGGGTTCGCTGTTGGGTTTCACGGACAAGTCAGACTGGCCAATCGTGAAGTCAGCACTTTCAAGTCCGCAATACTGCGCCAGCAGCTGCTTCACGATGCTGATGCTGTTGCTCAGCTTCAGTTTCTGACTCTCGGTGTCGTTCTGCCGCAGCTTCACCTGCAGCAGGTCGTTGCGCATGGCAACTCCAGCACGCACGGCCACGTCGACATCCTTGTGGATATCAGCCAGCAACCGTTCCACGGCGGCCAGCGTGTTCAACTTCTCCTGCAGCGACACCAATTGCCAGAAATACTGCACGGTGGTCTTCTCCACCTCGTTTTCCGACAGTTGCAACTGCAGCACGGCAGCCTCCTCGCCCACTTTCGCCAGTTTGTTGCCGTTGACAATCTGACCTCCGGCGAAGACGGGCTGCACGGCCGAGATGCCCGCAATGGTGCCGTTCTTCATCATCGACATGCTGATGGGACTGCCCAGTCCGGCCAGGGCCTCAGCGGGAAGCGAGGCAGCCAGCGCAGCCCCCAGCTCGGGCGTGATCATCTCGCCGGGATTGACGTCCATCTTTGCCATGCCCTTATTGGCGTTGAACCATGCGCCCGTGCCGCTGACGTTCGGAAAATACTTCGTGAACGCCTCTTTGCGCTGCAGCTGTGCCGCATCGATATTGCGCCGAGCGTTGCGCACCGCAATATTGTTCTGGAGGGCCAGGGTCTTTAACTGCTCCAAAGACAAAGTTTTCTGGGCTGCTATGAAATTGCAGCATGCAGTGCAAAGGATGAGGAAAAATATTCTTTTCATTCTTTCAATGTATTACTTCGTTTTCTATTTCAAATTCACTTTCCAATACACCACGGGGAGCATGGTGACCACCAGGATGAGGGAACCGATGCCACCGGCAAAGATGGTGACACCCACGGGCATCCAGAACGACGACTGCGCGATGATCATCGGCACCACACCGACGGCAGTGGTGGCAGTGGTCAGGAAGATAGGCACCATGCGACGGCGGCCTGCCTCATAGGCCGACTGCTTCACGGCTTCGTTGTAGGCCTTGCGGTCGGTTTTCCAGTCGCCGTGCTCCGCCACATATTTCTTCACCAGGTCGTTGGCATGCTCGAAAATGAGAATCTCGTTACGCATGATCATTCCCATCAGCGTGATCAGACCGAAGATGGAGGTCAGGCCGAGGGCGCGGTTCATCAGTCCCAGACCGATGAGCGAACCGGGAATCATCAGCGCGAGAGCAGCCATGCAGACCAACGTGATGCCGTATTTCTTGAAGTTGAACAGCAGGAAGAAGAACACGATAATCTCTGCAATCACGATGCCGCCGATAATCTGGGGCATGGCCTCGTCGCCGTATTCTATCTCGCCGCCCACCTCGCTGCGCACGCCCTGTGGGAGCTCAATCTCGTTCTGCATGATGTCGACAATCTTTTTCTCGACGGGAGCGGTGAATACTCCCTGCGCAAACTGTGCCGTCACAGTGATGCAGCGCTCGCCTCCACGGTGCACGATGCGACTCTCGCTCCACTGCGGACTCACGTCGGCAATCTGCCGCAGGGGGATGGTGCTGTTGGTGCCGTCGAGGGCCGACGAGGCCATCGTCATGGGCGACGAGATGCCCAGGTTGGCTATGGTGGAGAACGTCATGTCGCTGTCGTCCTTCACGATGACGGGCAGCTCGTAGTCGCCCGCACTCATGCGCTGTCGTTCCCAAATCTGTCCCACGCGCAGCTCGCTGGTGGTGGCACTCAGCGACAGCTGTGCCGAGCTACGCGTGATGCCCAGCTGGGCCGAGGTCACAGGGTCGAGCACCACGTTGATGATAGGCGAAGGCTGCAGATAGTCGGTATGCACCCATTCCAGTTCGGGCATCTGTCGCATGCGGTCCATCAGCCGTTCGGCCACGACGTGCAGCGAGTCGAGGTTTTCGCCATAAAAGCGATACTCCAGCTCGTTCACCTCCAGATAGTCGAGCCGCTTGAACTTCACGTAGGCATTGGGGAATGCCTCGCTGAAACGCGGCTGATAGTCGGCCAGCAGCCGCAGCGTTTCCCTGTCCGACTTGGTGTTGACGATGAACTGGGCATAGTTGCTGCCGGCCATCTGCGGGGCATAGGCATCCATGAAGCGCGGCGACGAACAACCGATGAAACTGGTGATGCCCGTGATGCGCTCGTCTTTCTGCAGCACGCGGCGCACCGAGTCGGCAATCAGCTCGGTCTCCTTCATGCCCTTTCCGTCGGGCAGGAAGATTTCCACGGCAAACTGGTCGCGGTCGGCATAGGGGAACAGTCGGATTTTCAGCGTCGGAATAATAAGCGATGAGAGCAGGATGAGC
Organism: Prevotella sp.; assembly: GCA_017508965.1. Lineage (GTDB taxonomy): Bacteria > Bacteroidota > Bacteroidia > Bacteroidales > Bacteroidaceae > Prevotella. Next base: position 7,440 of record JAFWQT010000016.1, on the reverse strand, counting down.
ACCAGTCCGATGACCATCGTCAGCCACGGATGGCGGAAGGTCTGCCCGAGCACCTTATTATATGTAGTCTGCACCCATTTCGTGATAGCATTGCCGCCTGTGGTCACCTTGCCCGGTCTGATGATGCGCACCTCCAAAAACGGGATGACCGTTACCGCCAACAGCAGCGACACCATCAGGTTGATGGTAATCGTCCAGGGGAAGTCGACCAGACAGTCGTGGAAAACGCCCTTCATGGTCCACAGGAAGGGGAAGAAAATGGCACAGATGCAGATGGTGGCCAGCATCATCGGCATGAAATACTGCCGCGCCGAAGCCACGGCAGCCTCGTTCGGTTCGTAGCCTTTGCCCAGATATTCCAGATAGCCGTCGATCACAACGATGGCATTGTCTACAATCATTCCAAGCACCACTATCAGGGCGGCCAGCGTGACGATGTTCAGCTCGATGCCGGCCATATACATGATGGCCACCGAGACAAACGTGCTCAGCGGGATGGTGATGGCTGCCACAATGGCTGAGCGCAGGGGGAAAAGTATCATCATGACGAGGATAATGACCACCATCGAGATGAGCAGGTCGCGCAGGAAGTCGCTGACGCTCATGCTGACCACCTTCGGCTTGTCGGCAATGCGGGTGACGTTCACGTCGTCGGGCAGCTCGTTCTGCCGGAAGTCGTCGAGCACGCGGTCCACCTCCTTGCCATAGAGTACCACGTTGTTGCCGGGTGTCATCTCCATCGACAGCAGCACACAGGGATGACCGTTCTGCTCGATGCGGCTGGCCAACGGGTCGTACTCGCGCTCTACGCGTGCCACATCCCTGACGCGCACCAGCTTGCCCGAAGCCGGGTCGGAGAAGATAATCTGGTTGGCTATCTCCTCCTCGCTTTGCTCCATGGCCTCCACATGGATGGGGATATGCTGGTCGCGGTCGCTGATGCTGCCGCTCATCGTCGTGATGCCCTGCGACTGCAAGGCGGAAAAGAGCATCTGCTGGCCGATACCGTAGGCCTGCAGCCGCTGACGGTCGACATAGAGCGATATCTGCTCTTTCTGTTCGCCGTAGAGCTTGACGTTGGCCACCGACGGGATGCGGCGTAGACGGTCGCTCAGTTCGTCGCTGTAGAGTTTCAGTTCGCGATAGCTGCGCTGGTCGCTCTCGATGGCGATGAGCAGCGCACTGGTGTTGCCGAACTCGTCGTTCACCACTATGGCGAGCACACCGCTTGGCAGCTGTGCCTTGAAACTGTTCAGTCCGTGCTTGATTTTCGACCATACCTCGTCCTTGTTGTTCACTTCATCGTTTAGTCTCACCATCACGATGCACATGCCGTTCTGCGACGTTGTGGTGGTTTTCGCGCGGTTTACCTCACCATAGGTGAACAGGTAGCGCTCAAGCGGACGGGCCACCTGCTGCTCCACCTCCTCACTGGTGGCACCGGGATAGACCGCCACCACCACACCCTGACGGATGGTGGCATGCGGGAACTCGTCCTTGGGCATGATATACATGCCGTAGATGCCCAGCACGAACAGGATGCCGATGATGAGCAGCGATATAGAGTAGTGCTCCAGAGGCCAGCGGAGCCATGACATTTTATCTTTCATCTTTTCTGATTTTTTATTCGTTGTGGCGGCATACCGATATATCGGCATGCCGTCATGACGACATTAATAGACAACCTTCGTTCCTTCGCTCAGTTTCTGGTAGCCCTCGGTGACCACGCGCTCGTTTTCGCCCACGCCCGAGGTCACGCTGACGCGGTTGCCCTGCGTCTCGCCGATGGTGACCGGCGTGCGATGGGCAGCGTTGTTCTTGTCAACCGTCCACACAAACAGACTGCCGTCGGCCTTCTTCTGAACGGCCGTGACGGGCAAGGTGGGCAGCACGCCCATGGCATGCGACGACACTCCGGAAAACTGCACGTTGGCCACCATGCCCGGCAGCAGCTTGCGCCCGCTGTTAGCCACGTTGATACGTATGTCGTAGGTATGTGTCAGCGCGTCGGCCTGCACACCCTTCTCTATCCTTCCACCCACAAAACTGCTGTTGATGGCCTCCACCCTGATTACGGATGAGGTGTTGGCGCTGATGCTTCCTATTTCGGCTTCAGGAATGGCCACACGCACCTTCACCCGGCTCACGTCGAGTATCGTCACCACAGCCTGCGAGGGCATGGCCGTCTCGCCGGCACCCACCTGCTTACGGCCGATGATTCCGCTGACGGGGGCCACCAGCCGGCAGTCGCGCAGGTTCTTGCGGGCCACCTCCAGCTGCGACTTGGCCTGTGCCACCTTGCTCTGCACTTCCACCCACTGCACCTCGGGCAGCGAACCGTTATCGTGCAGCATGGCGTAACGCTTCAGGGCGTCGTCGGCCTGTGCCATCTGTGCCTCAGCAGCCGTGAGCATGTTGCGCGCCTGTGTATTGTCCATTTCGGCAATCAGCTGGCCGCGACCCACGGCCTGTCCTTCCCTAACCAACACGCGCTTCACCACGCCCATGCTGGTGAAACTGACGGCCGTTCCCTCGTTCTCTTCCACGATGCCCACATACGACTGTCCGTTCATGCCGGCACCTGCCGACAACACTTCGGTCGCCACTCTCGTCGGGGCTTTCTGTCCGCTCCCTGGCTCCTGTTTCTTCCCACAGCCGCAGACAAACAGAACCGTCAGCAGCAGCAAAACACTCTTTCTCATTGCTATTTTGTTTATTATTTTATCTAAAATCTTTGCAAAAATACGGCAAAAACCGCAATTCCGAATATCCTATTTCTCCCTTTTTAGCCTTCTTTTTCGCAAAAACGTCCAAAAAGAACATAATTACATACGAATAAGACATCGTTATTATGAAAGAAAGACTAACTTTGCACCAGAAAACGGAAGAGACGGACATGAAACATCAAGAAAACATCACCATACAGTCGCTGGCCCAAAACGAGGACGTGCAGATAGGCTATTCCGACAACGACATCATCGTGGTGGACAGCATTCAGAAGTTTGCCGAGTTCAAGGCCGCCCATGTGGCCATGAACGCCGTGGTCATCTGCACCAACGGAAAGGTACAGGCCAAGACCAACGGCCGGCTGGTGCAGCTACAGAAAAACCAGGTGGCCGTATTTCCCCAGAACCTTACGGTCACCGACCTGATGGTAAGTCCCGATTTCGACATGAAGGCGATGTTCCTAACCAACCGCATCCTGCAGAGCTTCCTCGGCGAGAAGATGAGCGTATGGAACGACATGATGTATATCCGCCGGCTGAACATCATCACCATGGAAGACGGAGACCTGCTCTTCTACACCCATTTCTACGACATGCTCATCCTCTCTATTGAGAGGGGGCGCGACAATCCGTTTCACACCGAAATCATCCAGTCGCTGCTACGCACGGCCATCCTTGCGCTTTGCGGAGCCTTGAAACTGCTGGTGTCGGCAACTCCGCCTCATCCCTCTCAGCAAAAGTCGGAGCGCACCACCCTTTTTCTGCCCGACGACAACGCTGCCTCAGCCTCGTCAGCCACGCTGCATCATTTCCAGCGCTTCCTCAACATACTGAACGCCAGCGAGGTAAGGCGCCGCTCGGTGGAGGCATACGCCGACGAACTGTGCATCTCGCCCAAATACCTCTCGACCATCTGCAAGAAGCATTCGGGCAAGACTGCCAACGAATGGATTCGCGAGCATGTACTGGAAGACATCCGCTACCACCTGAAGCAGACCGACCTCACCGTCAAGCAAATCAGCATGCACCTGGGCTTCCCCAACACCTCCTTCTTCGGCAAGTACGTGAAGGAACATTTCGGCATGACGCCCTTGCAGGTGAGGAACGAGAAATAAATTACACATTTTGTGTAACACTTTTTGTGTAATCAAGAAAACTGGGTGCTCCCCCAAAAGGGAACACCCATTTTTTATGATAATTGATAGAGCTTTCTAAACTGAATTATTTGGCGGAATCCTTCACGCTCTGGCAGCGGGCAGTGTAAAACTGGCGGAAGTCGGACCAGCGGTAATAGGGATAGTTGTCGGTGGGGACTGGCAGGCGGACTTCGCGGCCATTGAGCAGACACTTCACGAGAATGTCGGTGGATGATTTGCCTTTACGATAGAAGATGAGCTGGACATTCGAGGCCTTGCCGGTGAGCCAGTTCTGATAAGTGTTCTTCACCTCGTAGGGGTCTTCGGGATCCTTGTCGGCTCCGTTGAGTCCCATCAGCACGGTCAGCGGTCCCAGACAGGTGTCGTGACCAAAACGGAGGTCGGCGATATGGTCGCTTGTCCCGTTGATAGCGGCTTCAGCCTTGCGGATGATGTCCTGCAACACGGGTATCATGTCGTTTTGCGGACCGAAAACCCATGAGTAGGAACCCAGGTTGGAGTTTTCCCACTGGTCCACAATCTCCTGGTCGGTGATGATGTTGCCCATCATGCCCTCGTGACCGATGCTGGGGAGCGACGTATAGAGGTTGATGAGGTTGCTGCCAATGTGGTGGAGATTGCCGGGCAGTCCCTCGGTGCTGGTGAACACACGCGGTATTATCTTATCACGCAAGTTATCTTCGTATTTAAAGCGGTCCTTGTTTTTCTCGTAGCGCGGAGTGACTCTCGGGAAACGGTGCTTGACAGGATTCTGCCGGTCGGTAGGCACAACACCGTCGAGCGTGAAGCGCGACGACTGCTCACGGATTTCTATTTTCGGGTTGCACTGCACCAGTTCCTGGCAGAAGGCAGACATGCTGAGCACACACCGGCCGGAGAGTGAGGAGATGGCAAGCACGTTGCCGCCTTTCTTGAACACCTGCGGGAAGTTGTTGTACATGGTACGCGCAATGAACTGGTGCTGTTCCCAGCCGAGCTGCGTCAGTTCGGAGATGCCCGTCTTCAGTTCTTCCTTCGAAGCCATGAACTTATTGTAGAAAGCCTCGCCCTCAGCCGTGAGGAGCTGCTTCTGATGAGCTTTTGTCAACAGTGAGTCAAGCTCATAATAAAGCCGGTCACTCCAGTAGTAGCGCGAGCCGTGGCGTCCATAGTGACTGATATAGAAAGGCTTGTAGCCCTTTGGTGCCTTGGTGAGCTTCACCTTTTCGAAAGAATAGGGATAGTCGGTTCCGTAGGCTTTACGGGGGTCGGCCTTGAGTTCATCGAGCGGAGAAACGGTTTGTGCACAAAGACTTACTGCAACAAAAAGGAGCACCAGACCGAATACGGCCCTGAACTTCGACTGCAAGGATACTGTGAAATGCGAGCAATGAGTAATCATAATGACATTAATTATATTATTAGTTTTTTATTTCATGTTGCAAATATACAAACTTTTTCTGAAATAAAAGCATTTCTTCGTTTTTTGTAAAGATTTGCACTAACTTTAATGCCTTTACAAGTTTTGAAGTTAGGCGGCACTCGGGAAAAAACAAACAAAATTTTGTTTTTTCCTCTCATTTGCACTAACTTTGCAGCGGAAATGAAGAAAAACGTCATTGCTATTCTCACGGTTATGGCACTGCTGCTCAGCGGCTGCTATCAGGGAGCCCCTCCCCGGACGAACTCCGAGGGGGAGGAAAAGCGATTTACGCCACAAAAGGACTCCACACAGGGACGGGGTTTGCAGGGAACTCCCCCCAAAGGCTTGGAGGGAACCCTCGTCAGAACCACACCTGTGAAAGACCAGGGGACGTCAGACCTGTGCTGGATTTATGCCATGCTGGCCACTATCGAGAGTGAGCGACTGATGCTGGGCGATTCGGTGAACCTATCGACCGATTTCCTGGCCCGCCACTATCTGGAAGAACAGGCTGAGCGCTGCTACCTGCTGACGAACGCGGCGAAAAAGAACGGCAGCGAGAAGATCACCACACGCGGCATGGCCAGCATGACGCTCACACTGCTGCACAGATATGGCATGACACATTGGAATGCCTATCATCTGGACGCCAATTTCGATGTGGTGGCCAGAAAAGTGGAGAAGACGGTGACGGCTAACCGGGGCAAGGGGCTGGAGAAAATGAACAAAGCCCTCGGCGACATGCTCGACGAGACCACCCGTCCGCTGCCCCGCTATGTGTTTATGCTCGGTGTTGAATACACCACGCTGGAATTTGCCTACAGCGTTTGTATGCCCGACGAATACGTGGCACTGACCAGCTTCACCCACCATCCCTACGGCAAACCGTTCTGTCTGGAGGTGGCCGACAACTTCTATCAGGACGAATTCCTGAACATTCCGCTCGACAGCATGATGAACAGCATCGACCGCGCCCTGATGAACGGGCATCCCGTATGCTGGGAGGGCGATATCTCGGAACCGGGATTCTCGTGGAAAAAGGGCATTGCCAAGATTCAAAAAACCGAGGCATACGATGCCGCCAACAGACAGAAAGCGTTCGAACAGGGCGAAACCACCGACGACCACTGCATGGAACTCATCGGCATCAAGCGCACACCGAAAGGGGGAAAATACTATCTGGCCAAAAACTCGTGGGGACAAGACAACGCCCTCGGCGGCTATATGTACCTGAGCGAGAACTATCTGCGCATGAAGACCATTGCCGTGTGGATGACGCACGAGGCCTACGAACAGAAGAATACATCCAAACAACCATAAAGAATGATGATTAAGACCATTATACTGGATTTCGACGGGACACTGGGAAACACAAAGGGAATCATACTGCGCACGATGCAGGCCACCCTGCGGGAATTGAACCTGCCGGAGCGCACCGAAGCGCAGTGTGCCGCTATGATCGGGCTTCCACTGAAACAGTGCTTCACCCAACTGTACCCCGACTATGAAACAACGGTGGTGGACGACGCCATGGGCGACGCCTGCGCAGCTACCTACCGGCGACTGTTCGACGAATACAACCTGCCCGGGACGGTGCCGCTCTTCCCACACGTTGTGGATACCCTCCGCATACTGCATGAGGCGGGCATACGCCTGACCGTGGCCTCGAGCCGGAGCCACATGACGCTCGACAGCTATGTGAGCAACTTAGGTCTGGCGCCCTACATTACTTATATATTAGGGGTGGAAGACGTGGAAGACGCAAAACCCGGACCGGGACCGGTGCTGAAGACCATGGACGACTTTGGACTCCGCGCAGAGGAATGTCTGGTGGTAGGCGACACGAAATACGACATCCTGATGGCCCACAATGCAGGTGTGAAAGGCGTTGGCGTAACCTATGGCAACGGTTCGCGCGAGGAACTGGAGGCCGCCGGAGCAGAGTGGCTAATCGATGATTTTGCGGAACTGATAGATATATGTAAACCTGAAAACATGAGGTAAGCAAAAAAACGACCTTCCTTGGGGAATCCCCCGGGGAAGGTCGTTTTGTTTCATGGAATCATTCGGCGGGCGAAAAATCCTCCTTGCCGACACCGCATAGCGGACAGACGAAATCGTCGGGAAGGTCCTCGAATGCCGTTCCGGGCTCGAT
>JAFWQT010000124.1 GCA_017508965.1 Prevotella sp. | reverse complement strand
GTCGCACTTCAACATGAAGATGCAGAACAGTCAGATACAGGGACTGGGGCATGCCGACCTGGTACAGGCACCCGACTCCTCGTGGTGGATGATTTGTCTGGGCTACCGCACCAGCGGTTATCTGCAGCATGTGATGGGACGCGAAACCATGCTGGCTCCTGTCCGTTGGGAGCAAGGCGGCTGGCCTGTGGTGAACGGCGACGGAACGCTGCAGACAGACATGAAATGCAAAACATTGCCGTTGGTCGCTATGCCGAAAGACCCCATCAAGGAAGAGTTCGATTACATCAAGCGCAATGCTCCTAAGGACAGCTATCACTCGTTGGGACTGCCGATGGGATGGATGAGTCTGTGCAACCCCGACTACTCGCGCTATTCGCTGACGGAGCGTAAAGGCTGGCTTCGCTTGCGCCCTAGCACGACCGACCTCAGCGAGACAGCCTCGCCAACATTCATTGCCCGCCGGCAGACGGAACTGAACTTCGCGGCTACGGCCTTGTTCGACCTCTCACACCTTTCGGAGGGCATGCAGGCCGGGATTACCGCATACGCCGCTCCGCTGAACCACTACGATGTGGTGGCTGAGAAAAGGAACGGACAAATAATCATCAAGTCGGATGTACGCTTAGGACAAACCAGCCACAGCGAAAAGGAGTTCGCTCTGAGCGGCACCCGCGCCTACCTGCGCATCACCTCCGACAAGGACTTCTACTATTTGCAGGCATCTTCTGACGGAAAGGACTTCGTCGAGCTGGCCAAGATGGAATACCGCTTCCTCAGCACCGAGACTATCGGCGGTTTCACCGGAGTGATGCTCGGGCTCTTCGCGCAGTGCGGGAATGAAACAGGCGCTGGGTATGCTGATGTTGACTGGTTTGAGTATCTGACACAATAATAAAGAATATATGAGAACTACTTCTATTTGGTTACTGATGGCCATGCTGGCAATGACAGCTCAGGCACAAACCACACCCGACTGGGAGAATCCCGCCGTGCTGGGCATCAACAAACTTCCCTATCATGCCACGTTGCAACTGCCTTCGAAATGGAAGGAATGTCCGGAGATAGTCAGTCTCGACGGCGAGTGGCAATTCCATTGGAGCCGCAATCCGGAGGAAAGGCCTGTGGGGTTTGAGAGAGAGGACTTTGACGTTAGCCAATGGCACAAAATCAAGGTGCCGGGCAACTGGCAGACGCAGGGCTTCGGCACACCTATCTATACCAATATAGAATACCCCTTTAAGCGCAACCGCCCCAGTGTGACGAGTGAACCTCCACGTGACTGGACCGCCTACGAGAACCGAAACCCCGTGGGCTCGTATGTTACGTTCATCAACGTGACCAAAGAGATGCTCGCCAAGAACCTGATTCTTCATTTCGGCGGTGTGCATTCCGCCATGTATGTGTGGATCAACGGGAAAAAAGTAGGCTATAGTCAGAATTCCATGTCGCCCGCAGAATTTGACGTGACAAGCTATCTGCGCGAAGGCATGAACAAACTTGCCGTAGAAGTGTATCGCTGGTCAGACGGCAGTTATCTGGAGGATCAGGACATGTGGCGCCTCTCCGGCATCTTCCGCGAGGTGCAGCTATGGGTGCGCCCGCTGGTGCATATTGCCGACTATCAGGTGACGGCCGTTCCGAACAACGACTATAGCGAGGCGGAAGTATGCGCAAAGATAAGCATCTGCAACACCGGGAAACGATATGCAAAGGTGTTCCCCGTATTTAAAATTGAAGAGAAAATAAATAGCCAGTTACGCCCACTGGCAATCAATGCCGGCGACACCGTTTGCCAAATATATCATTACACTTTAAAGAATCCCCAATTATGGTCAGCCGAGAAACCGAACCTCTACCCGTTCAGCGTGGAGTTGCAGGATAAAAAGAGACAGACAATAGAGCATTTCGACTATCATCTGGGCGTGAAGCGCGTGGAATGTGTGGGCGAGGTGTTTAAAATCAATGGCAAGAACGTGAAGCTTCGCGGGGTGAACCGCCACGACCACCATCCTGTCACGGGCCGCTACGTGGATGATGCCACCTACGAACTGGATTTGCGTCTGATGAAACAGGCCAACATCAATTTCCTGCGCACCTCGCATTACCCCGACCGCGAGTACCTTTACGAACTCTGCGACCGCTGGGGCATCTACGTGATGGATGAGGCCAACCAGGAGTCGCACGGCTACGGCTATGCCAACGAAGAAATGGGGCACGATGCTGCTTGGCGCGATGCCCATGTTGACCGTGCCGAATCTTTGGTAAAGCGTGATTTCAATCATCCTTGTGTCATCCTCTGGAGCCTGGGAAATGAGGGTGGGGTAGGCCCCAACATTCAGGCCATGCACGACAAGGTTTGCGAACTCGACTCAACCCGTCTGCCGTTCTACGATTGCCATCCCCGTTATTCTGCCCTTCACGACTATGGCTATCCCACGCCCGCCGTGCTGAAGGCTGAGGCAGAAAAAGAAACGGAAAAGCCGCTGATAGCCCGCGAATATGCCCATGCCATGGGTAACTCAATGGGAAATCTGCAGGAATATTGGGATGTAATCTATGCCGACAGCAGCATAGCAGGCGCAGCCATCTGGGACTGGGTAGACCAGGGATTAAGTGAAGAGGTAAGAGTGAAGAGTGAAAAATTTGCTGCCGCCAAAACCTCCGCGAATGGGACTCCGGAAGGAGATTCTTCACTCTCCACTCATCACCCTTCATTTCTCTACGGCGGCGACTTCGGCGATAAGCCTAACTTGGGGGCCTTCTGCATCAACGGACTGTTGGCACCCGACCGCACGCCGCATCCCCACTATTATGAGGTGCAGTATGTCTATCAGCCTTTGCAGTTCGTCCAAGAAGGAGACAGTATCTGCATCCTCAATCGCGATAACTTTACCAGTATCGACCAATACGAATACTATTGTGAGGTGTATCACAACGGCGAACTCATCTCTGGCGAACTGGCAAGGGTGAAGGGGAACAAGTTCGAGATTCCCTATCCCTATTTCCCCTATAACGAACCGGAACTGATTCTGAATGTCTATGCCCGACTCCGACAGAATACACCTTGGGCAGAAGAGGGATTTATCGTAGCCCGCGAGCAGTTCGTCTTGAAGCCATATGTGTTTTGGTCTGCCTTGGGTGGAAATGATTCAAAGCCAAAGAATACTGCCAACGGCATAGTCTATACAACTAAAAACGGTTCCGTGACCATCGATGCTACAGGAGCCCTCACTTCATGGATTGTTGACGGCCGGCAGATGCTTCAGGCTCCCCTTGAGCCCTATTTTTGGAAACCGGAGAACGATAACCAGCAAGCCGCCCATTTTGCCGAACGTCTGGCGGTGTGGCGCGATGCAGCCCAGAAGCGTAGCGTCAAGTCTATTCGTATCGAGGGGAATCGGGTAATAGTTGAGATGGCGCTGCCCGTTGGTGCTGATCTCACGCTGACCTATGCCGTCAATTCGGACGGGCGTATCAAGGTGGATATGGACTATCAGCCAAAAGCCGCCGATATCCCGCTGATTCCAAAATTCGGTATGCGCATGCGGCTGCATGCTGATTTCAAGCAAATAAAATACTACGGCCGTGGGCCCTGGGAAAACTATCCTGACCGCAAACGCTCAGCCTTCTTGGGCATCTATGAGATGCCTCTTTCCGACTATGAGACAGAATACGTGAGACCGCAGGACAATGGCAACCGCTGCGACATACGCTGGTTTGAAATCTCTTCCCCTGAGCAGAAACTGCATATCGAAGGAAACGATCCCCTTTGTATCCGCGCATGGGACTACGGTGAGGAAGACCTGAATGTGCGTCACCCCAACGAAATCAACCGCGGGCATTTCGTCAACCTGAACATCGACCTGAATATCCATGGCGTGGGAGGTGTAGACACTTGGGGCCAGCGCACGTTACCCCAATACACCATTGATGGCAACAAGCCGTATCACTACAGTTTCACACTCATGTAAGTCTCTTCCGTCCAAACTCATTGGGCGGAAAGGCATTATCTTTGCACTGCATGTTTGCCAAATGCTTGCGATAGCAAGCCGAAGAAGCGTCAAGAAATTTCTGAATTTTGGTGCGCTGAGAATCGCGCGGAAGTCATCAGGCGCATGACGGCAGGCAAATATGCGAGTTTTGAACCATTATCCGCAAGTTGTTGATAGTGAGTGTTTTGGGTTAAATGATCCGTTTCTGAGGTTCCTCTAATAATTATCCGAACTTTAAATGAAAGGCTTTTAGACTGTAATTAGGCCCCAATCACAGTCTAAAAGCCTTTTATTTTGACTTCAAACGATTATCTTTTGAACTTCAAAAGCCTATTATTTGAACTTTAAATCCCTATTATTTGTCGAACGGAACCCTGTTTTCTGCTCATCGGAAGCCAAACATACCACCAAAAGCCATCAATCCCCTGCTATTTTCCTTCGGATTATTGCAGGAAATTTGTCGGGGATTTTGATTGTATAAGCCCCAAATCGTCGGTTTTTAGAATGCGCTTGCCTTCAGACACAGTCCGGCGGTCTCGTCAATTCCGAACATGATGTTCATGTTCTGTACGGCCTGGCCCACGGCACCCTTCAGCAGATTGTCGATGATGGAGGTGACGATGAGCTTGTTGCCGAACTTCTCGCAATGCACCAAACATTTGTTGGTGTTCACCACCTGTTTCAGGTCGAGCGCCTTGTCGCTGTAGTGGGTGAAGGCGGCATCCTTGTAGAAGTCTTTATAGAATGCCACGATTTCGTCCAGGGGCTTTTCGGTCTTGATGACTTCGGTCACGAAGATGCCGCGAGCGAAATCGCCGCGATAGGGGATAAAGTCGATGGAACAGCCCTCTGTGTCTTCTAGGGGAGATGTGATATGCGATGCTTCTGCGGGCTTCACCTCGTTGAGGCTCTGACAAATCTCGTGCAGATGCTGGTGGGTGAAGAGTTTATAGACGCTGAAATTGTTGTTGCGCCACGAGAAATGGGTGGTGGCGCCGGGTTTCTGTCCTGCTCCTGTGCTTCCCGTGATACCGTTCACGGCTACGTCGTCGTTGATGATTCCCATCTTGGCGGCAGGCAGCAGTCCCAGCTGGATGCAGGTGGCAAAGCATCCGGGATTGGCCACGTTCATGGCCTTTGCCGTAGCAGCCTTGTGTATCTCGGGCAGGCCATAGACGAATGACCCCTCTCTAACTCCCCCGAGGGGGAGAACTGATGTTTGGGAAGCCTCCCCTCGGGGAGGTTGGGAGGGGGTTAATCGGAAGTCCTGAGCCATGTCGATAATCTTCACATTGGTGGGAATCTCATGCTCCCGGAGGAACTGCTCGCTCTTGCCATGGCCGAAACAGAAGAAGACGACGTCGATTTGGTCGAAGGGCATCTCTGAAGTGAACCTCAGGTCGGTATCGCCGATGAGTCCTTCGTGGACGTCGCTGACCAGATTGCCCGCATTGCTCTCGGAATTGGCAAAGACAATTTCAGCAGCGGGGTGGTTCAGCAGCAGGCGGATCAGTTCGCCGCCGGTGTAGCCGGCAGCGCCTAAAACCCCCACCCTAATCGGAGACCCACCCCCCAGCCCCTCCCTATGATGGAGGGGAGTAGATACTTTCTGCTTTATATTATCCATATTATTCTATGCTTAAGGTAATTGCCCCCTCCCTCTAGGGAGGGCGGGGGTGGGTCTTTTATCTCTTCTCGTCCGGATGTATTCCGTAGTAAACGCGGAGCGGAGTACTGGATACCTTGATGAAGCCCTTGGCCTCGTCGGAAGTCCAGCCGTGTTGCATCTCTCCGTATTCGCCGAGCTTGCTCTTGGTGAGGTCGTTCTCGGAGTCAACGCCGACGGTCTGGAATCCGTAGGGACGGAGCTCCAGGATGGCAGTACCCGTCACGTTGCGCTGCGACGAGGTGAGCATGGCCTCCATGTCGGGCATCACAGGCTCCAGATACTGGCTCTCGTGCAGGAACATGCCGTACCAGTTGGCCACCTGGTCTTTCCAGTACTGCTGCCATTTCGACAGCGTTGACTTCTCCAGCAGGCGGTGAGCCTCGATAATCAGTTTCGGGGCGGCAGCCTCGAAGGCCACGCGACCCTTGATGCCGATGATGGTGTCGCCCACGTTGCAGTCGCGGCCGATGGCGTATGAGGCGCCAATCTCTTCAATCTTCTGGATGGCGGCAATCTTGTCGTCGAACTTTTCGCCGTTCACAGCCACGATCTCGCCTTTCTCGAACGTGATTTTCAGCTGCGAAGGCTGCTGGTTGGTGACGTGCTTCAGGTAAGCCTCTTCGGGCAGTCCCTGCGTGGGGTCGAGAATCTCGCCGCCGCAGATGCTGGTTCCCCAGATGCCTACGTTGTAGGAATACTTCAGTTTGGTGAAGTCGGCAAAGAATCCGTTCTCGTTCAGATAGTCCACCTCTTCCTTGCGGCTGAGTGCATGGTCGCGCGTCAGCGTGATAATCTCCACGCCGGGAGCCATCACGAGGAAGGTCATGTCGAAACGTATCTGGTCGTTGCCGGCACCCGTTGAGCCGTGTGCAATGGCATCGGCACCTATCTGCTTGGCATAGCGTGCGATGGCGATGGCCTGGAAGATGCGCTCGCTGCTCACCGAGATGGGGTAGCAGTTGTTGCGCAGCACATTGCCGAAAATCATGTATTTCAGCGACTTCTCGTAGTACTCCTGTGTCACGTCGAGCGTGACGTATTCCTTGGCGCCCAGTTTATAGGCGTTTTCTTCGTTCTTCTTCAACTGTTCAGCACTGAAACCGCCCGTGTTGGCACAGGCTGCATAGACGTCGTAGCCGTCGTTCTTCAGTTTCATCACGGTGTAGCTGGTGTCGAGTCCCCCCGAGAAAGCCACAACCACTTTTTTCTTTTCTGCCATAATATCTGTTGTTTTTATTCTTGATTGTCTATTTTCTTGATTCTTTCTATCACCTCGTCAGGAATCTGTGCCGGGAGATGTTCCTTCGGGTCGAAGAGCATTCCCGTGCAGATGCAGTATTTGCGGCCGGTGCGCTTCAGCACGTCCACGTTCACACATCCCTCACATCCGCGCCAGAAAGCCTCGTCGTCGGTCAGTTCGGCAAAGGTGACGGGCTTGTAGCCCAGCTGGGTGTTCATCTGCATGACGGCAGCTCCGCTGGTCAGCGAGAATATCTTGGCCTTGGGCCATCTGATGCGGGCCAGCGTGAAGGTCATGTCCTTGATGCGCTTGGCCAGTCCCAGTCCGCGGTAGTCGGGGTGAACGATGAGTCCCGAAGTGGTGACATACTGCTTGTTGCCCCAGGTCTCGATGTAGCTGAACCCTGCAAATTTCTCACCGTCAAGGGCAATCACGGCCTTGGCTTCCTTCATCTTCGTAGCCACATATTCATGTGTACGCTTGGCAATTCCCGTTCCGCGCACTTTTGCGGCAGCGGTAATCGTGTCAAGTATGGTGTCGACATACTTCTCGTGAGAAGCGTCGGCCACCATGACTTTTATCTGTTCCATTTCTCTTATTGTTTGTCCAGAGTATATGTTGTTGAGATTTGCGGTGTCCTGAACAGACACCGCCGTGTTATTATCTGATGTTCGGAATGACGCGCTCGAGACTGTCCTTGACGTCCTCGGGGCTAACCCCTTGCTTGATGACGATGAAAATGGTGTCGTCGCCGGCAATGGTTCCGATAATCTGGGGGATGTCGCTGTTGTCGATGTTATAGGCTATCGAGCTGGCATAGCCGGGGCGCGTACGGATGACGCCCATGTTTCCTGAGAAATTGATGCTCACGAAACCGCTCGTCTGCAACATTTCGAGGGCAGAACGGGGTGTGCTCACACGCTTATACATCGTCTCGTTGGGAAGCACATACACATATTTACCGTTCATCGAGGCGGCCTTGGCCACCTTCAGCTGTTTCAAGTCGCGGCTCAGTGTGGCCTGAGTCAGCTTGAATCCTTCTTTCTCCAATGCGCGCAGCACTTCTTCCTGCGACCCTAGCTCCATGCTCGAAATAAGCATTTTCAGAGCCTCCATTCTGCTGTTTTTTACTTTCATCCTAGGTATATTTATTCTATAACGGCTGCAAAATTATACAAACAAATGCATATAGCCAAACTTTTTCTCTTAATTTTTGCATAAATTATAACTTTTTCTATCAAAATGAATACATAAAAATACTGCGAAGCACCGAATTGCGGAGGGGAATCTCCTGATGTTCAGTGCTTCGCAGAAAAACAGCTACCCCCAAACGGGGTGTAATGTTGTACTTAGTCCCTATTGCCGAAGATGCGCAGCAGATAGAGGAAGAGGTTGATGAAGTCGAGATACAGGCTCAATGCTCCCATCAGCGCAATCTTCTGCACGCTCTCGTCCATGCCGTCGGCCATCAGCAGCATCTGCTTGATTTTCTGGGTGTCCCAGGCGGTCAGTCCCACAAAGATGGCCACGCCGAGATAGCTGATGATGAGGTCGAAACCGGAACTCTTCACGAAAAGGTTCACAATGGTGGCAATGATGATGCCGATGAGCGCCATGAACAGGATGCGCCCGATGCCCGAGAGGTCGCGCTTGGTGACGTAGCCGAACACCGACATGGCGGCAAACATGCCTGCCGTGATGAAGAATGTCTTGGCAATTACCGCCGTGCTAAAGGCAACGAAAATCATCGACAGCGTTGCGCCGTTGATAATTGAATAGAGGATGAACAGCAGCGTGGCCGTGGCCAGCGACAGCCGGTTAATCATTCCCGAGACGATAAACACCAGCGCCAGCTCAGCGATGATGAGGCCCCAGAACAGAATCTGGTTACCGAATATCATCGCCATCAGTGCCGGGCTATGGGCCACGCCGTAGGCAGTGAATCCTGTGATAACCAGTGCCAGTGCCATCCAGGTATATACCTTGCGCATCAGAGCGGCAAACGTACTCTGCGAGACGGCAATGCCTCTTTGGTCGGTCATTTCATTTTCCTTGGGCCAGCTGCCGTCGAATTTGTACAGATCTCTTTCTTTCATATTCTATAATATTTATAATGTGTAATCATTTTGTCAAAGGCAAATAGCATGCCACGATTTGACTTCTGAGCACAAAATTACAAATAATAAATGAATTAGCATCCTATTTTGGGAACATTAACGCTTTCAAGCCGTCTTTGGCACGTTCGAGCCTGCTGTGTCAGCTGGTTACATGCCGGAAAAGCTGGTGCTTGCCTTGCAAGATTTCACCGTCGAACCCACTGTGAGCGAATAATTGCTGCCAGTCGTCATGCCCGGACAGCTGACCAGGATGCTGAATCCTGAGCTGCCGCCGCCACCAGGACCTCCGCCCGGTCCTCTGCCGCCGCCACTCGAGGGCGAGTAACCCGTCGGGACGGTGAACGAGGCAAGGGCCGTTGAACCGTTCGACAACTGCACCTGACTGCCTGCCGATACCGTGGCGTTGGTGCTGACCAGGCACTGTGAACCGGTGGTGGAGGTGACGCTGTTGTTGTTGGCTCCGATGGCCAGCACGGTGCCTCCCTTGATATAGAGACTGTAGCGTTCGGCCGCGTCGAGTCCGCATTCGGGTGTTCCCCCGCCGCAGGCGATGATGGTGCCGCCGGTGATGGTCATGTTGCCGTTGCTGTCGATGGCGTCGTTCTTGTTCGATACTGCGGTGACGGTGCCGCCGTTCAGATACATGTGACTGGCCGAGTTGATGGCGTCGTCGGCCGAACTGAAGGCATAGACCGTTCCATCGTCGATGGTCAGCGTGCCCTTGGTCTCGATGGCCTCGTGGCCGCTCGATGTGGCTGTGACGTTGCCGCCCGCAATGGTCATGTTGCCGTTGCTCTTGATGGCCTTGGGCTGCGCCTTGCTGTTGTTAGCCGTGAAGGTCCCGCCGGTTGTCGTGGCTGTAATGTCGCCGCCCGTAATAGTCAGCGTGCCGTCGGCCTTGATGCACTTGCCGCCGGTGCCGGTGCTTTTCAGTGTGAGCGTTCCGCCGCTGATGGTCATGTTGTTGTCTGACTTCAGACAGCCGCTGCCCTTCGGGTCGCTTTCGGTATAGTCGTACATTCCTGCTCCCGAGGTGGTCACGTTGATAATGCCGCCCGTGATGGTCATGTTGCCGCCTGCATTGTCGTCGTTGTCGGCCTTGATGCCCTTGGCTGCAGCACCGCTCATGGTAACGGTCACCGTACCTCCGTTCAGCGTCACGTTGCCGCCCTTCAGTCCTTTTGCCGTGCAGTGGTAGGCGCTGTTAGTTCCATCGCTCTTGGCCGAATAGGTGGCGCCCGTATTGGTGACGGTCAGCGAGCCCGTGTTGTCGGCAGTGGTGGTCAGCGTGCCGTCGGCGCTGATGCCGCGTCCGGCTCCGCCTGTCACGTTGATGGTGATGTTGCCGCCACTCTGCGTGAAGTCGCCGTCGGCCTTAAAGCCTGTTGCATACGACGGGTCGCTCAGGTCGCTCAGGTCGATGGCACCGTTGGCATTCAGTTCGATGGTGCCGCCGCTCACGCTGATGCTACCCTCGCTTTTCACGCATTTCGAGGCCATGGCATCGGCGGTGATGTTCAGCGTCCCACCTTCTATATATATGTTACCCGTGTCTTCGTCGTCATGGTCTTCGGTGATGCCCGTCGGGGTGGTGCCGCCCAGGTCGCACTGTATGCCGTCGTCGGCAGTGTCGCTGATGCTCACTGTGCCGCTCTTCATCTGGAAATATTCCTCGCAGCTGATGCCGTCGCCGGCTGCCGAAGTAATGTTAAGCGTCAGATTCTTGATGGAGATGTAGGAAGCGCTCTTGATGGCGTGCTTGGTATTGCCCGTGACGTTCAGCGTGCCGTTGCCCTGCAGCTGAATCTGTCCTTTGCTATAGATGCAGGCTTTCTGTGATCCGCCCGTGCCGTCGGCCAGTGTGTTCACGGTTCCCTTCTTGGCGCTTATCTGTATGCGCTTCGAGTTGGTGATGTTGATGGCCGCCCCGCCGGGATTGGTCAGGTTGATGCCTGCCAGCGATATCGTACACTTGTAGGAACCTGCGAGCGTCAGCGAACCGTCGGCGGTGGAACCTGCGAGCTGGTAGGTTATCTCGTCGTCGTCAACGGCATCGGTATTGCTCTGCGCAATGGTGACGTGGGCGCCGCTGACCGTGGGCTCCACATATTGTGCCACATTGCCCGCCACATAGACCTTTGCCTCCGTGCTGCCGTATTCCACTTTCACAAGGTTGTCGGTCACCGTGGTGTTGTCGACCGTCATCGCGCTCACGTTGCCCAGCGTGAAAGTCTTGCCCATAATGGTCAGCGTGGTGCCGTTGGTGTAGGTCATCTCGCCCGTCTGCGAGGCAGGGAACTGATATACCACGTTGCCCACCGTCACGTTCAGCGTCTGTGCCCCAGCTGCTATCGTCAGCAAGAGGGCCGTAAGGGTTGCAAGCGTCTTTTTCATTTCATGTTCACTTTGAAGGTTCCGTTCTGCGTCTTCACAATATAGGTGCCTTGCCTCGTCTGGCTCCTGTTCACCCGCCGTCCTTGCAGGTCGTATATTTCGGCATCGTCGCTGATCTGATTTGCCGTTATCGACTGGATGCCCGTTGGCGCACCGTCGTTCGAGAAGTACATCTTGCTCAGCGTGTTGAGGTCGAACGTCTGCGACCCTGCTTTCAGCGTGTTGCCGCTGACGCTGATGGTGAGCGAAGAAACCGGAACCGAGGTCTTTGTCCCGTCGGCAGTTTCAAAGACCAGATAAGAATAGGTGGTGTCGTCGGCCTGTGCCGTCAGCATGGCCGTCATGACAGTCATTAGTATTAAAATCCTTTTCATATTTATTTAGATTATTGCTTTCGGGTGCAAAGATAGCCGAAAAACGGTTTTCGGGCAATACTTTTCAACGAACGAGCCCAATTCTTTCAACGAACGCCCCCCAAGCGACGAGTTCGTCCATACCTGTTGGGCGATGATGGTCCGACTGGTATGGGATTTGAAATAACAGAAAAAGATTGAGAGAACAACAAAGAAGGAAGTGCCGCCTCCGAGTGGCACTTCCTTCTTTGTTTATTTAACGGACTTTTTTTGTCAAATGTCTTGCTGCTTTCCTTGTTCTCTGCCTGCCTCAATGAGTTCACGGAAGTCGTGAGGAGTCATGCCGAGGGCATCCTGGAACTTGCGATTGTAGGTGCGGATAACGGTGAATCCTGCTTCCTGGGCACATGCTGCAATGCCCCACTGGGGTTTGCTTTGCAGGTAATACAGCGAACGGAGCAGTCGCATGTAGTCCAGATAGTCGGCTGCAGTCTTGTGAATAGGCGAGCGGCGGAACAGGTCGATGAGTCGGGTCTGCGAAGTACCAAGGAATTCGGCCAGTTCTTTCAGTCCGAAATCCGGGTTCTCGTGGGGAAAATCTTCCTCCAGACGGGCTTCCATGAGAGCCATCAGCTCGTCGTCGTCGCGCAAATCGGCCTGGCGCATCAGTTCTTTGTGCCTGATTACGAGGTCTTTGAGCATCTGTATCCGTCGGCGCACATCGTAGTAGGCGTCGATTTGCTGTCCCAGCTGCAAATTACGATTCACCAGTTCCAGGTTAGTCCGCTGAAGCACGTCCACTCTTCGCTTCAGTTCTTCTATCTGTTTTTCGTATTCTTGATTGTCCATATTATGCCTTGTATGTGTTTTAGGGCATGGCAAAGTTATAAAAAAATCGGACACCAGTTGCTGTCAGTGGCATATTTTTCGTTTTTTTTACGAATTATAACGTAAGATATGATGCTGCAGAAATGCCATTCTTCACTGACAAACGAAGGAGTTGGCTAAGATTTTATTCTTTTCCTTGCCTCAAATTTGGCTGATCCAAATGAAAGCAGTATTTTTGTATTCAGATTTCGGAACTTAATCAAAAAGATGAACGAACAGGAACTTTTCAAAAATAAGGCGGAGAGCTATCTCATGTGTCTGGCTGACCATTGTCCGCGACATGAAGAATGCCTCCGTTGGCTGGTGGGGCAGTATGCGCCGAGCGATACCAGCACGCTCACCATTATCAATCCGCGTAACCCCATGACTCGCGACGGCAGCTGCAACATGTTCCGCCAGCGGGAGAAGGTGACCGTCTATTACGGAATGACCCGTTTCTACGAAGAAATCCCCGAACCAAAGGCCAAGGCCATTCGCCACGCCCTGGAGCAGAATCTGAAACGTACCAACTACTACGAGTGTCGCCGTGGAGACCGTCCTATCACACCTGCTTTCCAAAGCATCATCGATCAAACTGTCCGCAATCACGGCTGGCAGGGGCCATTGGTCTATGACCGTGAGGAAAAGGATTACGATTGGTGATGGAATCAATCTTCATCCTTCATCCTTCTACATAGGCCCAGTCATCGATTCTACATATATAACCATAAGCTTCTTATTCTGTATCGAACATGGCAATCATATATAGAAGCCATTATCTAAATTGTTTCATAATTTTGAAAAAAGAGGCATTGTCCATGTAGCCATATCTTTTCCCCCGTTGCCCGATAAAGGTCACGGCATACTGAATCAACTCATTATATTCAGGGGAGCCTTGCTTGAAGATTCGCATTTCATATTCTCTCTCACCTTTTCTTGTCAGAGCTGTGAGATCGCCTTGCTGTGCAATCTTGGTACCCCTCAGTCTTGTTGTGCCTAATCGGAAGTCAACGTTGTTTTCAGCCTCAAAGGTCACTCTTTCTTCGTGCTGCATATCCAAATCCTTATAGTCAATGTTGACAAGTGCTTGGTACGTCTTTTTATAGCCACGTTTGTTGGTGATGTTCAGCACAGGGAAGAAATCGAAGGCGTCTTTTGATAGCCAGAAATACTGGCTTCCCAGATTCTCTTTAGTTTTAGGCTCGGCGTTGATTCTCTTGGTGTCTGAAGAACTTAGGGTAACAAGCATAGTCGTATAAGTGTCACCAGCCTCTTCTTCAACATGTCCTCTGTTCTCATCAAAAAGCAACTTCCAGAATGAAGCATCCTCATTCAGGGAAGCTTGGTAATATTCAAACTTCTGAGCCTTGATTTGATCAAACATGGTATCCCATTTGAAACCGAAACCGTGCATGTCCTTAAAGTCCAGATGAATGGAAGCTTCCACGTTCTGTGTCATACCACGACTTGTGAAGTTGCCCGATGAGACGATGAGACTGGTGCCTTCGTTACTATGGTATCCATAGCATTTGGCGTGAAAAATGGCCTTCCTGTTTACAATGCCTACATCGCAGCCAATATCAAGGAGTTTTTTTACAACCTGTTGGCTCGACATCCTCTGACTGCTGCTGCCGCCAAGTATGATCTGACACTTTCCACCCATGCTAATGTGCCGTTCTATGTGATTATAAAAACGGACTCCGCCATTGAAATTTGAGAAACCGGAAAGAATATACATTGTACCCGTGCCAAGCAGATTCCGTTCCTTTAAATCGGAAATCCATACTGTTTCCAGCAAGGAAAGGAGATTGGGTACAGCAGGACTCTGGGTAGAGTAAATATTAGGTTGTAATGTAAAATCCATAAATCTATGCTTTTAGTATGATTAAAGCTTCTCCTATAATAGCCTGTTTCGCATGTAGCCCATATCGCTGGTAGGTTTCCAGAGGGATAACCTCTTCCACTTGGAATCCTTGCATCTTAGCTTCTTCGGACAACAGCGTCGGAGTGTCGATAATCTGTGGTTTGCCAATATTGGTTTTGTTATAGCCTACCACAAGGCAAAACCGAGTTCCTGTTTTCAGTATGTTATGTACTCGGTGGAACATCTGCGACATATCGGCAAAATATTTATATAACAGGAACGGGGTGTTCTGCTTCCTGAATCCGTCATTAACGGTCAGTTGCCGTTGCAGCGTTTGGCAAAACGTGGCTACCTCACTACATAGTCCTTTAGTGTTTCTACTCATAGCAAATAGCCATTTCTGCTGTTCACGCTTGGCCATTGTTTCGCGGCTGCCAGTCAGCGAGCATTCCAATGCCTTGATATTTTTAGGAGAGTCAATCCCCAGCCACACAATGCTTAGCCGCTGTGTGTCAATATAGGGTAACGCCGTTGCGTATGGTGGGCTTGTAACGGCTAGGTCGAAGTTGGGAAGGTCCTCAAAGACATTTGACGACGAACTTTTATTGACGATATGAGCATGTTTGTATGAAGCGTTCTGGTCAATATGAAACTGACTGATTTTTGACTGGCTTCTCAAAAAACTTTTCCTTACAGCCTCTGCAATCGGTTCTTCGGGGTATGGTGAGTTTCGTCGCCTGACACGCAAGTCGGATGGCTCTTGCTCTGAATAGTCGCGCAGCACGTTGCTCATCGACAGCAGCAGTAAGTCGCGAATCGTGCTGTTGGCAATACGGTTTGCCTCTGCCCTCCATGATTCAATGAAATCTAAGATGTCCTCGCGAAACCATCTCCTCAGGTATTCTGTTCTGACGTCCTCGTTGTGTGATATGGAAGGAACGTATTGCTGGACATCAAAAACAAAACCGTCTATATCAAAAGCGGAAATCTCTTCTTTGTTGAATATAATATTCGTCTTGGTCTTAGCAATGAAGGCAGCCATAGGGTTGACATCAATGCCGAAAGCCTCACAGCCTTGCAGCTGAGCTTCAAGTAACGAAGTGCCGCTGCCACAGAAAGGGTCGAGAATCAATGAGTGGGCATCGGCACCACATATGTTCATAATGGCTCTTACAATCTGTGGATTGAACTTGCCTTTGTACTCATGGATGCCGTGTGCAAAATAGCGGGTGTTCTGTTTCTTTTCACCATTCTGCTCGCGTTCGTACTGAATGGTATAGTGTGTCGTTCCGTCTATGAGATAAGCAGAAAAATACACCAACCGCTCTGCAGTTTCAGGGTTCCGACAGCCACGTGCTAACAGAGATTGTTCCTCTTCAATGATTTCATCAGGCGAAAGTAGCGACATGATCTCGCGTTTCCCTAATACCCGCTCGTATGGGAACAGCTTATACGGCATCCAGAACAGCTTTACGTCCTTCATTTCCTTAACACCACTATGTATTCCTTATTGATTCGCGCGTGGGCTAGATTAAACGACTTGCGTTTGTTGTTCATGTTTCGCTCAAGAGTCGTCACATGGTGATAGCCTAAGTTTGTCGCTGCCTCTGCAATAATCTCGTCGTTGTTGTAGATAGTTCCGTGAACCTTTGAGCGTCCAATTACAAAGCAAAGGAAAGCTCCATCTGCACAGAGGGGATAAAGATTCTCAAGCAGAGATGACATCTGAACGGCAAAATCATAACCTTCATATCCGCTCTTCTTGAAATACTTAGCCCTGGCTCCTATTTCCTCATTCTTTACTTCTATAGGGTCAAAGCCCAACCAATACATGCGGTATTTGTGATAGAGCCAATATTCGTAAGCATTGGGGTAAGGCGGTGAGGTAATGACCATACCGATACTGCCATGAAAATCATCTGCATTCAACTTTAATGTATTCTTATTGATGACATGCACCTCTGTATGAGGAATGTCTTTCTTGGCATCTGCAAGCTTCTTTGCAGACTGAAGAAAAAAAGCATAGACATCGTCTGCCGTCCGATTCTTGTTTCTGAAAGCGTATCGGGTGTCGCTGTCTTGGTTAGACACTTTGACGATGATGCTGGATAGGCAGAAACGAAATTGATCGTAATAGTTACTGCCGTCATATTTGTCAATCTCATTCTTCAGTTGGTTCAACGCCTGTTGGATTTGAGGCATAAACCAGTGGTCTATATTGGGCAGTGGAGGAATGTCACTTTTTGAAAGAGACAGCTTGCAAGATTTTACAATTTTACTACATGCCGTTAGGAATCCGTCATTACAGACACCTGTTCTGACACGTGAAATAAGGCACGCTATCGGATTCAGGTCAACTCCTACAGATGGTATCCCCATACGCTGCGCAACTTCCAATGTGGTGCCGCTTCCACAGAAAGGATCAAGAATATAATCGCCCTGACTATCCCATAGGCATTCTATCAAGTTCTTAGGTATTTCGCTAATGAATTTTGCGGGGTATGGGTGAATGTTGCTAAGCGTTGAAGGCTTGGCAACAGGGAAATCCCAATCAATGCTTCTCAACTTTTCTGCTATAGAGTCGCAGCCTTTTGCAATCCCAAGCAATGAATGGAAGTTTATATGGTTAGTTGCATTCTTTTGCAATACAAGTCTTCTCATCTTATCTTATTTTTATGGCGCAAAAATACAAAAAAACTCCGAATAAAATAATAATTCAGGCAGATTTTCGTAAAAATCCTATGGATTTTGCTAACTTTGCAGCCATAATTTTTAAACATCAAATACCTATGGGCAATATTAAACATCCTGAATATCCTGTGATACTCGAAATGGAGAATCCTTGGGTGGGTGAGGAACTGTGTAAGCCTGAGAATGCGCTCGGGCTGAAACCTGAGTTGGTGAAACGCATCCTGGCCCTGCCTGCCGAGTCGCTTAGAAAAGATTTGGAACATCTGATAATGTACCATATAGGGCTGACCTGCAACGAAATTCCCGACGATTATGATTCTGGCGAACAGTTCAATGGGGTCATCGGCTCTTCGCTTATTCTTCTGGCTGAGGTAGGCAACGGAGAGTCGAGCCTCGACGTGGTGCTTGAGGTGTTGCGCCAGTCGGCTGATTTCAGCGAGTATCACATTTGTGATATAGGTGAAGATTTGTTCGTTCCCACCATCTGCAAGCTGGGACAGGAACATCTCGACAAGTTGATTGACTACGCCGAGGAACCCGGCTGTTACGAGTTTCTGCAATGTCAGGCATTTACAGCCTTGCGCGTCATGGCTTTCTACAATCCAGACTTGCGAGCCTCTGTCGTGGAGGCGTTCCGCGAATTGCTTCGCTACTATGCCGAATATAGCCAGTCTCATGAAGTGGACTGTGAATTGATGGGACTTCTTGTAAGTGATGTCGCTGATCTGCATGCCTCCGAACTGCTGCCGGATATAAAAGCTCTCTTTGATGCAGGAGTAGTGTTTGAAGGTATTTCGGGCGACTATAAATCGGTGGCCCACGACATCAAGAAACATGACTTCGTAAACCCGCTTGAAAATTTTTGTTTTGATGTAGAAAAGCGTTTCGAGTATATGCGCAAACTATATAAATCTTAGTTGTTACTGATGCCGTCATCCGTCATAATTGCGTCGTAAGGTATTTATAATTAGCAAGATAGATATATGACGGTTTGTTTCAAACCGTCATAAGCCGTCATATCTTTTGATGGGCATACTCTTCAAAATGTATGATTAACTATTGGGCTTGCTATTATAGTTCGGGAGTTGTCTGATGGGAAAAACTAACAGTACAAACCGCTCGTACTAACAGTACGACGGTGAAAAACTGTTAGTACGAGGCTTCAGACTGTCTGCAAACTGTGATACAAAGATGTCTTGATCTGCATGAGCAGCGGGCAATTCTATGAATAGCCAATTGCTGAATAAACCATCATTCCGTCATTATGACGGTTTATGACGGTTTGAAACAAACAGTCATAGGTGTAAACGTCTGAAATATTGTATGTTATTGGTATATTATGACGGATGACGGTTATTCTATCAATCGGATATAATAAGACGCGCCTCCCGTTTTATGGCTTTTCTCATACCCCATCTGGGTGAGCACGCGGCCCAGGCGCTCGTTGATGCCTCGGGTGCGGCGGAAAGTGGGGTAGCGGCGCTCCAGGAGGTCGATGATGTCGGCGAGCGGCATGATCGGGGATTGGGGAGCCGCGGCGATACGCTGGGGCGGGAGGAATGTCTGGCGAATCATGGTCTCGAAGTCGGCCACGCGCTGATAGCGGGCGTTCTGCTGCTGGATGCGGGCGTTCTCTTCGTCGTTGAACCAGTAGCGGTGGCCCTCGTTGAGCTCGGCCATCAGCTGGGCATAGAGCTGACGGTAGGGAACGTTTGGCGTGGCGTCGATGTCGTCGGCCTGGGTGCAGAGGAAACGGCGCGAGCCGGTGGGGTCGGTGAGGGGGCGGATATTGTTGGTGGTGGCCAGGAAGGAGGCGTAGCGGCGGCGTTGCACGATGACCTTTCCGTAGGGTGGGCGGAACTTGACGTCGTGCTTGGAGAGGATGTATTTCAGCAGCGGATGCTTGGCCATGGAGAGGGCGTCGAACTCATCGATGTTGATCAGGGCAAAGCGCGAGAGGGCCATGCTGACATCGTTGTCGTTCTTCATCGACAGTCGGTCGTCGTAATAGTCGTTGAGTTCAGGCGGAAGGATGATTTCGGCAAACGACGACTTGCCTCCGCCTTGCCGTCCGATGATGAGCGGCACGATGGCATTGCCGTGGCGCCGGTCCTTGCCCAGCCAGTGGGCTACCATCGAAAGCATCCACACGTGGAAGTCGTCGGCCCAATGGGCATCCTTGGTATGTACGCGCCGTGCAAATTCGCTTACGCGGTCTTTGCCGTCCCACCGGGGCAGGTGGTAGAGATAGTCGGCCACGGGGTCGTATTGCGGGATGAGCGTGGAGTCCACGTAGCGGCGCAGGTCTTTGTCCCATGATTCGAGTCCGGCCTTGAGGGCGCGTATCGACATGGTGTTGAAGGCTTCAGGGGTGAGGTCGCGGAAGGCGAAGGTGTAGCCGTCGCGCTCGCAGAACTGTGCCACGCCGGTCATCACGTTCTTGCGCATCAGATAGTGGCGGCTGATGAACTGCTCGGTCTTGTAGGTGAGCAGCTGGCCCTGCTTCAGGTGTTTCTTCGGTGCCGAGCCGAAAGTGGTCTCGTTGTATTGCGTGCGGAAGATTTCCTCTATGAGCGTGCGGTCGGCGTTGTAGATAGGATTGTAGCTGGTCACCTTCACGCCGTAGTCTTCGGGAACGCCCATCTGGCAAAGGCCGTGGGCCAGGCGGGTGAGCACGGCTTCCACGTAGTCGTCGTCATCTTTCATGGCGCGGCATTCCTCCTGAGCTGCCTCCAGACAGGCGTAGTAGCGGCGGCGCCAGCCCGTGCGTTCGTCGTCGAGCTGTTCGGACAGCATGTAGTCGCTCACGCTCTGCTGGTCGGTGATGGCCTGGGGCGTCAGATTGTTGTCGGCTGTGGTGCGGAACGGCTCGGCGTCGGGGTTGTAGTAGAGGTCGGCATCCACCGTCATCAGGCAACTGGCAGCGAGCGTGGGCTCCTTGGCGTCCACGGTGACGGCCAGCTGAGCGCTGTAGATATAGGAGAGGCGAGCGTAGGCGGCTGCCAGCAGGCGCTCTTCGGCTTCGGTGGTGACGGTGCTGTCTGAGGGTTGTGGTGTGCGCTCGGTATATTTGCACACGATGCCCACGCCGCGACCGTCGGGTGTTAGGAAGGTGAGGCAGGTGTAGGGCAGCTGTGCGGCCATGCGGCGCACCTCGGTGGCCAGCAGATGGTCGCGCAGATGGTTGATTTCGAGCAGCACCAGGCGGTTGATGTTCTTGGCGATACGCTCTCCGCGGCGGTTCTCCCATTCGGCGGCGAAGCACACCTGCGGCAGTCGGCTCGTGAGCAGGTCGATGTCGCCGCGTGCATTGCGGCTGTCGTTGGCGCCCGGGTAATAGAGATTGACCACCTCAATCGCCGACAGGTATTTCTGTGAGCGTACTTCCTCTACGAATTGCTCCAACGGAATGCGCTGGAAGTGTTCGCCTCGTTTGTCTTTTGAAATATAGGTAATATTCATGGTTTCAGTGATTTAAAGATATCGGAATGCAAAAATAGCAAGATTATTCTAATTATACAAATCTGCGTTGCGCTTTTTTTTGTTGTATTTTTGTGAGTTATATTTATGTATATATGCTGACTCTCTCCATCCTCAAGACTGGAAAAGCCAAAGCCATCCGTTTCTCCACCCTGGAGGCTATCTGTAAAGCCTTAGATTGTCAGCCGGGCGACATCCTTGAATATAGGGAATAGTTTGCCGTCCCGTTGAGTATTCTCTATGAATGGGATTAAGAAGATGATGAGCAGATAGCTGCTGAGGCAGAGTAGGGGGCTATGAACTCCCAAACTCCCAAACTTCTAGACTCCCAAACTCCTATATAATAAAAATAGGTGTACTGCTCAATTTTGTTCGAAAATCAGAAAACTTTTATATTTTTCGAAAAAAAACACGGAAAAGTTTTGGAGTTTCCGGAAAAATGTCTACCTTTGCACTCGCTTTTGAGGATAACACCTAACAAGTGCATTACGAGAGACTAAATACCGCGCAGCCCAAGACACTTGGGTAAGTGGTTGTCACTCGCTCTTCAAACAAGCGATAGTTCTTTGAACAGATTTACATAAACAGAGAAGTAGTAGTACAAGAAGCAGGTGCCGCCTGTTTTACTTAACTGGTGGCATTTGGGTAAACGAACCGTTAGATTCATTTTTTTTCTTAGATTACGGAACCGTCCTGAGACAGACAACATTTG
>JAFWQT010000015.1 GCA_017508965.1 Prevotella sp. | reverse complement strand
GGTGCCGACTACCGTGGTATCGTCATCAAGAACGGTAAGAAGCTCATGAGAAAGTAATAAATTTATAAAACACAGAGATACAGAGGCACAGAGTTTTAGAATTATTACTCTGTGCCTCTATGTATCTCTGTGCCTCTGTGTTGACTTATCAACCCACTAAATACTTAACATTCTTGTTGCAATTTTGCAACCTTAATTCGGACAGAATTTAGAATAACCTGTTTATTACCAAACATTTATAAAGAAACAGGCTTTGCAACACACGCCGAAAATAATCCCGCGAAAATTTGCAGCCTAACGGTTTGCGTTCTAATTTTGCCAGTGAGAAATTCACTTTAATACGAACAATTTAAAATAATAACAACTATGGCAAAGTTAGATTTAATCTCCCTGGAATGGACCGACCTCGTGTTCGAGGGACGCAATCAGGCCTATGGGGCTTATCAGCTTCGCAAGGGAACCTCCAAGCGAAACATCAGGTCCATTATTATTGTAGCCCTTGCGGCTGTACTACTCTACCTCGGACTTACGCTGCATCGCATGGCAGCGGCCAACCGCACGGTGGAAAACACGCAGGCCATCGAGCTCACCAACCTTGAAAACAAGAAAAAGGAAGCCAAGGTGGAGAAGAAAGAACAGATTAAGGTGGAACCCGAGAAAATCGTGGAGAAAGTAAAGTCATCCGTAAAATTCACCGCCCCGGTCATCAAGAAAGACAACCTGGTGAAGGATGAGGACGAAATCAAACTCGACGAAATCGAAAAGAGCACCAAGGCCATCGGCGCCCTGACCGTGGAAGGCAACGACGAGGTGGGCGGCGAAGTGCTGAAGATAAAGGAAGAGATTGCGCCTCCCGAACCACCGAAGCAGCAAGCGGAAGAGAACAAGATTCACGAGATTGTGGAACAGATGCCTTCATTCCCCGGTGGTATGAGTGCCCTGATGTCGTGGCTCAGCCAGAACATCAAGTATCCCGTGATTGCTGCCGAAAATGGTGTGAAAGGCCGTGTAATCGTACAGTTTGTAGTAGAGAAAGACGGTTCCATCACCGACGTGCAGGTGGTCAAGAGTGTAGACCCCTCACTCGATAAGGAGGCTTCACGCGTCATCAAGAGCATGCCCCACTGGATTGCAGGCCGTCAGAACGGTTCACCAGTGCGCGTGAGATACACCGTTCCCGTAACCTTCAAACTGCAATGAAGGCCCACCCCCTCCCAAGGGAGGGGAGCTGGGATGAAAAAAATTCAAGCAAGTTTTACTTGCATTTATGCTCGTTTATTCGTACCTTTGCATAACACTTACCCAAAAGAGTAACAACTCCCCGCCCCTCAAGGGGAGGGGTTAGGGGTGGGGTCTGTAATCTCAAGACATCTGCCCATTTTACTGAATACTGACCCCACCCCTGCCCCTCCCCTACGATGGGAGGGGAGCTGGGATGCCTAATAAAAAAGAATTATGAAGAATTGGATTATTGCAGTAATAATGCTCATAGCCAGCGGAACAACCGCCAGTGCACAAACCATCGACGACAGACTGGCGGCCAAAATGGACAGCATGGCCGTGGCCCTCTTCAAGAACGGAAACTTCAAGAAGAGCATAGAACTGATGAACAAATGGCTTGACAACAGGCTGCAGACAAAGGGCGAGCAGGACTCGCTCTACATACAGCGGCATGCCTTGCTGGCAAAGGCTTATTTCAGAGACCAGCAAACAGACCAGGCCATCAGCAGCATCGACAAGGCCATGAACCTGTATGCCAAATACAAAAGCGACAACGACACGCTCTACGCTTTCTATCTGGACAACAAGGCCCTCTACCTGAATGCAAAGAAAGACTACAAGGCTGCGCTGACACTGGTCAGGAAGGCACTCGACATCTACGAACCGCTCCACAAACGCGACTTCGACATGGCCATGATGCTCATTCACATGGCCGAAGCCTGCCATTTCAACAATCTGCACCAAGATGCCATCAGATACGAACTCCGTGGACTCGACATCTACAAGGAACTATTCGGCAAAGAGTCGGATGCCTATGTCTCGGAACTGAACTACCTGAAACAATACTACGAAGGAGCGGGCGAAACGCAGAAAGCCAGTCAGGTGGAAAAGCAGATAGAGCAACTGGTAGCCACCATCAAGGAGAAAAGCAACGGCGTGAAATATGCCCAGTTTGCCTCGGCCGAGGAATGTCGCGAGCACAATGCCGATGCCCTCTCTGCCGCCAAGACCTACCTGAGCGGAAGAATCGACGACAAGAAGTCGGTGGATGCCGCTGCCTACGTGATGGGATGGTCGCAGGCTTCGCCAGACATCAATATCGTGGTTGCCGACGAGAATATGTACTACCTTCAGAATCAGTGGCAGCTGCTGGCCTACTTCTGCGGCTGTACCGAGTACGCCCTAGAACAACAGCAGAAGGATTTCTCGCCCGAAATGCATATCGCAGCCATGAAGCGCACCCTGGAGCACTACAAAGCCAACCGCACTTTGACCGGCATTGTAGCCGAAATGGAGACACTTTCCAATCTTGAAAAGAGCGGCAAACTGGAAGAAACGCTCCGCAAAGACGCCGAAAAGATTCTTCAGAACATGGAGAAAGCAAAAAAAAAGGAATGAAGAACCATGAAACCATTGGGATTAATCATACTTGCAGCCTTTTTATTGCAGGGCTGTGGCAACAACGGAAAGCCAAAAAACGAAGTGGCTGAGAATGTTGTCAAGAAAGTAAAAGTTGAAAGGGCTTTTCATACAGGCAAGAAGATAGGCATTGGTGGAGAAATTTCGCCTCAATGGAAGAAATCAGAAAGTCTCTGTGCCCATGTCTCTACTGATGAATTGATAAAACTAGCTTCCAAGCATGAAGACAAAATCGAACGCTTAATTGCTTTTCACGCCCTTCTGATGAAAAATCCACATGAAGCTGTTAACGTGGCTATTGCTGAAATAGAAGACACTACCCTTGTATCGACATTAGATGGCTGCAAAGGGACAGGGGGGGAATATGCGGCAGATATCAGAATCTGCATGATACAATATAACAGGGAGCAATACAAGGTTTCCATAGACGATTCCTTACGTATGGATAGTGCTGTTCTTTTCTCTGCTAATGCTTCTAAGTTTATTTATACGTATCGTCTTTACGACAGATTACCAGCAAAGCCTGAATACGAGAACCGTCTTCGACAATTATACGATCAAGACCCTAAAGCATTAATCCCTTTAGCTAGATATCACAGAGAGGAAGATAAACAAGAGATTATTCGCCTGCTTTCGCAAACCGAAAATAGGAACTTGATATCTCGCGGATTGGATGCCGTCACTGTCTGGCCATCGGCAACATTCAAGCAACAAGTACGACAGATATGTCAGAAGATACTTGACAAGGAGGATACAGATTTTTGTTCTCGGAGTGCTCTGAGTGCATTGATAGCCTATAACGAACTGTGGTGTTACAATTTAATTGACAAAACTTTATTGAAGGCCAAACAAAGGGACAAACATTATTTCGACTATTGTTGGAGTTTCCATGAAGCGTATGAGGACAATCCTCAGCCGTTATTTAAGCCACTGATAAAGAAATATCCATTAGAATAGAGAATGTTTAGAAATGAAACAAAGGACGGTTCCGAATGGGTAGCAACCCTCTGAAACCGTCCTTTGTTATATCTGTGTGCCGTTAGTCTATCAACTATTCATGGCAGCAAAGCCCACTCCGATTAAAACAAATAAAATAACAAATGCATAGATTACCATGATAATAATGGTAATGATACCCATGAACTGGGTGAGCGAACTCAGTCCTTTGATTCCGCGAGCCAGTTCATTCTCATCATCAGAGAGGCAGGCAGCCTTAGCACCGCTAGCAAACTGGAAGCCCTTTATAATGGGATAAATGTATAAAGCGGCAATAACCAAGTATATAATTCCCATGGCAACTGCTCCAAACGGCATCTCAGAAAACATGGAGGATGCCACAGTACCAGCCCCTAATAAGAAGATGGCAAAAATCACTATAAGTGCAATTCCTATGCTGCCGACAATACATAGGAACTTTGTCCATTTTGCAGCAGTAAGCAAATCGGCCTTCGCACTCTCTTTCACTCTCAATCCTGTAGTTTCAGGAATCTTCATTTCTTCTTCCATAGTAATAAATTTTTAATAAATAAATATTGTTACGTTATAATGTATACGTCAGATTAAATTACGATAGTAAAGGAGTGAGATTTTTACCACACCCGAATGTTACTATAATCGGCTACAAAGGTAATAAAATCATCTGAAGTTCGCAAATATGAGAACCTTTATTTTGTCTGTTTTCGGACTTAGGGCCTATTCTATTATTATAAGAATCATATTATTAAATCATTTGCTTTTTGTCAGTTTTTTTGCCATAGTTGCTTGATAATGCAAAAATTATTGTAAATTTGCAACTGTTAAGTAGCTAGGAACCCGAATATGTGTATTTACAAGAACATATTATTATGTGCAATGTTGATACCGATGCTCGTTATGGCAGCGGAACAGCCAGCGGCAAAAACCATTGGCGGCTGTCCTATGGCGAAGATTGAGGTGGAACGGCTACCTGACCTGAACATAGCCCGCTCAAGCCACGCTATACTCAACATAGACGGTGAAGTGACAGTAATAGGCGGACATACTACAAACTTCAAGCCCACACCCACAGCAGAATACTATAAAGGCGGACAATGGCACGTTGTGCCGATGGCTTACAGTCATGACGGTGGAGTGGCACTCAGGCTATCGTCTGGTAAGGTTCTCGTTGCAGGCGGTTTTGAAAAGGAGATGGGCATAGGACAGTCGTGGGGTGTAGAACTCTACGATCCTGCAACCCGTACCTTTGAAGGCATCGCAGCCCTCGACAAGAAGCGTGCCCTGGCATCGGCCACGGAGATTGACAGCGGCCGTGTGGTGATAACCGGCAACTGGTATGCTGACGACGCTATAGAAATGTACGACGGGCGGCGTACGTTCTCACATGTAAAAGATGTGAGCGCAGAACGTGTCACGCCCTACATCCTGCGCACGGCGAAAGATGACGCCATCGTCTTCGGACACACCGACACGAAGGGCCAGGTCGTCAGCTCGGCAATGGTCGACCGTCTGCGTGGCGAACCGCTCCACATTCCCCTGTTGGAACGGTGGAAGACTCATTCTTATGACTTCAACAGGGACATCTCTGCCTCCTTCATCGGCAACGAAAAGATGGACGACTACACCTATCTGCTGCCCGCTACTAACGGCGACAACTGGCGGGATATACGTCCTCAGCAGGACAGCATTGTCATCCTCCGTGTACACAACGGCGAGTTCTCGCTGCTGCCCACAGACAATCCCATCCCCACCATCACGGAGAATGGATCCATAGGTTATTATTCCTTTATCTTAGCCGACCGGGAAAGACACAAGGCATATATGCTCGGATTTGAAGGGCCATGGTATGTAGAGGAACCCAGACCAGGCCGTGTATTAGTGCTTACCATTGACTATGGTGTGAATCCAGCCCGCCTACAACTTGGCTATACCGACCCCATTACCGATATTGATATCTTCTACCCCGTACTGACTACCGACGGCAACCTGATGCTTGCCGGTGGTATATGCAGTTCTAACAATTTCAAGACTTCCGCCGGTGTCTGGCTGTTGCATGTGGCTGACAACCCTTCGGGATTGAATACCACTACTGCTCCGATTGGCAAATGGCTGTTGGCCATTGCCTTTTTAGCCGTTGCCCTATTAGCTGCCCTGTTTATCTGGAGGAAGAAACGTGGACGGGGTGCAGAGTCTGAACTTGAAGCAAGTGGCGAGAACGCATCAGGCGACGAACCGACGACCAACATACCCGACACCGAACTGATGGAGCGCATCTGCAAGCTGATGGAGACGCAAAAGACCTACCTCGACCACCAGCTGAAACTATCCGACGTGGCTGCTGCCGTAGGCTCTAACCGGACGGCCGTGTCTAACTGCATCAACCAACAGCGCGGCTGTACCTTCTCGCAGTTTATCAACGACTATCGCATCGCTCACGCCAAACAGCTGATGAGCAATCAGCCCAACATAAAAATATCTGAAGTGTGGATGGCCTCGGGGTTCAACACTGAGTCGTCGTTCTTCCGGGCATTCAAGACTGTGACAGGCATGACTCCTGCCGAGTGGCGACAGCAACCTTAGTGCTGTTATTTA
This sequence comes from Prevotella sp., assembly GCA_017508965.1. Classification (GTDB taxonomy): domain Bacteria; phylum Bacteroidota; class Bacteroidia; order Bacteroidales; family Bacteroidaceae; genus Prevotella. Next base: position 24,174 of record JAFWQT010000015.1, on the reverse strand, counting down.
CTTGCAAAACATCAATTGCAAGTAGTTATGTACGATTTGCGAGTCTTTGTTCTTTCCTTCTCCTTATTTTTGCAATATCTATTTAAACCGTGCAAAAATGAGAAAGAGTATTATTCCCCTACTGTTGGCGTTCAGCACGTTGGCTTACGGGCAGAACACCATCGTCATTCAGCAGAAAGACGGGAAGGTGGCGCGCTTCTCCTTCACCGAGAAACCTGTAGTGACCTGTTCTGGCAGCGATGTCCTTGTTACCACTACGAAGAACTCGGTGCAGTATCCCATCTACCTGCTGCAGAAAATCAGTTTCGACATCGACTGGAATACCACCGACATCGAAGAGGTGGAAGCCTCCAGTCCAGACTTCCGCTTTCAAGCCGATGCCATCAGCATCAGCGGCGAAGACCCACGTTCGCCCGTGTTCCTTTATGACATAAAAGGAATGCTGGCGGGGCGTTATCAGACTGACGACCGTGGCTGTGTCACCATCCCCATCAGGCAGTTGAGGTCAGACCTCTACATCGTAAAGACCCATCGTTTTTCATTTAAATTCCGCAAGCCATGAAGAAACTCATCCTCACCCTTACTGCAGTGTTGTTCACTATAAGCAGCGCGAAAGCCGATGATGTCACTACCGCACAAGCCCTCTCAACGGCTCGTCAGTTTGTCACCACCAACACCGTCAGGCAGATGAAAGCCCGCCGCCGTGCTCCGGCAGCACCCACGGAACCCGTGGTGGCTCACACCGTGAAGTCGAAGGTGGCTACTGGCAAGGACAATCTATACATCATTAATTATGGCGCTGATCAGGGTTTCGTGATTGTCTCTGGTGAGAGCGGAACGGAGGTCGAAGTGGTGGGCTACTGCGACCACGGCTCGTTCAACTACGATGACGCTCCTATCCAGCTGAAAGACCTCTTAGAGGATTATTCCGAGAGCATCGACGCGCTACGACAGAATCCAGCTTTGGCCTCGAAAGCACCAAGGAAAGTTTCCAAGGCAGAATTGGGCTCTGTCATTGTTGGTCCTTTACTCACCACAACGTGGAATCAACATGCGCCTTACAATGCCCTCTGTCCTGCTGGATGTCCTACGGGCTGCTATCCTACTGCCCTGGCCCAGGTAATGAACTACTGGAAATGGCCGAAACAGTCGGTTGGGCGACTAATCGACCCAATCATTGGTACGTTTACCGGAGAGGACTTCTCTGGGCACGTCTATGACTGGGATAATATGCTCGACAACTATGGCGGAGGCTACAATGCCCAGCAGGCTGAGGCCGTGGCTTTCCTAATGGCCGACATCGGCAAGGCTTTCAGAACAGGGTACGGGCCCAATGGCAGTCCAACGCCTTTTGATTCTGAAGCGTTGGTGAACAACTTCGGCTATAGTCCTGACATCAAGACATTGAAAGCGGACATCGCATCGGAGTTGCAAAGCCAGATAAAGGCAGAGTTGGACCAACAACGCCCTGTTCTCTATTGTGGTGGTAGTATGATTACTCCTGAAGATTGCCACGCCCTGGTGTGCGACGGCTATACCAGCAACAACTATTTCCACTTCAACTACGGATGGGGCGGAGGTTTCGACGGTTATTATAAGAATGCTCTCATCAAATCGTTCAGAAAAAACAGCATCATCTTCACGGGTGTCCAACCATTAGATGCCAAGAACACAGTCATCAATGACATAGAATATGCCTTGCTCAAGAATGGTGAGGCGCAAATCATACAGTACACCAAGCGCGGCGTGAGCGGCGCTGTGGTGAATATTCCCGAAGTGGTGACCGACGACGAGGGCAATAGTTACGCCGTTACGCGTATCCGAAAGAATGCCTTCTACAACAAAGGCAACTTCGCCAAGATAATCATTGGCGGCAACGTTAAGTCTATCGACCCCTATACCTTTATCTACAGTACCATCGACACACTCGTTATCGGCGACAAGATGGAGGAGGTGCCCGATGGCGCTTTCCAGACGACACGTATCAAACATCTTACCATCGGATCCTCGGTTAAGCGCATAGGCAAAAAAGCGTTTATGATGTGTTCCCTGTCGAATATCATCAGCCGCAGCCCGGCATTCGAGGTTGATGAAGAGGCATTCATGAGTGGTGGTACAGGAACGTCGAAGGGAGATGGATCGTGGTTGGAAAGCATCACCAAATTGGGCTCCCGTGCTTTCGCATCGTGTTCGTTCAATAAAACGCCTCATTTCACCGCACTGAAGGAACTGGAACCACAGGCTCTATACGCTGTCACATTCCCTGAAAGGCTATTCCATGTGTATCCTGCCCTAAAAAAGATATCACCTACTGCTTTTGAGAATACCAATCTTATCGGTTTCGTTGTGGAAGAAGGCTGTCGTTATTTCAGCATCCGCACAGGCAAAACAAGAAGCAAGCTGCTGTTCAACAAAGACGGCTCGAGTCTTGTGGTATCGCTTCCACAGCATTATACGTCATCTGGATATGGTACCTCTTGGGGGGCGTTATTATTGGGCGATGAAAGGGGTGAACTCTTCACCGACAATGTAGTGAGATTAGAGCCTGGCAGTATCCATAGTCTGCAGCATGAGTCATTCGAAGTAACGATTCCTAATACTGTAGTGGAAATGGAGGGGGCATTCACCAATTGTGAACGGCTTACATATCTGACCCTCCCCTTTGAGATTCCGCCTGCTATCAGCGATTCATCGTTCAATGAGAAGATTTTTTCAGATAACAACACGCCTACCCTCTACGTGCCTGTCGGCTCGGAAGAACTCTATCGCAATGCACCCTTATGGCGTCGTTTCAAGGTTCGTGGCGACGCAAAGATTGACCCCATGCCCCCTCAGGGTCGCGAATACCGAATGGTGGTGCATCGCAGTACTTCTGGCCTGCAGGATATAGCGATGAACGTAAGCACCGTGAAAGACCTGCACACCGATGGCGAAGACATTGTCGTCTCTCAGCAGGGCAAGAGCGACCTGACCACCAACGTTGTTTTTGTGGACAGCATCACCTTCGTGCCGGGCTTCGTCATGGAGAATGCAGAGATTATCGACTTGAACGACTCCACGCTGAGGGCCGAGGGACAGAAGTGTACCGTGGAGTTCTCACCGACCGCCATCGCCGGCAACGTGCAGCTGTGTATCCGCAACAGCGTGCTCACGCCACAGCCCACCGAGGGTTTCGTGCGCGGACAGGCCATCGACCTGAGCCTCTCCACCGGCGAGCATGAACTGTGCGGCGTAGCCCGCATCACCATCCCCATAGAGCGGCGTGAGGGCGAGACCATCAGGGCTGCCTACCTGAACGAGAACGGCGAGTGGGAACCCGTCTATTTTCGTTACGACGAGGATCGGCAGGAAGCCGTCATCATGACCGACCACCTGTCGATGTTCGAGGTGTTCAGCGTAGTCAACGACAAGACCCGTGCTGCGCTCCTTAGGACAGACTTCGACGGATACATCCAATATCAGGACCTCAACACCGCCCTCGAGAAGATGCTCTACATCGCCTCGTCCGACGACCCCGAGGCACAAGCCATCCGGGCCTGGAAAGATGAAGTAGGTTTCTGGCAGACCGTGGGCATCGACGGCGGCTACACCCTGCTCACGGCCCTCGGCTTTGAGTCGGAGGTCTTGGGCGATATGTTCAACATCATGGGCAATCTCGGAACGGCCGTCACCTGTCTCGATGTTGTCGGTGCGGCCATCAATAACGACGACGTAGGCGTGGCAGCCAACACGCTGAAGGTGATCATGGCCGCCACAGTAGGCAAGATGGCTTCCGCCATCGGCACCAATATCATGTCTGCATCTATGGGCTTGGCGGCCTTCGTAGGCGTGGCGCTCGATAAACTCGGCACCACGGTACAGGCAGCCAAGGTAAGCCTGTTCCGCAAGGCCTACCGCTATTATTACAGCGAGGATTGCAACGTGATAGGCGGCGACGCACAGACAAAGTTCAACAACGGAAAGAAACCCTACCGCTCTGAGAAGGACTGGTATGAGGTGTTCCGCCCCGCTTTCGACAAAGGCTGGACCCACGACCGCCTGATGACCTACATCGAGCAGGTGCTGCGCAACTACAGCGAGTGGTTCTGGATGGACAACAAGACCATCTACGACTATTGCATGGCCGAGAAGGACGTGACCAGCATGACTTCGTACCTCTATCCCGACGAGTACACACAGAAAACGATCAGCGAGGAGTACTATGCCGAACTGTGCTGCAAGGTAATCCCTGACGTGTTCCAGGCCATCAGGGACGACTTGGAGGTGAAGGCCGGCAAGAACTTCCAGCGGGCAGCACGCCAATTAGCCAAACAGTTGAACACCAAGGTGGCTGTTCGCCTGAAGGACTCTGGCTGCAAGGAGGGTGAAAAATCGCAATATGACGGCTGGACAGTGCGCTTCAGTCTTGTGCCCGACTCGGTTCAGGATAAGAATTTCTGGCAGTGCAAGCTCGATGAACGCGGCGAAGGCGACATCGGTTTCTTCTCGGAGTATGCCCTCATCCGCAACAAGATTCCATGCAAGCTGTCGCTCTTCAGTCCGGGTAACGTGGAGTACAAGACCTACGACTTTACCATCCCGAAGGGCACCGGCAAGCTGTTCTGCGACATCGATCTGAACGAGGGTGGCACCGAGGTGGAGGCTCCCGAACTGGCCGACCTTGAACTGACATATGAACCAGACGTCATCAAGGGTTGGATAAAGTTGGAAGGCAACGCTTACTATGACGAGCCTTGGGGGCCTGAGCCTTGGGGGGCAGGCATCTTGCCTACCGATCCTGATTATGATCCTGAAGAAACATATGTCGGTACGATTTTCTTTGGAATGTATAAAAATGTTCGCTTCCAAAGCGAGATAGAGAAGTTCTTCAAGGAACATGACAACATCAGCGTGGACAAACAGGGCAACATCCGCATCGGCAACGACGTCGTGGGTCAGATGGCAGAGAACGGACTGGAAGGCAAAGGCAGTATCAACATCGACACTTCCTATCCTTTTGAAATCCGCTCAATAGAAGACTTTGCCGCAAATTGGATGAATTTATGGACTACTGAACCCATGTTGAACGGTACTATGAGCCACAAACTCATCTGCCTGTTCACTGTCAATCGTAGCAATATTTCCAGCAAGGAGTTCACCGTGAGCTATACCGGCGAAGGCACCTATCACCTCGATGCCGAAGCAGTAGAAATCATCAACGGCATCAACGGCGACCACTGGAACGATTCGGATTACGACCACCACATCACCCCTGCCAACATAACCACCCGGAGGGTAAATGGCGACGGTACGGTGAAACTGGAGTACACCACGAAATTGGTGGCACAATAAATCATCACCCTTCGCAGCCCTCTTCAAATGAGGTCTGTGAAGGGTGAGATAATGACTGCATTTCTGAGCGTTACCATGCTGAGATAATCCCGACAGGGTTAACGATTGTTCAGAATAAATCTACGATAGATTTAAGGAACGGACGGTCTTGGCTGAACTGGATGTCGTCTACCCAGCAGAGGCGGTCGTCGGTCATAGCAATGGCACGGATGCGGGTAATGTCGGCGTATTTCTTGTCGCGATAGCCAAGGGGAACGTCCTCAATCTCAACCTCTCCGTCGGGCTCGATGATGCTCACGGTCTGCGGCACCTTCACCACATAGTACTCGTCCTTGTGCATGTCAGTATAATGGATGCAAAGGAAAAGGCGAACGTTCTCGAGCCGCTTGCCCGACTTGTTCTGGATGGTCACCTGCATCTCCTCGTCGTCGTTGAGGACAAGCCATTTGGAATCGGGTTCCACCTTCACGTCCAGGAACTTACGGTCGATGAGCAACTGCTTGAAACTCGCCGGCAGATTCTGCTCGCAGAACTGCATGTCGGAGAGCAGACCGTCGTAGTATTTCTGGTTGCCGCGGCGGAAGAAATGGTTGTAGATCTCGTTCTTGCTCTCCTCCTGCTTACCGTTGTCGGCATAGAATTTGGCCTTCATCAGATCAGGACTGAACAAGCCATAGCCTTCCATCATGGAGCGATAGAGCTGCAGCAGATAGAGACCCTCGGAGGTCTTGTTCAGATAGTTACGCATACAGTAGGAGTCGAGCATGTCAGTAAGCTGGGCGGCCTGTCGCGGATATTCGATGGAAGCCTGATGGAAACAGCTCAGGGCCTCGTCGGCATATCCCATGCGCTTATAGTACACGCCGCGCAGGAGCAAGGCGGGCGCCGTCTTGTCGGGGTTCTGCTCAATATAATTGTCGAGGGTGGAAAGAACCCCTTCAGACATTTCAACCCCTTCCGACCTCCCCGAGGGGAGGCTTTCTGAAGCGGATTTATCTCCCACTTGGGGGAGTTTTAGGGGGCCTTCCTTTCCTCCTTCTATGGAATTTTGGGGGATTTTCTCTCCCCGTCGAGGGAGTTGGCCGGGGGTTAGGATAATCTCCGCCTGTGCTTTCAGCAGCTGAACCTCAGCGTTGCCGGGATATTTCTTCAGGATGTTTTCAGCTCCTTGCAGGGCATTCTTTGCCTGTCCGCCATAGAGTTCCAGGTACACCTTGTCCTTCTCCACGCAGAGCGCGTCGTATTCCTTCATGTATTTATGATAGATGGGCGCGTAGTCGGAGAGGTATTTCAGATAAGAAGCCTCCAGCTTGGCAATATCGTTGCGCACATTCTGCCGCAACTCTTTGTCCTTCTTATAATTGGAGAAAGCCGTATCGGTGACTTTCGAGGCATCTTCTTTGTGGAAGATGTCGAGCAGCACGATGGGATTGCCCATGACGGTGTTGACCACATCCATGATATCCACATCCCCTACCATCTTCATGCCGCCTGTGGCAGCGCTTCGCGCCAGTATCCAGGCATCGCTGAGTTCCGCGTCGAGTGCCCTCAGCTGATACATATACTGCAACACGGGCATCAGTTTCTGCTTCGCCTCGAGCACGTCGGGAGCCACGCCCTCGTAGTCCTGCCGGGCCATCACCTTGAGGAACTCGTCGAAATTTTCCGAGTTGGCCTGCGCCAGTTCCAGGGCATTCATCACGCGCACGGTCTTTTCCAGGTCGTAATCGCCTTGGGCCAGCTGCTGACTGGTCAGCGCTTCGTAGGCAGGCACGAAATCATCGACCGGCCGGTAGTTGGAAAGTTCAAAGGGATCGGCAGTCTGCTTGCACCCCGTCATGAGCAGTCCCGACAGAAGGATTACCCACAGGCGCCATCGGATTATGGAATTAATATTTTTCATTGGCCATCAGTTTTCAGGGGCAAAAATAGTGAAAAAAACATATACGGATATACTTTTATATTATTTTAATACTGATAATTGTACGTTACACAATTATTTTTCATATCTTTGCTGACAAATAAACAAACTTCTTTTTAACTTTATGAACAAAACAATTTTTTTCTCGCTTTTAGTGGGCGCATTGGCAGCTGTCGGACAGGTGGCTGTTGCCCAGAGTAGTCATCAGTACACCGTGCTGGCCAACAAGCCGGGTGCCACCATCCAGCCGACCATGTACGGCGTGTTCTTCGAAGACATCAACTACGGTGCCGACGGCGGACTCTATGCCGACCTGGTGGAGAACCGTTCGTTTGAATTCCCGCAAAGACTGATGGGATGGCAGATTTTCGGCAACGCTGAGGTGGAGGACGACGACCCTGCCTTCGAGCGCAACCCGCACTATATCCGTCTGAAGGACGACGGACATACCGACAAATGGACGGGAATAGAGAACCGCGGCTACTTCGGCATGGGATTCAAGAAAGGGCTTGACTATAAGTTCGGCGTCTATGCACGCTCGAAAGGCAAGGCCAAGATTCGCGTGGAACTGGTCAGTTCGCACAACGAGGTGATTGCCAAGAAGGGCCTGGAAGTGAGCGGAAAAGACTGGAAGAAATATACTATCGAACTGAAGCCGACGAAGACCGACGCCCACGGACTGCTACGCATCTTCCTGGAGAGCAAGGACGGGCTGGACATGGACCATCTGTCGCTCTTCCCCGGCGATGCCTGGAAGGGTTTGCTCCGTGCTGACCTTGTGAAAGACCTGAAGGACCTGAAGCCCGGCGTGTTCCGCTTCCCCGGCGGTTGCATTGTGGAGGGAACCGACCTTGACAGCCGCTATCAGTGGAAGAATTCGGTAGGTCCCGTGGAGAACCGTCCGCTGAACGAGAACCGCTGGAACTACACCTTCCCCCACCGTATGTATCCCAACTATTTCCAGAGCTACGGACTGGGATTCTATGAGTTCTTCCTGCTTTCTGAGGAAATCGGCGCCGCTCCGCTGCCCGTGGTCAGCGTGGGTCTGGCCTGTCAGTTCCAGAACAACGGCGAACAGTTCCATGTAGCCGTCGACGACCTGCAGCCATACATCGACGACGCACTCGACCTGATTGAATTTGCCAACGGCGGAACCGACACCAAGTGGGGTAAGCTGCGCTCTGACATGGGCCATCCCGCTCCCTTCAACCTGAAGCACATCGGTGTGGGCAACGAGCAGTGGGGACCGCTCTATCCTGTTCGTCTGGAGAAATTCGTCAAGGCCATCCGCGCCAAATATCCCAATATTCAGATTGTAGGTACCAGCGGTCCGTCGCCCGACGACAAGGACGGCAAGGAATTCACTTACGGATGGAAGGAGATGACACGCCTGAAGGCTGACCTCGTGGACGAACACTTCTACCGCGACCAGGACTGGTTCCTCTCACAGGCAGGACGCTACGACAGCTACAGCCGCAAGGGTCCGAAGGTGTTTGCCGGAGAATATGCCTGCCATATCAAGGGCGGCGACCAGAACGTGCCCATCGACGTGCCAACGGGTAAGAACACCTTCGAGGCTGCCCTTTGCGAGGCTGCCTTCATGACGGGTCTGGAGCGTAATGCCGACATCGTGTGGATGGCTACTCCCGCCCCGCTGTTTGCCCATGTCGATGGATGGCAGTGGCGCCCCGACGAGATTTGGATGGACAACCTGAGCACCATGCGCACGCCCACCTACTGGGTGCAGCAGATGTACGGCGAGAACGCTGGCACCAACGTGCTGAAGATGACCGAGGGCAAGAATGCCATCAAGGGACAGGACGGCATGTATGCCACTGCCTGCTATGACAAGAATACCCGCCAGTATATCCTGAAGATTGCCAATACCAATGCCGAGGCAAAGGACATCACCGTGACCTTCAAGGGCATCAAGAGTCTGCCTGACGGCAAAGTGACCACGCTTCACCACGACAACCCTGATGCCATCAACACACTGGAAAACAAGAATGTGGTGGCTCCGAAGACGGGCAGCGTGAAGGCTGAGGGCAATGTGCTGAAGGTGAGCGTGCCCGCCAAGACGTTTGCGGTGTATCGCTTCTAGTTAGTGCTAGGCAAGCCTAGGTTTTCCTAGGACAGCCCAGGCTTGCCTAGAATTTCTGGAAAAATCAAAACGAATTATGAAAAGACTCATCTTCTGCGGAATGCTCGCTCTGCTGTGTACGGCGCATGCCGATGCACAGCAGCGGCGTGAATGGCCACGCGAGCCCTTCAAGACGGACACGCTGATGGTGCACGATCCCGTGATGGCCTTTGAAGACGGCACCTATTATATCTATTCCACCGGTATGGGTATCGGCATGGCCACCTCCACCGACCGCAAGACATGGATCGTGATGCCCGAGGGCGTGCTGAAAGACCAAATACCAACATGGACACAGGACTCCGTTCCTGGCTTCAAGCGCCATATATGGGCTCCCGACATCATCCGATGGCACGGGAAATGGTGGATGATGTACAGCTGTTCAACCTTCGGGAAGAACGGTTCGGCCATCGGTCTGCTCACCAACAAGACGCTGAATCCCGCATCGCCCGACTACCAATGGGAAGACTGCGGCGCCGTGGTGGTTTCGAAAGAAAACCGCGACAACTGGAACGCCATCGACCCGAACATCGTGATAGATGACAACGACCAGCCATGGGTGGTATGGGGCTCCTTCTGGGACGGCATCCAGATGGCCCGCCTCGATTCTACCATGCATCTGGCCTCGAAACCCGTGACCATAGCCCGGCGCCATGCTCCGGGATGCAAGGATGCAGAACCCAACCCAACTTCGAAATTTGCCGGCACAAACGCCATCGAAGCACCGTTCATAATGAAGCACGACGGATGGTACTACCTGTTCGTCTCGTGGGACTACTGCTGCCGAGGAGAGAAGAGCAACTACCGGGTGGCCGTGGGAAGAAGCCGTAACGTGGAAGGACCCTACACCGACCGCGAGGGCAAGGACATGCGCATGGGCGGAGGAACGCTTTTCGCTGAGGGCGACCACCAGACCTTCGAAGCCATGGGCCACTGTTCGGCCTACAACTTCAACGGACAAGACCTGTTCCTGTGCCATGGCTACAGCGTCGAGCTGAAAGGGGCTTCCGTACTGATTCAGAAGGAAATCCGCTGGACCGACGACGGATGGCCTTGGTGCAATAAATAAAGAATGAAAAGACTGTGGCTATCTATTCTGGCATGCATTTTCGCCATAACGGCTATTTGCGCGCCTTTCACGGACAAGCACTACAACATGACCTATCTGGACATGAGGAACGGGCTGCCCGGCAACTACGTCATGGACATTCATCTCGACAGCTACGGTTTTATCTGGATTGCCACCAGCGGCAGCGGACTGGTTAAATACGACGGCTACAATTACTATTCACCCACCAGCAACGACATGGGGTTCACCCCGAGGAGCAACTCGTGCCGCAACATTGCGGAGGACAAGTTCCACCGCTTGTGGGTGACCTACGAGGAAGGAACTGATATCATCGACCTGCACTCGATGCACAAATGGGAACCGCAGGGCGACAGTCTGATAAACAAGGCCCTGTCGCAAGGTGCCCTGACGGTGTATCGGGATTCGAAAGACTGTATCTGGCTCGTCGCGCGTACCTATATATATTATATAGCGCTCGACGACAAGGGAGGCATCAGGAAGGTGATTCCCTACCGATATTCAAGCAACCGACTTAACATCTGCATCAGCGATATGGAGCACGACGGCTCGGTGTGGGCAAGCATCGAGGGTGGACTCTACCGTCTGCGGGTAAAGAACGACAAGATTGTCAGGGAACCTATCGCACAGTCCATCACGGACATCCACTTTGCCGACATCGGCGATTTCATGTGGAAGGACAACGAACTGTGGATTTCGACCGACAGGGGACTGTTCCGCTTCGACAAGTCGTACCGGTTGCTCGGCAACTATCAGAAGGGCGACGGCAAGGGATTGCTGCACAACCTCGTTACCCGTCTGGCCACCGGTCCCGGCGGCGTGCTGATAGCCGGAACCCTGGGTGGCATCAACATCTACGATCCCGCCAAAGACAGTTTCGTGGAATGGACCACGAAGAGCGAGAAGATGCCGCTGAGCAGCGATTTCATCAGTTGCATAAAATACCTCCAGGGACTGCTGTGGATTGGAACCGAGACGGGAGGCGTTATGAAACTATCGCCGCGCGAACTGCAGCTCACCAACTACATCCATACGGACGACCCCGCCAGTCTGTCGCCGAATGCCGTTAACGCCATGTTTGCCGAAGAAGACGGCACACTATGGGTGGGAACGGTGGAAGGCGGACTGAACCGGAAAGAACCGGGAAAGGAGACTTTCGAACATTTCACCAAAAGCAACTCTGCCCTGCCCCACAATGCCGTTTCCACGCTGAAGGCCGACAACCGGCGCCAGCTATGGATTGGAACATGGGGCGGCGGACTCTGCACGACCAGTCTGGACAAGCCCCAGCAGATTGTTCCGTTGGCAATAGACGAAAGGCACGCCCAGCTGTTCACCTACATCGGAGCTCTGCAGTACGACGCCATCAACGACCTGATGTGGATTGGCACTAACGACGGACTCTACTATTACGACTACGAGACTGGACAGATCCAAGACCCTTTCAAGGGATGCAACGCCATCAGAGGATGCATTGGAAGCATCATCGACAGGGAGGGATGGCTATGGATGGGACATCTGGAAGGCGGAATTCGCATAGATTTAAAAAGCCGTAGCCGGGGAACCGACGGTAACGAGTTCAATTACGAACTGCTGAAATACAAGCTCGACAATCCTGAGTCACGGATTATCGAGAAGATGTGCTGTTTCTATGAAACCCGCGACGGCAGTCTGTGGATAGGCAGCAACGAATACGGACTCTACCGGCGCATAAAGGACAAGAACGGAAACACCCGCTACCAGAACTTCAACATACAGCATGGACTGGCCAACAATGGAGTGAAGGGAATCGTGGAAGACAAGAGCGGCATCCTCTGGATTACGACGAGGAACGGTCTTTCGCAATTCAATCCCCAGACAGGTGTGTTCAACAACTATACCGAAGACGACGGACTGCCCAATTCGCAATTCTACTGGAACTCGGCCATCATCAGCAGTCAGGGCACCATCTATCTGGGAACCAACAGCGGACTGAGTGCCCTCTATGGCATTGACAGCCAGAACACCTACAAGGGGCACCTGCGCTTCACCCAGCTGAATATCGATAACCACGACATCACAGCCGACGGACACTACCTGAACGAAGACATCTCGCAGGCGGGGAAACTCACCCTGCACGAAAGCGACAAGGCGCTGAACATCAGTTTTTCGGCACTGAACTACGGCAATGAGCGCAACGGCATCTACAGCTACCGGATGAAGGGATTCGAAGACGAATGGATAAAACTGCCCATGGGACAGCACTCCATACGCTACACATCACTGCCCGGCGGCACTTACACACTTGAAGTGAAATATGCCTCAGCCCTGTCGAGCAGCGAGGAAATCATCCAACTCGACATAGAAGTTATACCCTATTTCTGGAAACGCTGGTGGTTCATCAGCGGGGTCTTCTTACTGCTGACCGTTGCAGGAGCCTGGCTCTACCGCAAACGGATGGAGCAAGTGAGGAGGAAAACCCGCGAACAGGAGGCCGAGAAGGCAATGGCACCCATCGTGAAGGCCTTGAACGAATCGAAAGACCCCAAACAACTGCAGCAACGCATCGAAAGCATCCTCCACATACAGAAACAATACGAAGACAGCTACAGCAAAAGTGCTGAGGAAAACAAAGAGGACACGAAAAAGAAGAACAAACCATTCATGGAGAAGGTGATCCGTGTCCTGGAGCAAAACTACAGCAATTCGGAATTCGGCGTGCAGGAACTGTGCGAGGCCATGAACATGAGCCGTCCGCTGCTTTCGAAGCACCTGAACGAAGAAGCCGGACTGCCCACCACGCAATTCATCAGGAACTACCGGCTGAACATTGCCCGGCAGCTGCTGCAAGAGTCAGGTGGACGAAACATCACGGAAATAGCCTATAGCGTAGGCTTCAACGACCCGAAATACTTCACCCGCTGTTTTACAAAACTCTACGGTACAAGTCCTAGCGCCATTCAGTAGCGTTCGCGCACACAGCCAGCATGAATATTTGACTAAAGTGGCGCTATTACACTTTAATTCCGTTTTGTCCACCTTATATTTCGTTTTATCCACCATACAAACATATATATTAACTAATTTTGCACAAAATTACTGCCGAAACATACCTAATTTGAGCAACGAACTACTTTTCTGTACAAGAAAATTCTATATACCTAATTTAATAATAACTAAAAAACTATGTAAAATGAGGAAACAACTATTCTCAGTGATGCTTACATTGAGCGTCGTGGGAGGACTTGCTGTCAGCACAGTTCCTGCTATGGCATCGGTGGAACAAGCACAGACCATTAAGGTCAGCGGTCAGGTAGTTGACCAGGACGGAGAACCTCTGATTGGTGCAACAGTCAGAGTGAAGGGCTCTCAGACAGGAAGCGTGACCGACATTGACGGTAACTTCCAGTTGGATGCTCCTGCCAATGCCACCCTCGTGGTAAGTTATGTGGGCTACAAAGACAGCGAAATCGCCGTCAATGGCAGAGCTATCATCGAAAAGATTCAGCTCGAATCCGACTCACAGGTTCTCGACCAGGTGGTCGTAGTGGGTTATGGTACGCAGAAGAAAGCCGACTTGACAGGTTCCGTATCTATCGTGAACGCCGATGAGCTGAAGCGTGTGTCGCACTCCAACGTATCTTCGATGCTCGAAGGTAAGGTGGCTGGTGTGCAGATTACTTCCGACGGTCAGCCGGGCGCCGACCCATCGGTACGCATCCGTGGTATCGGTTCATTCGGTAGCACCGCACCTTTGTACGTTATCGACGGTGTGCCCATGGGAACATCTATCCGCGACTTCTCTCCTAATGACATCGAGACCATCCAGGTGCTGAAAGACGCTTCTGCAGGTGCCATCTACGGTTCTCGTGCTGCTAACGGTGTGGTCATCATCACAACCAAGGGCGGTAAGAAAGAACAGCCTCTGAAGGTTGACTACAAGGGTTACTTCGGTATCGACAAGATTCAGAAGGATGCCTACGACATCATGGATGCCGAGCAGTACAGCCGTTATCTCGGTATTGCTGCCGAGAATGCAGGTATTCCTGCTCCTGGCGGCTACAGCCTTGGCAGCGACGGATACTATCACTTCCGCGACAATACTAATACCAACTGGCTCGACGAGGCCTTCAAGACCGGTATTCGTCAGAACCATAACGTAAACCTCAGCGGCGGCGGTGCCAACAACACCTATAATATTAGTCTCGACTATTATAAGCAGAAGGGTACACTTGAGGGTGCAGGACCGAACTTTGAACGTTACACCGCACGTGTGAACAACACGATGGATATCAAGTTCATCAAGTTCCGCACCAGTCTGGTTTACTCACACTCCGACCAGGACAACATGGCCGTATCTAACGCCAGCGAGTATGTGCAGGGTCTGTATGGTAACTTAGGAAACGTGCTCAGCGGCGTGCTGAACATGCAGCCTACCATCAAGGCCTACGACAACAGCACATGGGTACTCGACGACATTGTTGGTTCTGCCAGCGCCTATAAGTACGATGCCTATGGCTATGGCGTGTATTACGACACCATCCACGGCGACATCTCGGCCATGAACCCATTGCTCGTCAACAACATGCTTACCCGCAACACCATCGTTGACCGTTTCCTGGGAACAGCCTCAGCTGACGTTGACCTCCTTGACATGGTCGGCGTAAAAAGCAAGGATCACAAACTTACTTACAAGATCAACCTCTCATACAGCACAACATCTTGCAACGACAAGACCTGGATTCCCGCATGGATTCAGAGTAACCGTGTATATCTTGCCAAAGAGAACGAGCGCCTCACCAAGGCACATCGCAAGTACACCGATGCCCTGATAGAGAACACGCTGACCTACGACGGAACAATCGGTCAGCACCATGCCAACCTCGTGGTGGGTCAGACTTTCGAGCAGGAGAACACCAACACGATGGATGCAACGGGCATCAACCTCTCGCAGCCTTACTTCCTGCAGCTGCAGAATGCCAGCGACTGGAGTGCCAACAGCTTTGAATACAAGCACACCTTGGCTTCTTACCTCGCTCGTCTTAACTACGACTTTGGTGGAAAGTACCTCCTTTCAGGTATTGTTCGCCGTGACGGTAGCTCCCGTTTGTCAAAGGATATCCGTTGGGACACATTCACATCAATTTCAGTGGGTTGGCGCTTCGACCAGGAATCATTCTTCCCTATCGATCGCAACATCGTAAACCTGTTCAAGTTCCGCGCCAGCTATGGTGAACTCGGTTACGAGGCAGCCGTGGGCGACTACGCCATCCAGGCTACCATGGCCCGTAACAACATGACCTACAGCTTTGGCAACCAACCTATCACAGGTTCTGCAGTTTCTAACTTCGTGAACGAAAATCTCTCATGGGAAAAGAGAAAGACCATGAACGTTGGTGTTGACTTGGCTTTCTTCAACAACCGCATTGAATTCACTGCTGAGTGGTACAAGAACAAATCGCAGGATCTGCTCTACGGTGTTCCCGTTCCCGCAAGTGCCGGCGTTGCTAACACATCGGTAACCATGAATGCTGCATCGTTGGAGAATAGTGGTTTCGAGTTCTCGCTGACCTATCGTAACCGTGACCATGCCCTGAAGCATGAGATCAGCGCCAACCTGAGCACCCTGAAGAACAAGGTGACCTCACTAGGTTTTGGTACTGAGAAATATATTACAGGTGCCTATATCACAGAGGTAGGACAGGAAGTTGGCCGTTTCTATGGTTGGGACTATCAGGGTCTTATCACTACTCAGGGACAACTGGACAACCTGAATGAGGCAGGCCGCCTGCTCCATAATACACTGGAGAAGCAGAAAGCCGAAGCTGATCCCCAATACACACCCGACCTCCGTGAACCAGGAACTTGGTTCTATCAGGATGGTGCACAGGTGGGTGACTGCTATTATCGCGACGTGAATGGTGATGGTCAGGTTAACGGTGACGACCAGACTGTTCTCGGTGGCGGACTTCCCAAGGTAAACTTCGGTCTTAGCGCTCATCTGGAATACAAGATCTTCGACCTGAGTATTTCCACATTCGGTGCACTGGGCTACCATGTGTCTGACTACCTCTATAATACACTGAACTCAAGCTACGGCTATGGCAACAAGGATGTGGCTGTTCTTGACGCTAATCAGTGGGATGGCGGCACCTACGTTTCGGGTACTCCCCGCACCTATCTGGCAAACAATGCATCACTGGCATGGAACGACCTGTTCTGCGACCGTCAGATCCAGAACGCTGCCTATTGGAAGATTGCCAACGTAGAACTGGGCTGCAACCTTCCAAACAAGTGGTTTGGCAACTATGTCTCAGGTGTACGTATCTATGTATCTGCTCAGAACCTCTATACCTTCACCAAGTATAAGGGTTATAATGTTGACTATGCCGGTGGCACCTTTACCCCGGGCTACAACTTCTGTTCGTATCCCACTGCACGCAGCTTCATGGCAGGTATCAACTTCACCTTCTAAGACAACGAATTTAACGAATTTAACGAATTTAAGATATGAAACTACATAATATTTCCTTAGCTGTTCTGTTAGGATTAGGCGTCCTTACCTCTTGCGACGACAAACTGGACGTCACGAACCCTAACCAGCAGACAGCAGCTACATTCGGCTACTCGGCCGATGATCTTGAGGAGAACGTGATTGCTGCCTACAACCATATCCGCATGGAGGGAACCTACGCCCGTGTAGGTTATATGCTCGACGTTTGCCGCGGCGATGAGGTCTGGAACTCCTCACAGATTTGGTACATGCCTTTCGACGACCTGAACGCTCCTTTCACCGATGAAATCGGACAGTGGTCATGGCGTGACTGGTATTACACCATCAACGTAACCAACTTTACCCTGTCTCGTTGCGGTGAGGACAACAACGCACTCAACGACCAGATGAAACATATCAAGGGGCAGATGCTGTTCCTGCGCGGTCTGGCTTACTACAACCTTGCCGGTTACTATCAGAACCCGATTCTGATTACAGACTATAATACCTATTCTACACTCGACGGACTCTATGGTTCCAACAGCACCTACGATGAGGTTTGGGACCAGGTGGAAAAAGACTTTGCCGAGGCCATGACGCTGTTGCCCAGCCGTAATGCTGGTGGTGAATGGGCCAAGGGCCGTGCCACATGCGGTGCAGCCGCCGGTTACTATGCACGCGCACTGATGATGCGCCATAAGTACAGCGAGGCACTTACCGTGCTGAAGGCCATTATCAATGGTCAGTATGGTACCTACAGACTGATGGCCAACTATGGCGACAATTTCCGCGAGGGTTCTGCCTACGAGAACAACGAAGAGAGTCTGTTCGAGGTTCAGTATCTGGACTATGGTTCACAGGGTACCGACGACGAGTGGACTCCGGTGAACACCAGTCCTAACGCCACACAGGGACACGCCATCGAGAGTAACTTCGGTCCTGGCGACTTCGGCGGATGGGCCGACCTCTCTGCTTCAAACTGGTTGTATGACCTGTTCAAGAAGGAGCGTACCACAAGCGGTTCACTTGACCCACGTCTCTATTGGACAATCGGAACCTATGAGCCAGAATGGGACGGCTTCGAGTTTGGCAATGTATGCTACACCGCTCCTATGACTGCCGATGCGCCTGTAACTACCAACAACAACAATGGTGGTCTGCCAGTTGCTAAGAACACCAACTTCCGTACTGGTCTCTATGACAAGGTGGTTACCGGTCTGCACTGCGGTATCAACCTCCGCATGATGCGCTACTCTGACGTACTGCTGCGCGCTGCCGAGTGCGAGAACGAAGTGAATGGTCCTACACAGCAGGCTATCGACTGGATTAACCAGGTGCGCAGCCGTGCTGGTCTTGCCAATCTGAAACTGTCTGACTTCAACTCTGCCGACAAACTCTTCGAGCAGATTGCCAATGTGGAGCGCCCGAAGGAGTTCGGTTGTGAGTTCGGCCGTGGTTTCGACCTCATCCGTTGGGGATGGTTCTATGATGCAGGTCGCCTGCAGCAGTTGAAGGAGCATGCCACCTTCCGCCGTACCAACGACAAGTCTCGCGTGAAGGAGTCTGTCAGCTACTCCGATGTAGGTGTGGATCCTGAACTGAAGAGCTCTTTCGATTCTTGGATTCAGGGACACGAGTTCTTACCCATTTTCCAGGGAACTCTGAACGACAACCCGAACCTTCAGGGTAACTCAGCCAACAGCAGCACCAGCAATGCTGATAAGCTGTATGGTCCGGTACACCCCGTAGTAAACCTCTGATTAATATTTGGAGTTAAGAATTAAGAATTTAAGAAAAAGAATACAATTATGAAATTCAATAAAATAGCAACAGCATTTTGTGCAGCAGCTCTTGGCATGATGATGCTTACGAGCTGTGAGGGCGGCGATCTGTTCAGCATAAACGCTCCCGACTGGCTGTCATCTAAAGCTGACTCTATTGCTGCTGAGAAGGCAAAGAATCAGGGCGGTGAAGAGGAAATCGAAGGCCTGCATGAGGATGTGTACAACATCGGTAAGGAAGACCTTACGGCCGGTTTCTGGACACTGGGTAAGACGTATGTGGTGCCTGCTGGTCAGAAGTGGATTGCGCAGTTCAACCTCATGGTGAATCCCGACAACAAATACTTTAAGAACTTCTATGTGGTCCTGAACGCCTTTAACGGTGATTTAGGCGATGAATTCGGCGTGATACGTTTCGACAACGACCCGAAGAAGAACTCTGAGTGGAACACCGTAGGAACTGAGATTGACCGCAGTCTGATTGGTGGTGATTTCCAGAACTCTTCAGAAGAAGATGACATCGATGCTTCTGTACAGAAGATGAATGGTAAGATTACCTTGACCGTCGACCGTTCTAACGGTGGTCTTTATATTAAGATGACCAACGGCTCACTGACAAAAACCTATACACAGACTTCTTCATTCCCCTCAACAGGTTCCGACGCAGATATCTGCTGCCGCATCGGTGTAGAGGGTTCACTGGTTAGCTTCCTTGGTTCTACCATCGAGCCTATTGGCGGCTACACTTCTAAGGAAGACAAGCAGCCTCTTAGCTTGACCTTGAATGGCGTGGCTAAGAAGGTTCTTCAGGGCACTTCACTCGAAGACATGCTGAAGAATGTAAGTGCAACCATTGAATTCGAGCAGGGTGTGGTGAAGGATGTTCCAGCTTCTGAACTGACCTTCCAGGCTGTTCCCGATATTAGAACACTCGGCAAGAAGACACTGGTGGCTGCCTATTCAAAGACCTTCAAGGGCGAGGGTGCCAGTGCACCTGTCATCGGAACGGCTGAGTTCGAGGTTGTCGACAAGATGTACACCTCTATCGGTGCCACCGATAACTCTACAGCCTTCTGGGGCGCTCATTCTGACAACATCAAGGTTAATCCAGGCGAGACATTCGTTACCACCTTCACCAACTACACCAATGGGGTCAGCAACTGGAACAACTTCTGCGTAGTGCTCTGCAAGGCCGACAATACGGAGTATGCCGTGGTACGTGCCGACAACTACGGTTGGGGCGACGGCTACGGAGCATGCTCACCGAGCGGCGGACAGGCTGACTGGGGTGCATGGCTGAAAGCTATGGACGGTGCCAAGGTGACAACCTACGTTACCAACAACGGCGACGGTACGGCTGACGTCAAGGCAGTCATGCTGGGCACCGACGGTAACACCTATGTTCAGGAGTATAACGGCATCAACACCATTGATCCCAATGACTTCTACTTCCGCTTCACGGTGGATGGCAGCCACATCGAGTTCGACAACGTCATCGGCGCTGACGACAACTCTACAGCCTTCTGGGGAGCTCATTCTGAAATGATTAACGTTCCCGTAGGAAAGACATTCTCCACACGCATCAAGAACTTCACTAACGGAGTCAGCAACTGGAACAACTTCTGCGTGGTGCTGACACGTCAGGACAATACGGAATATGCTGTGGTACGTGCCGACAACTACGGTTGGGGCGACAGCTATGGAGCTTGCGCACCAAGCGGCGGACAGGCTGACTGGGGGGCATGGCTGAAGGCTATGGACGAGGCCATGGTTACCGTCTCTGTAACCAACAATGGCGGCTCTGTTGATGTTAAGTGCATCATGGTGGGCAACGACGGCAACACCTATAATCAGGATTACATCGGTATCAGTCCTACCGACGGCAACGATGTCTACTTCCGCTTCACGGTGGATGGCAGCCACTTGATTTTCGAGTAGTTGCTGAGATTCATAAAGAAGTGCCCTTCCAAGGAGGGAGGGCACTTCTTTCTCATTTAATAACCAAATGAAACAACAGATGAAGAAAACACTTCTTACCATTTTGTCGGCACTACTGCCTTTGGCTGTCATGGCTGCCAGCTATACTCTGGGGCGCGTCACCGTGCATGACCCCAGCGTCGTTTGGGATCCAAATTCACGGACATACTATATCTTCGGGTCACATCGCGACCACGCCAAGACAACCGACCTGATGAAATGGACCAAGATTACCGTCCCCTGGCAGACAGCCACCAGTAATAATGCTGCCAACTCTGCCGCCTTCACCACACCGCAGGTAACAAAGGTAAAGAAGGGGGGAGTAGAGTACGACTTCAACTTCAATGCTTTTAATTGGTCGAAGCGCGGTAACAGCAGCTACAGCGTGGACGGCATGATGTGGGCACCCGATGTCATCTGGAACAAGGCCATGAACAAATGGTGCATGTACCTGAGCGTCAATGGCGACAACTGGTATTCAAGCATCATCCTGCTTACATCAGATAATATTGAAGGCCCCTATCGTTATCAGGCTCCAGTCGTCATCAGCGGTTTCCAATCGGGAACTTCCTATAAGGATACCGACCTGGAAATTGTACTAGGCACACAGAGTTCGCTGCCCAGTCGCTATGCCGTGGGCAGCAACTGGGGACGCCGCTATCCCAACTGTATCGACCCTTGCGTGTTCTACGACGAGCAGGGCAAACTCTGGATGTCATACGGCTCATGGAGCGGCGGCATCTATATGCTTGAGCTTGACGAGGCAACCGGTCTTCGCGACTACGATGTGACCTACGAGCTGAAAGGCAGTGGCGACGGAATTACCGTTGATCCCTATTTCGGCAAGAAGATAGCAGGCGGCTATTATTCATCGGGCGAAGCCTCTTATATTGAGTACATAGGTGGCTATTACTACCTGTTCGTCACCAATGGCGGTCTGGCTGCCGGTGGTAATGCCAACGACTACAACAATGGCGGCTACCAGATGCGTGTCTTCCGTTCACAAAATCCCGACGGTCCATACATAGACAGCAAAAACAGCACGGCCTTATACGGCAGCTATCTGCTGAACTTCGGCCCGAGCGAAAACGACGGCAACCGTGGTGTCAACATCTTCGGAGCCTACACAAACTGGGGTAACCAGGCCAAAGGCAACTATGGCGAGCGTTCTCAGGGCCATAACTCCATCATTGCCGCAGAAGACGGCCGCACCTATTTGGTATATCATACCCGTTTCCAGAACCTGGGAGAGGGTCATCAGGTACGTGTACACCAGGTGTTCCAGAACCAGAACGGCTGGCTCGTGGCTGCTCCCTTCGAGTACACCGGCGAGACGGTGACCAGTGCCGACATAGCTTCCACCCAGCAGATTCCCACCGAGAACATTGCGGGCAAGTACAAACTGCTTACCCACAGATACAAATTGGACCATCGTAAGAAAGAGGCCGCTGAGCCCACTGATATTGAACTCTTGTCTGACGGCACCATCACCGGAGCCTCAACGGGAACATGGAGTATCGACGAAGGCACCTCGTACATCACGCTAAAGATAGGCGGAACAACCTACTATGGCGTCATGGTAGAGCAGACGCTGGAACCCTACGACACCAAGGCACCCGCCTTCACCGCACTTGCTTCGACAACCGGCGTGACGGTATGGGGCTATAAGTACGGCGAGTCATCCACCGACCCCGTGACTCCCGTTGATGGTGACTACAAGACTGGTCTCGTGGCTTACTACAACTTCGATGCTTCACCCATTACGAATCAACTGAACACCACCCAGACGGCCACCCTTCAGAAAGAGGGCAGCAACAGCCTGCCAACGCTGAAGACCGACGGCTCGCGCAGCGGTCAGGTGATACATACCAATTTTGGTGCAGCCGAGAACACCAGCAACGTGAAATTCGCCAACCCGCTGGCAGGAGCAACACTGAGTGAGGGAGCCACCGTGGCATTCTGGCTGAACGCTCTCGACCAGAACTATTGGGATGCTGCGTTCGCTTTCTACAACCCGCAGACCACTGCCCGTCTCTATCTGACGCCCAACACATACGTGGGCTACAACGATATGAAGGGTACATGGATTGACCTGAACCACCCCGACGGTTATGCTTCTGGCTTCATCACCTTCGGCGAATGGAACCACGTCACCGTCACCATTTCACGTAAAGACGGAATAAAGGTCTATGTAAACGGCAACCTGATTTCGTTCCAGAAATGCAACGGCGAGATGGGCGGAACTGCCGTCACTTCTCCTAATGCTTTCAGCTACAGTCAGATCGTCAGCCACCTGACAGCCAGCAGCGACTTCTACTTCGGCTATGGTTCCTTCTGGGGCTCGCTCAATGCCGACTACGACGATTTGTGCATCTACAACCGCGTACTGACAGCCGACGACGTCAAGGCGCTCTATCAGGCAGAGTGCAACAATGAGTCCATCACTGGTATTGAAGCCGTAAGTAAGTCACCTGTTGCCAACGATAACGTCTACGACCTGCAGGGAAGGAAACTGAATGGTCCGCTGAAGTCGGGCATCTACATCCGTAACGGCAGGAAATTTATCGTGAAATAATGAGGAAGCTGGTATTAAACCTAATAGCATTCATCAGCCTGCTCTGTCCGCTCCCCATGAGCGGACAGAGCGACGGGTGCTACCTGCTGGTCTATCACAAGGACAACACCCACTCCATCCACATGGCCATTTCGAAAGACGGCTACACCTTCCATGCCCTCAACAAGGACAAGCCCGTCATCAACGGCGACACCATTGCCGAACAGCGCGGCGTGCGCGACCCGCACATCTTCCGCGGTCCCGACGGGCTGTTCTATCTGGCCATGACCGACCTGCATATCTATGCACAGCGCGAGGGCAAGCGTGCCACCGAATGGGAACGCGACGGGAAGACCTACGGATGGGGCAACAACAAGAACCTCGTGCTCATGCGCAGCCGCGATCTTATCCATTGGCAACGTGCACTGTTGCGGATGGATGCCATTGATCCCGAAATCGGATGTGCGTGGGCTCCCGAGACGGCCTACGACGACAAGACCGGACGCCTGATGATCTATTTCACCATGCGTCACAAGAGCGAGCAAAACAGGCTCTACTATGCCTACGTGAACGAACGCTACGACTCGCTGACCACCACTCCGAAGATACTCTTCGAGCATCCCAGGGAAGGCGTCTCGGCCATCGATGGCGATATCGTCAAGGTGGGCAACCGCTATTATCTCTCCTACGTCAGCCACGAGGGCACGCCTGGCATCAAGCAGGCCTACAGCGATAACATTACCGGACCGTGGACCTATCAGGAAGCGTTTGTCGATCCTGAGCCCACAGCCTGCGAGGCTCCCAATGTGTGGAAGCGCATCGGCGAGGAAAAATGGGTGCTGATGTACGACTGCTACGGCCAGAAGACACACAATTTCGGTTTTGTGGAGACCACCGATTTCAAGACCTTC
>JAFWQT010000123.1 GCA_017508965.1 Prevotella sp. | reverse complement strand
GGCCGACACGGTGGGAGCCGGCGACTCGTTCACGGGTTCTTTCTGTGCAGCCATCCTGAAGGGCAAGCCCATCCACGAGGCGCATGAGCTGGCCGTGAAGGTGTCGGCCTTCGTATGCACGCAGAACGGCGCCATGCCCACGCTGCCCGAGGATTTTTTGGTGTAAAAAGAAGACCCTCCCCCTGCCCTCCCTATAGGGAGGGAGCAATTACCTTAGAGCCAACGAACTCTCCTTGAGGGGCGGAGTAGATAGTGATGTGGCCTCAAGACTCTCCAATAGAAGACTAAATATATAGTCCAAGGGAGGCGCCAAAGTTGATTTTGGCCCTCCCTTATTTTTGCGCCCCAACGGTAAATTCTGAACACAGAGACACAAAGACACGAAGAATCACAGAGGGGAGAAAACAAAAATCTTCAAAAATCTGACAAAAATTCTGTGCCCGGTTCGGGAGCATTTGTAATGCGACCGCAATGAGTATCAGGATTTGTAATCCGAGAAACGGCAGCTGATTAAATCGCATTAAAAAGCTTATACTCACAGCAGCCGAACCAACGGTCGCTGGCCGAAGGGAAAAGCAATTCGGAAATTCGGCTGAACCGAGACCGTTGGTTTGGCTGAACAGAGGGAAATCAACCACCCCCAGCCCCTCCTTTCTAAGGAGGGGGGTAATTACCTCAGGGAGTCTATAGTGGCTCATTACTATTCACTTCCCCTCCTTAGAAAGGAGGGGCCAGGGGTGGTTGATAAAGGAGGGGAGTGAAAACTTAAAAATTAACTTTGTGTCTTTGTGTTTTTAAAAAAAATCTTGGTGTTGTGAAAAATTAGCACTACCTTTGCACGGACTAATCGAATAAAACTATGAAATTTAAAATCTTTTTGGGTGCGTTGCTGATGGTCGTGACCACAGCTTCTGCGCAGACTTTCAACGTGAATATCACGCGCGAACAAGCGTTCAGCGTGCAGGTTCCCGATGGTAACTATCGCGTGAGCGTGACTTTAGGCTCTAAGAAAAAGGCCGCTGAGACTACTATCCTGGCCGAGAACAGAAGGCTGATGGCCGAGAACGTGAAGACCAGGAAAGGCAAGACGGAGACGGTGCAGTTTGTGGTGAACAAGCGCAGCAAATACTATACCTACACCGACAAGAACGGACAGCAACAGCAGGGGACGGTGAAAATTAAGGACCGTGAGAAAGACTACAACACCTGGAATGATTCGCTCGACCTGATGATAACGGGCAGCGCCCCGGCGGTGAGCCGTATCGTGATAGAGCCGGCCCCCGAGGTCCACACGCTCTATCTCTGCGGAAATTCTACCGTGACCGACCAGCCCTACGACCCCTACGCCTCGTGGGGACAGATGGTGACGCGGTGGTTTGGCGACAGCGTGGCCGTGAGCAATCATGCCGAGAGCGGACTGACGGCACGCACGTTTATTGGCAGCAACCGGCTGGAGCAGATTTGTGCCACGCTGGGCAAGGGCGACTTCGTGGTGTGCGAGTTCGGGCATAACGACGAGAAAGAGCACGGCCCGGGCGACGGAGCGTGGTATCACTATGTGTATAACCTGAAGGTGTTTGTTGACCGCGTGCGCAGCAAGGGTGCCACCATCATCTTCTGTACGCCCACGGCGCGGAGGTCGTTCAACGGCGACCACCTGACGCTGAAACCCACTCACGGCGATTTCCCCGCAGCCATGCGCAGCGTGGCCGAGCGCGAGCAGGTGCCCGTGATCGACCTGAACGGTATGACTAAGACTTTCTTTGAGACGCTGGGATTCGAGGGTTCGCGCCATTCGCTGGTGCACTATCCTGCCAACACGTTCAACAATCAGCCGAAGGCGTTGGAAGACAATACGCACTTTAATCCCTATGGCGCCTACGAGGTGGCCAAGATGGTTGTACAGGGACTCGTGGATATGCAGTCGCCGCTGACGAAATATCTGCGACCGGGATGGACCGCTTTCAGCCCTTCGCAGCCCGACTCATGGCAGGATTTCAAGTGGACTTTCAGCAATAAGGCTGACGCGGCAAAGCCGGATGGGAATTAGGTGTTAGGTGTTGGGTGTTGGGAGATTCTTCACTCTTAACTCTTAACTCTTAACTTTTCTGAAGATGAACCACACGTGCATGGCGACGGAGGTGAGCCATCCGTACTCTTCGCCCATCACGCGGAAACGCTCCCACAGCGAGGCCCGGTGGTGGGCGGTGGTCTGTCCTTCTTGCTGGTAGTTGCACAGCACGGCATGGGTGTTCACCAGTTCGAGCTGTCGGCGGGCTGCCTCTTTCATCACTTCAATACACCATTTCACATCGGCCGAATAGCGGTATTTCAGGTCGTACTTGATGGCCTTGGCAATATCCGTGCGGGCATAGAAAGCCTGATGACAGACGAGCATGCCCTGGCGGAACGACTTCCACGTGAGATGCTCGGGCGGCTGCAGCCGGCGCGGAAAGAGGAATCTGCCCTGGTTGTCGGTGATGTCGGTATTGCCATAGATGACGGCAGGGTGGGGGTCGCGGTCGGCATTGGTGGCCACGGTCTGCAGCGTCAGGGCATCGTGGAAGCAGTCGCCGGCATTCATGAACACCACATAGTCGCCCGTGGTGCGCTCCAGTCCTTTGTTCATGGCATCATAGAGGCCGTCGTCGGGTTCCGACTGAATTTTCACCCTCCAGTCGGGATGGGTGGCAGCCACCACCGTCTGATAGGCCTCGGCCATCTTCACCGTGTTGTCTTTCGAAGCTCCGTCAACCACCACATGTTCCACGTAGGGCCACGTCTGCTGCAGCATGCTGTCGAGCGTGCGCTGCAGCACGGCAGCCGCGTTGTAGGTGATGGTTACTACCGTTATTCTAATCATAGGGATTCAGATTTTATAGTTTGTGGATGCCACGGCATGATTGTACACTTCCTGGTATCTCAGTGCCACGCTGGCCTGCGAATACTGGTGGGCCACCTTGCTCACGCATTTATGCTTCAGGTCGTGGGCATCGGCCTCGAACAGCGTCCACAGGATGCCGCGCGCAAGGTCGTCGGCATCGGCAGTCTTTGCCACGTAGCCGGTCTTCATGTGAGCAATCATCTCTGGAATTCCGCCCACGTTGAATCCCACGCACGGCACTCCGCAGGCCATGGCCTCCATGATGGTGTTGGGCAGGTTGTCTTCGAGCGAAGGCAGCACAAACACGTCGGCCGCATTATAGACGTCCACGATTTTCTGTTCGTCGTTCACATAGCCAAGCGAAATCATCGGCAGCGGCAGCAGACTGCTCACTTCCTCGGAATGGCCTCCCAGCACGGCCACCACCGCCTTTTCCTTCAGCGTGGGGTCTTGTGCCGTCATCTTCTTCAAGGCTTCCACCAGATAGTTCAGGCCTTTGCGCTCGTCGGTCACCCGTTGCGAGACGAACAGTATCACGCGCTTTCCCTCTACCGGTATTCCCAGTTTCTGGCGTGCCTTCTGCTTGTCCTTGGGGCAGAACACATGCGAGTTGATTGTATTGGGAATGCTTGTCACATGTTGTCTTTTCAGCAGGGCACTCTTCTTGGCCTCTCCTTCCAGCCATCGGCTGCATGCCACGAAGGTGATGTTGTACTTGTTCAGGATTTCCATCTTCTTGCGCCACACCTTTGCCTGCAGGTTCGACAGGATTCCGCGGGGTAGCAGGGGACATGCGGTGCATTTCGTAGTGTACTGGTTGCATCTGCGCGCATAGTGGCAGATGGCCGTAGCAGGCCAGATGTCGTGCATGGTCCACACCACAGGTTTTCCCGAGGCAAGGATTTTACGGATGCCCGACAGCGAGAGGAATCCCTGGTTGATCCAGTGCAGGTGGATGATGTCGGCCTCCTTGAATTCCGGCAAGCTGGTGATGTCGGTTCCCACATTGGCAATGTCAACTTCGAAGAGATGTTTCCGCGAGAAATGCAGATGGGCGAAAATGCACCATCGCTCCCATAGGAAATACAGTTGCTGGCGCCATCCGTTGCCTGCCGAGACCACGGTGAGCTGTTCCGACTGTTTGTCGCGCACCAGCATCTTGGCCTTCACGCCGTTGTTGATCAGTGCCTCCATCAGCCGGTGGGCGGCAACGGCTGCCCCTCCGGTCTTCTCACTTGTATTGACAATCAGTACTCTCATGCTGCAAAGATACAAAAAAGTAGTGTAAAAAAAAGATTTAGCGAAGATAATAGAAACATTTTTGCTTAAATTTGTGTCACAAAAAGAACTCACCGGCGTATTATAAGCAGAGAAAAAAGAAAAATGACAACGGAAACGTTCAGGCTAGAGGCACAGCGCATGCGAACGACACTCGTCAGGTTAGCCTTCGGAATACTGCGGGATTCCGACGAGGCCGAGGACGTGGTGCAGGACGTATTGCTGCGGCTTTGGCAAATGCGCGACCAGCTGAGGATGCCCATCGAACCTTTGGCCAGGGTGCTCACACGCAACCGTTGCATAGATATCGTCAGACGTAAGAAGCCCGCCGCAGAACTTTCCATGGCGGTTTTCCAGGAAGAGGACGAGGCACTGCGGGAACGCATCGAGCGGATGATGAAGGTGATAGAAACCCTGCCCGACTTGCAGCAAACCATTCTCAGGCTGCGCCATATGGAAGGGATGGAATTTAAGGAGATTGCCGAACTAACGGGTTCAACAGAGGTGGCCGTAAGGAAGGCCCTGAGCCGGGCCCGGCAGGCTGTAAGAGATAAATTTAACGTTTTCGTTAAGCCAAAAGAGCAATGATAAGCTCGCTTAATCATTGCCTTGGCGAGAAAAGGTACATGAAAATGAATGGATATGAGAAATGACTTGAGAATAAGAACACTGACCGAGCGATTCTTCGATGGTGAGACATCGCTTGCCGAGGAGCAGGAACTCTACAGACTGTTCCGCGAAGGAGACGTGCCCGAAGACCTGATGCAATACAGGGAATTGTTTGCCGGTTTCGATAGCATCCGTCTGCCCCAGCAGAAGAATTCCCGCCAGAACTGGAGGCAGGCAATTGGTATTGCAGCATCTGTGTTGGTGCTGTTTGCCATAGGCACCATACTTCTTGCCAAGCAAAGCAATGATGAGTGCGTGGCATATATATATGGTGAGAAATGCACCGACAAGACCATCGTGATGCAGCAGATGCAGTCGACTCTCAGCGAGATGGGCGACATCTCTACCGTGGATGAGCAGATGCGTGACTTTTTTTCGGAATAACATAAAGGAGACAAAGATATGAAACAACTACTGACGACACTCCTCTTTCTCCTCTTGGCAGGACCCTTGGCCGCCCAGCAGGGACTGGCCGTCAATGAACTGTTCTGCGGAAACATCATTCCCAGGGAACGGATGGTGGAGACGCGTGTGAGAGGCCGAATGCTGACAGACTATAAGATGAGCCTGTTCCGCAGCGTGAAATGCAAGGTAAGCAAGGAGGAACTGGAGAAGATTAATGCTGCCGTGCATCGCGACATGACGTCGTACAAGACAACGGAATGCATAGGCGATGAGCGTCACGGACGTTCCTCCACGCTCATGGTGCAGCTGGCCGCCAAGGGAAACACCTACTGCTATATCTGCCAGAAGGCGGAAGCCGAGGGCAAGCAATGGGTGGTCACCGTCATCTATATCGAGAGCACCGTGAAAACCATTACTGAACTGAAGAAAATGTTTAATAATAAATAAGATTGTTTTATGAAGAGATTTCTATTTGTAGCAATGATGCTGGCGGCAACCTCTGCCTTTGCCGCAGAAAACGACACCCTGATTATCGAGAAGCCACAGCGTGTGACCATCATCACCAGCGACTCACTGCAGTCTATTCGGGTGAAGGGCAAGGAGGGTGACAACCATTTTGACTACCAGAACACCATCCAACTGATAGACAGCAACTATGTGAGCACCGAGACTTATAATAAAAGTTTGTGGGACTTGATGCCTTTCGCAAAGAAAAAGGACGGCGAGAAGCGTGGCACCATGGAGTTTTCGCTCATCGCAAGTTTAGGCGTGGGCTTCACTACAGCCGTGGGGACTGCCGACCAAGTGAGTATTCCCGTAGGTCCCTCATGGGAGTTCATGTGGGATGTCGCCCGTATTAGAGTACGACCATGGAAGGAGCGAGACCATTATTTCAACACGGGCTTCGGACTCGACTGGCGTAATTACCGCATGACCGGC
>JAFWQT010000122.1 GCA_017508965.1 Prevotella sp. | reverse complement strand
TGCCGTTGCCACGGGAGAGAACCGCCGCGCCGAGTTGCAGACGAAAGTCATACAAGCCCTCACCGCCCACAAGGAGATTGTGCAGGTGCATGGTTTCCTCTATTCCGAGCCAGACCGTCTGCTCTCCGTAGATGTCGTTCCTGACCTTTCTGTCCACGACGATGCCGCCCTCGTGAGTCAGCTCACCGCCGAGCTCCAGCCATTGGTTCCCGACATGCAAGTATCGGTTGTGGTAGACCACAATTATAGCGAATAGCCCAAATAATAATGCACCTGAAGACCTCATTGCTCCAGGTGCATTTACGGAACCAATCTTTTTCGGTTTTATCATCGATTAAAACTATAGACTGTAGTTCTACAATATATCAAACATACTCAGAGTCCTTGGAATTTTGTTCGTTTCAATTTTCTTCTGAAGCGGTTTCAAATGGTATATATAGATGTCTTTTGCCACTCTTCTGTTTTCCGACATTGATTCAGACGATCCTTTTCTATCAAACAAAATAGATAGTTAGTTGATTATTAGTGTATTTTTATTTTGGGTGAGCTATGCCCTCGCTGTTTGCAACGAGATTCGCAAAGCGCTGAAGGGCCTGGTAGAGAAAAAAGTAATAACAAAAAGGCCGACTAATTCCAATTCCAATAATTCCAATTAAATAATGAGGGGTCAACCCCCTTCTAAAGACTACATAACTTATTGATATATAGATAGTTATATATAAAATAGAGAGGTGGGATACCCTCAAATAAATAACTGGAATAACTGGAATTGGAATAGCTGACCGACTAAAGAACATCTAACAAACTGATTTACAATGAAATACAATATCACAACACCTACAGCACCTAAGATGCCGAACCTCGGAAGAGGTACAGAATGCATCAAAATCCTGCTCTCGCAGGCTTCAAAAGACATGTACGAGCCCTTGGTTCCGATGTTTTTTCCTGTACTTGGCGCACACATGGGTGGCACAGAATTTCAGTATCCTGACCTCAGTTGGAAGGAACCGACAGGCATGATGGCCAATCTTGTAGCAAATAGTGGCGACAACAAGGGCCAACTGAGTACTTTAGATTATTATGTTTTATAAAAAGTTGCGGAAAAAGGGTACACACCCTACACCCTTATATCTTAAAAATCGCATTTTGACTTTTGGGCGGATGATACTTTGACTTTTGGGCGGATGATGTTTTGGAGTCGGGCGGATGATACTTTGAAGGGCAGCGGATGATGTTTTGGCTGCTTTAGGTTTATATCTCCATACGCGAAAAAAGAAAACAAACCCTCTATCCCCTCTATGATTGATGTAAGCTATTGGTTTTTAAACTGTTACTGGTAGACAATAAGCCTTTAAACCCTCTATAATCCCTCTACCGAACCCCCTACTTTGCAGCTTTTTCGAGTTTTTTCCTTAAAAAATGCCATTTAAATTGAATACTTTACTTTTGATGAGTGGAAGCATCGTTTCCAACAAGTAGAAGCCTTGCTTTCAATGGGTAGAAGCATTGTTTCCAAAGTCTGGAAGCATCCTTTCCAATGGGCGGATGTTGAGATTTCAGGCGATGAAATTACGATGCATTCGGGTATACAAAAGAAAAAAAGTGTTATTTGTTTTGATATTCCACACAATTGATGTAATTTTGTAGGTGATTCCAACAATGATGAAAATGAAAAGAACTCTTATCTCAGCACTCGTCCTGCTGCTGGCGGGATGGTGCAACGCTGACGCCAAATGCGAAGACGGCAGCCGGCTGTGGTTACGGCTCGACACCACAAACGCCGTGAAAGCTATTACAGGCGTGAAGGGAACGGCAATGACCGAGTTGCAAACCTACTGGAAGGGCGGGCCCGTGACGCTGAAACGGCAGAAAGGAATGGCCAACGACGGCTATACCATCAAGAGCCAGGGCAAGAAAACGGTGATTGCCGCTGCCACCGATGCAGGACTGCTCTACGGTGCCTATCACCTGCTGCGTCTGCAACAGACGGGACAGCAGACCACGGGGCTCAACATCAGCGAACGGCCGTTCTTCGACCTGCGCATACTGAACCACTGGGACAACCCCAACGGCACGTGCGAGCGTGGTTTTGCAGGTAAGAGCATCTTCCTGAATCCCGACCCCAAGCGCATGAAAATGTATGCCCGTGCCAATGCCTCGGTAGGCATCAACGGAACGGTGCTGAACAACGTGAACGCGAAGCCGGAGGCGCTCTTGGACGAGAGTCTGAAGAAGGCGAAGGGCATTGCCGACCAGCTGCGCCCCTACGGCATCAGGGTGTATCTCTCCATCAACTTCGCCTCGCCCATCAGGCTGGGCGGACTGCCCACGGCCGACCCGCTGAATGCCGACGTGGTGAACTGGTGGAAGAAGAAGGTGAACGATATCTACCGGCTGATTCCCGACTTCGGCGGCTTCCTGGTGAAGGCCAATTCGGAGGGAGAACCGGGACCGCAGGACTTCGGACGCTCGCATGCCGACGGTGCCAACATGCTGGCCGGGGTACTGAAGCCTCACAACGGCGTGGTGATGTGGCGTGCCTTCGTGTATAATCCGCAGAGCAGCGACCGTGCCAACCAGGCCTACGAGGAGTTCATGCCGCTGGACGGACAGTTTGCCGACAACGTGATTATACAAGTGAAGAACGGTCCTGTGGACTTCCAGCCGCGCGAGCCCTACAGTCCGCTGTTCACCGCCATGAAGAAGACGCCGATGATGGTGGAGTTCCAGATTACTCAGGAGTATCTGGGCGCTGCCAACCACCTGGTGTACCTGGCCCCGATGTGGGAGGAGTTCTTCTCGTTCGTGAAGCCTGCCACGTTGAAGGCAATGGCGGGCGTGGCCAACATCGGCGACGACACCAACTGGTGCGGCCACCATTTCGCGCAGTCCAACTGGTATGCCTTCGGGCGCCAGGCTTGGAATCCCGCGCTGACCTCGGAGCAGATTGCCGACGAGTGGCTTCGCCAGACGTTTACAGGCGATGAGCTGGTGTGCCCCATGAAGCAGGTGATGATGGACAGCCGCGAGGCCTGCGTGAGCTATATGATGCCCCTCGGACTGCACCATATCTTTGCCGGAGGCCACCACTACGGTCCTGAGCCTTGGTACCAGCCCGCCGGACTGAGAGCCGACTGGACCCCACCCTACTACCACAAGGCCGACAGCATAGGCCTGGGATTCGACCGCACCGTGAATGGCTCGGCCAACGTGAAGCAGTATCCCGACGAGCTCTGCAACATCTATAACAACATCAACAGCTGCCCCGAGAACCTGCTGACGTGGTTCCACCATGTGCCCTGGGATTTCCGCATGAAGAGCGGCCGCACCTTCTGGGACGAGCTGTGCCATAAGTACGACGACGGTGTGAAGCAGACGCGCCGGTTCCTGGCCACGTGGGATGCCATGAAGCCATACGTGGACTGCCAGCGCTTCAAGGAGGTGCAGCACAAGCTGCGCATTCAGGCCCGTGATGCCGAGTGGTGGCGCGATGCCTGTCTGCTCTATTTCCAGACGTTCTCTAAACGTCCCATCCCGCAGGACATGGACCATCCCGTGCACAACCTGGACGAAATGATGAAATTCAGGATTCCCATCAGCATGTACGAGAACCCTGAGTGCGGATATACGAAGTAAAAAAGACCCTCCCCCTGCCCTCCCTATAGGGAGGGAGCAAATACCTTAGGGCCATACTCCCCTCCCATCGTAGGGGAGGGGCAAGGGGTGGGGTCAGTAATCAGAGAAGAGGCGGATGACAAAGGGGAAAAGGAGATTACACTCCCCACCCCTAACCCCTCCCCTTCAGGGGCGGGGAGTTCAAGAGCCTCACAAATAAAACAAAAAATCTTCAAAAATCTTACTTAAATCTTGTTTTCAATTTTTGTAGGATTTTTGAAGATTTTTGTTTGTTATCGTCTTCGTTATTGTTTTCGTTATCGTCTTCGTTTTCGTTATCGTTAGCGTTAGCGTTATCGTTATCGTTATCGTTATCGTTAGCGTTATCGTTATCGTTATCGTTACAAGAACAGCTTCTGGGCAAAGTCGTGGAGCGACTTCCGCCATACTTGCCACTCGTGGTCGCCGGGGAAGGTGTTGAAGAAGATTTTAAGGCCCGACTGCTGCATATCTGCTACCGCCTTGCGGGTGGACGACAGGCGTGGGTCGTCGGTGCCAACGGAGATATAGAACAACTTCAGCAACTGGTTGTATTTCTCGTGCTGCGAGATAAGGCCGGGCATGGATTCCTCGGCATTGAACGAACGGGTTTCGCGGATGCCACCGAAGACGCCTGTACTGAAAACTCCGATATGACTGAAGAGCCCGGTGTGCTGCAAGCCCACGAAGAACGACTGTCCGCCACCCATGCTAAGTCCGGCGAGCGCCCGATGCTGCCTGTCGGCGATGGTCCTGAAGTTCTGGTCGACGAAGGGAACAATCACCTGGGTGAGTTCTTCCTCGAAGCCACGCATGCCCTGAATGGAATAGCCGAAGCCACTGCCGGGAACCGTGATATTGCCGTTCGACATCACCACCAGCATCTCCTTAGCCTTGCCCTCGGCAATCAGGTTGTCGAGAATGTGGTTGGTCTTGCCTTGCAGCGTCCATCCCGACTCGTCCTCGCCTCCCCCATGCTGCAGGTAGAGCACCGGATAGCGCTTGTTGCCCTTGGAATAGCCGGCAGGGGTATAGACATACATCGTGGCGTAGGCCTTGCGCACCTTGGAGTAATAGGTGGCGATGCTGACCTTGCCGTGGGGCACCTCCTTGATGTCGTAGAAGGTGCAGCCTGCCTCGGGGATATCGATGGCGCTGGTCATACGTCCGCAGCCGAAATAGCTCTTGCTGGCAGGGTCGGAAACATCCATTCCGCCCAGGTTGAACCAATAATAATGGAACCCGGGCACCAGCGGTTTGGTGCGGGCCGTCCAGAATCCATCCTGCTGTTTCTCGAAGCGGCACGAAGGGTCGAGCGAGACTTTCATCTGACTCAAATCTTCGTTCGAGCGGATTCTGAACTCCACGCTATTGTCGGGCAACACATGGGGATATCCATGGGCGTTAATGTTCGTCGGCGGAACGATAAACTCTTGTGCCCCACCCTTCAGGCAACAGCAGAGCACAAACATAAGGAACGCAATCTTTCTCATATTCAATGGTGTTAACTTTAGTAATTTCTTTTATAGCTTATATACTCCCCGCCCCTCAAGGGGAGGGGTTAGGGGTGGGGTCTGTAATCTCCTTTAATCTCAATACATCTGCCGAGAATTCTGAATACTGACCCCACCCCATTGCCCCTCCCCTACGATGGGAGGGGAGTTCGTTAGCTGAGTCTATATAACTTGTTAAATAAAATATTCTTGTATTTCACAATATACAATTCAGTATCAAGAGTTTACTTACTTAAGAAACCCTTCGACTTCAGCCACTGAATCATCTGACTGCTCCAGGTTTCGGTAGTCGTTTCACCCGTCTGTGGCATCAGTTCGTAAGGCCCTTTGCCGTCGCCATAGATATGCATTTCAGCATTGGCACCGGCCTTCTTCCACTCCATAAAAAGGGCTACAAGACCGGCTGCCACGTTGGGATGGTCGGCACGCGTCATGATGAGCAACGGAGGCAAATCCTTATGACCTTCGACAGGCATCAAGGACGGGCCGAAGTTGGTGCAGATGAAGTCGGGAAACACTTCACGGTCACCGGCAACCATGGCCCCCATCGTGGCAGCAATGGCCACTCCGCCGCCTGCCGAGAAGCCAAGGAATCCTACTTTGTTTTTATCGATATGCCACTCGTCGGCATGATCTCTGACCATGCGAAGAGCAACCATGGCATCCATGGCAGCAAGCTGGATGATGGAGTCGCCAGCGGCATTGTGCATGGGATTGGCATCAGCCTGCGGGAATGCGTCGGGGTGCGTCACATCCACCATCGGAGGCATCTGCATGCCCTGCGGCATAGGCGCCTTGTTAAGATGATAGCGCAGGCCAATGGCGGCAATGCCCTGCCCGTTCAGGAACGAGGCCATCTTCACCACATCACTCTCCCACGACAGCCATCGCATGGCTCCGCCAGGACAAAGAACGACCGCACAGCCATTAGCCGCCTCGGGCTTTGGCAGATATACCTCAATCATTGGTTTGTCGTTATCGTCGGCCGACGGTTCTGCGGTTGGCAGATAATACTGCTTTTGTGCCATCACAGCCAAAGGCAGGAACAGCATACTGAGTAGAACGGCTTTTCTCATATTTACAATAAGTAATGAATAGTAGGGCAAAATTACGCAAAAAAACCGACTAACGACTACCTTTGCCAAAAGTTTTAATAAGAATTGTGAAATAAGATTGCAAGGGTCGGAAAAATTACTTATTTTTGCAGCGACAGAATAAAAAGACATTCATTCAAGACTTCACATTAATCAGAAAAAAAACGAAATGCTATAAATTATGGAAAACTTACTGACTGACAACTGCATGAGACTGGGATTCGGCATGATGCGACTGCCCAGGACTGAAGGAACAAAAGAAATTGACCTGGAACAGACCAAACAGATGGTTGACGAATTCATCGAAGCCGGAGGCAAATACTTCGACACCGCATTCATCTATGAGGGTTCGGAGGCTGCCACCAAAGCAGCACTCTGCGACCGTTATCCGCGCGAGAGCTATTATCTGGCCGACAAGCTGAATGCCTCAGAATTCGCCGCTAAAAGCGAGGAGGAAGCGAAGAACCAGATTCACATAAGTCTTGAGCGCACGGGGGCAGGTTATATCGACTTCTATCTTCTTCACGGCATCGACGAAGGAAACAAGGACAAATTCGACCGCTTCGGCATCTGGGACTATATGAAGCAACTGAAGGAGCAGGGACTGATACGCCACTACGGCTTCTCGTTCCACTCCACACCGGAACACCTGGAGCAGCTGCTGACCGACCATCCCGACGTTGAGTTCGTGCAGCTGCAGATAAACTATTCCGACTGGGAAGACGCGCTCATCTGTTCGCGCCGCTGCTACGAGATTGCCACAGAGCACGGCAAGCCCGTCATTGTGATGGAACCCGTGAAGGGAGGCAAGCTGGCCGACCCGCCACAAGCGGCAAAGGACATTCTGCAGGGTGCCAGTCCCGATGCCTCGTGTGCCTCGTGGGCCATCCGTTTCGTGGCTTCGCTGCCCAATGTGATGATGGTGCTCAGCGGCATGTCGGACATTGAGCAGATGAAGGACAACGTGTCGGTGATGAGCCAGTTCCAACCGCTATCCGACGAAGAGCACCAGGTGCTGGAAAAGGCCACCCAGGCGCTGCAGCAATATGCCGACATAGCCTGCACGGCCTGCCATTATTGCACGCCAGGCTGTCCGATGGACATCCACATCCCCGAGATTTTCGCCGTGATGAACGTTTACAAGATGTATGGCAACCTGACCGAGGCTCGCAACGAATATAACTGGCGCCCGGGCGGTGAGAAAGCCTCGGCGTGCGTACAATGCGGCCAATGCGAGGAAGCCTGCCCGCAGCATCTTCCCATCGTCAGTTTGCTGGAAGAAGTGGTGGAAACGCTCGAGCAATAGTCTTTACCGGTCAGTCGCCGTTTTCCTTCCCCAGGTAGTCGTGGAGGTCGATAGTGCCGGCGTCGTTCTTAATGTCAAGAGCCGGCACATACTCCTCCATGCGCGTGGTGCCGCTTTTCTTATCGACATAGAAATTCACCAGAGCGCCTGTATAGCTGCGGAACACTACCTGGTACTCCGTCTCCGTCTCTTCGCCCATCGTCAGGTACATCGTGACCGAATCGGTATCGGCCACGTTCCCATAGTAGGTTTCGTGACAATAGTTGTTCACTCCCTCGTAGGCCATTTCGGCAGTTATCGTGCCTTTCGTCTTGCTGGTGCTGCATGCGCATAACAGCACCACTAGTAATAATGCGATATGTTTCATATTCTTTGTGATTTAATTCCTAACTCCAACGCCTTGTTCACACTGCCGGCTTTCAGCAGCAGTTGCCTGGCCTCGTCATAGTCGAGCCCGAGATAGTCCTGAAGCATCCTGATGCCACGTTCCACCAGCTTGGTGTTCGTCAGTTGCATATTCACCATGCGGTTGTCGCGAACGCGTCCCATCCGTATCATCAGCGAGGTGGAAATCATGTTCAGCACCATCTTCTGCGCCGTACCGCTCTTCATGCGGCTTGACCCCGTCACGAACTCCGGTCCCACGATGGTCTCTATCGGATAGTCGGAAACCGCGGCCAAAGGAGTGTCGGGATTGCTGGTGACGCAACCTGTCAGCAGTCCGTTCCTACGGGCCTGGCTAACGGCACCTACCACATAGGGCGTAGTGCCTGAGGCTGCAATGCCCAGCACGGTATCATCAGCCTCGGGATGAAAGGCCATCACGTCAAGCCATCCCTGACTGGCATCGTCTTCTGCCTTCTCGACGGCATGGCGCAAAGCCCTGTCTCCCCCAGCTATGATGCCCACCACCCACGAGTCGGGTACACCGAAGGTCGGAGGCAGCTCACTGGCATCGAGCACACCCAGACGTCCGCTGGTGCCGGCACCCACATAGAAGAGCCGCCCGCCGCGTTTCATCCTCGGCTCGATGGCTTCCACCAAAGCCTCGATTTGCGGCAGGGCACGATGAACGGCCGCAGCCACCAGAGCGTCTTCCTCGTTGATATGCGCCAGCAGCTCCGCTACCGACATCTGCTCCAGATGCCCGAATCGGGATTCTTGTTCGGTAATCTTCTGGTCCATCCTAAACTTTTAATTTATTTCTCATTCTCAGGCACAAAGATAAAGAGATTATTGCAATCTTGTGTATTTTTTCCTGCATATTTCCATTTAGAACGCGTTTTTTTATTATTTTTGCACCAGCAATTACCAAAACGAAAACCTTTAAAAAAGAAATGAGACAGATTCTGTTATCCTTATTGACGCTATGCTGCATGGCCGCCAGTGGCCAAGGGTGGAGCTGGACGGTGCAGCGGACAAACGAAGTAAAAGAAAGCAGCGAGACCATCGCGCAGGCTGGCTATCAGGCAGACGGCTGGCTGAAGGCTCCCGTTCCGGGAACGGTGGCAAGGGCTTGGCAGGAAGCCGGACTGCTGGAAGACATCTGCCATGATGATAATCTGACGCGTATCGACGACCGTTTCTTCGATGCCGACTTCTGGTATCGCACGGAATTCGAAGCACCCGCGTTGAAGCAGGGCGAACGGCTGATACTGAATTTCGACGGCATCAACTGGAAGGCTGACGTCTGGCTGAACGGACATTCCGTCGGACAGATTCAGGGAGCCTTCATCCGCAGTCACTTCGACATCACCCAGCTGGTGAAAACAACTAGAAGGAATGCGCTGGCCGTAAGGATTTATCACAACGAACATTATGGCGACGTGAAGATTCCGACGTTGGAGCGGAACGTGCCCAACGGTGGTGTGCTGGGTGAAGATAATCCCACCTTCCACGCCAGTATTGGATGGGACTGGCTCCCGACGGTTCCCGGACGGAATATCGGAATCTGGAACGATGTCACGCTGACGGTGGCCCGTGGGGGTGTAGTCATCGGCGATGCTTTCTTCGATACCCGTCTGCCTGGTGTTGAACCCCGACACCCGGAAGCCGTCAAGTCGGCAGAGGTGAGTCCCGTCATTACCTTACACAATTATAACAAGGAGCCAATGGATGCCGAACTCGTCATACGCTTTGGCGATAACCGCATCACACGCAACATCAAGGTGGAGCCCGGGCAACAGGATGTGGCGCTGGAAAAGTTCACGGTGGAACAGCCCCGCCTGTGGTGGCCTGTGGGCTATGGAGAACCTTACCTTTACGATGTTAGCATCGAGGCGAAGGTCAATGGCAAATCATTAGCTGAAAAGCACATGAAATGCGGCATCCGGCAGATAGACTACACGCTGGAGAACAGTGCCATTCAGTTGTTTATCAACGGTCGGCGCTTCATCGCCCACGGAGGCAACTGGGGGTTCAGTGAGATAAACCTCGACTATACTGCCCGCGACTACGATATTGCCCTGCGCTATCACCGCGACATGCACCTGAACATGGTGCGCAACTGGGTAGGACAAGTCGGCGACGAGGAATTCTACGAGGCCTGCGACCGTCATGGCATCATGATATGGCAAGACTTCTGGCTGGCAAATCCCTACGACGGCCCCAATCCGAAAGACGAGAAGATGTTCCTCGAGAATGCCAACGACATGGTGCACAAGGTGCGCCCCTATGCCTCGGTGGCGCTCTACTGCGGCCGCAATGAGGGTAATCCGCCTGACAGGTTGGGACTGGCACTCAACATGCTGGTGAGCGACCTCTGTCCGAACAGTCTCTATATCTCGCACTCTGCCGACTACAACGTCAGTGGCGGCGGTCCCTACAGGGCTTTGAGTCCCAAGGAATTCTACGGCATAGAGAAAGGTCAGAAGAAATTCCACTCAGAGCGCGGAATGCCTACGGTACCTTCTTACGAGAGCATGTGCCGGATGTTGCGTCCAGAGCACCGATGGCCGCAGAACGATGTATGGGCCATGCACAACTTCACGCTGAACGGCGCCCAAAAATGCAGCACCTACAACGAGCGTATTAAGAACGGTCTGGGAGAGCCGCAAAGCCTGAAGGAATATGCCGACCGGGCCCAGTGGGTGAACTACGAGGGCTATCGTGCCATCTTCGAATCGCGCAGCAACTACCGCAACGGCATACTCTTGTGGATGAGCCACCCTGCCTGGCCTTGTCTGGTGTTCCAGACCTACGATTACTATTTCGACGTGAACGGCGCCTACTTCGGTTCGAAGAAGGCTTGTCAGCCGCTGCATATCTCATGGAATCCGCTGAAGAACGTCATCGAAGTAGTGAACGAGAGTGCAGGCAACCGCCAGGGACTGACGGCATCGGTACAGGTAGTGAACATGGACGGCAGCACGGTAATGGAGACAACGCGACAGCTAGACATCCCGGAAGACCAGACCGTGGAAGTATGTCCGCTTCCGCTTAATAAAGAGAAACTATCCGAGGTGTACTTCGTGAAACTGACGCTAAAGGTCGGCACGACACTCCTGGCTGACAACTTCTACTGGGAAGGCCGTAAGGAAGGCGACTGGAAGGCCTTGCAAAACATGGCAAAGCCCAAGTTGCAGACAAAGGTGGAACGGCAGGCGGACGGCAGTCTGAAAGTGACGGTCAAGAACCCGTCGAAAATGCCAGCCCTGATGATTCGTCTGAACCTCATCAACGGCAAGACCAAGGAGCAGGTGCTGCCTGCCTTCTACGAAGACAACTATTTCTCGCTGCTCGGTGGAGAAGAGAAGACCGTCAGCATCAGCTGGCTCACCGAAGAACATCCCGACAACAAGAATTTCAAACCTACAGTAACCATTGAGCAAATCAGATGAAACGCTATATACTGACCATCATCATCTTGTGCAGCCTTCCGCTGATAACCATGGCCGCAGAAAAGGGTTTCCCAAAAGTGAACGAACAGGGCATGGCCGGCCGCCAGTTCGCATTATATAATAAAGGTGTGGCCGCCACCATCTGCACGGATAATCTGGACTATCCTGTTGTAGGAATTGCCGCAGGACTGTTGGCCGACGATGTGGAACGCGTGACGGCAATGAAACCCGCCATTGCACATCCTGCACGGCTGAAAGATGTAAAGGCCAACTGTGCCGTCATAGCAGGAACCATCGGAAAAAGCAATTTGATTGACGAACTGGTAGCCAAAGGGAAAATCCATGTCGACGAGATTCGCGGCAAGTGGGAGTCGTTTCTGGTGACCACCATTGAGAAGCCTGCAAAACACATCGGTGAAGCATTGGTTATCGTGGGCAGCGACCGCCGCGCAACGGCGTTCGGTCTGCTGTCACTCTCCGAAGCCATTGGCGTGTCGCCGTGGTATTGGTGGGCTGATGTCGTGCCTCAGCATCAGGAGCAACTGATGATTAGTCGGGGAACATTCATACAAGGGGAGCCGTCGGTCAAATACCGTGGCATCTTTATCAACGATGAACGGTTCGGAGGCTGGGCCCGATGGGCCGAAGAGAACTTCGACAAGGAACACCATGAAGTGGGACCTAAAACCTACCGGAAAGTATTCGAACTGCTGCTACGATTGAAGGGAAACTACCTGTGGCCTGCCATGCATCCCGGCACAAAGCCCTTTAACTTCGACCCTGAGAACGCCAGTCTGGCCGACGTCTATGCCATCGTGATGGGCACGTCGCATTGCGAACAGATGCTCCGCAACAACGAGGGCGAGTGGAAGGCCGTGGGTACCTACGGCGACTTCAACTACATCACCAACCGCCAGACCATGCAGAACTATTGGGAGGAGCGCATCAAGACCAACGGCCGCTATGAAAACACCTATACGCTGGGACTGCGCGGTGTGCACGACTATCCCATGGAAGGAGCCAATACCACGCAAGAACGCGTACGACTGATGCAGCAAGCCATCAACGACCAGCGCGAC
This sequence comes from Prevotella sp., assembly GCA_017508965.1. GTDB lineage: Bacteria > Bacteroidota > Bacteroidia > Bacteroidales > Bacteroidaceae > Prevotella. Next base: position 3,147 of record JAFWQT010000122.1, on the reverse strand, counting down.
ATGCTCCGCCGTAACATCAACAAACCGATAGAGGAAATTCCCCAAGTGCTCTGCACCTACGAGGAAGTGCTCGATGCCTACCACAACGGCCTGCAGGTTCCTGATGACGTCACCTTGCTGTGGTCGGACGACAAACACGGCTATTGCCGCAACCTGAGCAACCCGCAGGAACAGCAGCGTAAGGGCGGCGCAGGCATCTACTACCATCTCTCCTACCATGGCGACCCTGCCAGCTGGATTTGGCTCAGTCCGCTCTCGCCTTCGTTTATCGCCACCGAACTTACCAAGGCATACACCTTCGGGGCAAAGAAAATTTGGGTATTCAATGTGGGGGATATTAAACCTGCAGAGAAGGAGATATCGTTTGCCATGGATCTGGCCTGGGATATCAACCGCTGGAAACCCACCGAGGCGCACAACTACATCAAATACTGGACGGCCAAGACTTTCGGCTCAGAGCTGGCACAAGAGATAGCCGACCTGCAGGCACGCTACTATAAGATGCAGGCTGCCGGTAAGGATGCGCATGTGTGGTTCGTGAACTATACCGAACAGCAAGTGGCTGAGCGGGTTCGTGAGGCGCAGGCATTGGCCCGAAAGGCAGCATCACTGGCAGACCGCGTTCCCCAGCGGCTGAAAGATGCCTATTTCGAACTCTTCGCCTACCCCATCAGCGGGGCAGCCATGCTCAACGAATACCAGCTGCTGGCCAAGCGCAGCATGGTTAATGCCACACGTGGCGACAGTCTCGGTGCCATGGCCGATGCCCACAGGGTGGAACAAATGTTCAAGGAACTGAACCAATGGACAAACCACTATAATAAGGAAATCCGAAACGGAAAGTGGGACAACTTCTTCAACTGGCAGCCTTACCACTGGTTCCGCTCAGAAAAAATAGACCCGCCCATCTGCACGCCCAAAATCTTTGAGGATGTGAAGAAAGCACCCGCTCCACGCTTCATCCCCGTCAGCGAGGCCCTTTCTGCACAGGGTGCCATCATATCCTGCGAAAAGGATGAGGAGAAACCCATCTGGATGGAAGCCCTGACACCCGTGCGCAACTTCTCGAAAGCACCTGAGGACAATGTGTTCTGCCATGTCAACACATCCAATGACTCGTTCGATGCCTCAGCCACGCCCATCAACAACGTATGGCATTCGCCCTGGATAGGGCCGATGTGGAGCCGGGTGGGAACCATCCACCTGAAGAAAGGACAAAACAAGATTGCCGTTACCGATTTGAAGCCAGGTACGAGCATCGACAAGATATTCATCGGACTGTGGCCTCCCTACCCCACTGAGCCAAGACTGCGGCTGACGGCTGGCGGTTATCAAAAATCACACAATGCCCAGAACGGCCAGATTGAAACAGTTGTAGGGCTGGGATATGCAGACGGCGTGACCGTGCTGCCCTTCGATACTCCCTCCTGCAATTCCGTTGAAGATGCCCCATACGTGGAATACACCGTGGAATTGCAGGAGAACGACTCGAAAATAGAAATTCGCACCCTTCCCACACTCCACGTCTATGAGGGGCGCGATGCCCGTTATGCCGTGAGGTTGGGCGATGCGGCACCCACCGTGTTTTCCATTCACGAGGGCGACTTCACCTCAGAGTGGCGCCTGAACGTGCTGAGGGGCTATGCTTCTCGCACCATAGACATACCGTCTTCATCAGCGGGAAAACAGACGGTCAGAATCTATTTCCTCGACCCTGGCATCGTGTTGCAAGTCATTTGCATCTATTAAAACCGCTTTAATATTTGTTCCATCCAATGGAAGCATTGTTTCCGCCCAATGGAAGCAGTGCTTCTGTCCGTTGGATGCATTCCTTCCAGACTTTACTTGCATTCCTTCCAGACTTTAATTGGGTTTCATTCAGACTTTAATTGGATTCCATTCAGACTTTAATTGGATTCCATTTAGACTTTAAATCCCGTGGCAAATATTATATGTCGCTTGTAGAACACGAGTTATTTCTTGATGAAGTCAGAGGGAGTAACGCCAAAGTGCTTCTTGAACTGGCGTGTGAAGTGCTGGGGATAGTCGAATCCGAGGCTTTCGGCAGTCTCTGAGATAGTGGCTCCGCCCATCAGGAGCTGCTGGGCGCGTTGCATAATAAAGCGGCGGATATGAGAGGTGGCTGAGTCGCCCGTCAGTTCACGAATCAGGTCGCCGAAATAGTTGGGTGAAAGGAACAGCTGCTGGGCGCATTATTTCACGGTAGGCAGCCCTAGCTGTCGCTGCATGCCGTCGTCATAGTATTTCCGTAGCAACTGCTCGAAGCGTGGCAACAGGTCGGAATTTGTCGATGTGGCCGAGGTGGAGAGCTGGAGGGCATAATAGCGAGCCACGAGTTCCAGCACCTGTTCTATCTGTGAGGTAACGATACGGAGGGTGTGGATGTCCTCATCGCGAAGCAGTTCCTTGCGAATCTCATCGAGCAGCGTAACGATGCTTTCCCGCTGTTCAGGCGTCAGCAGCAGGGCCTCGCTGGTGGTATACGAGAAAAAATGATAGTCGGTCATGCGGCGCCCAAGTTCGGTGTTACGCAGCAGTTCGGTATCGAATAGCAGCGCCCATCCCTTGGTATGTATTTCTTCACCCATGTCGGTCTTGCCGCCTATCTGACCAGGAGCCACACACATCAGCGCATGGCGATGCAGTACATATTGCAGCTGTCCGTACGACAGATCCTCCAGTTCCTCATCGCCGATAAACATGCCATAAACATCATAGTTGTTGAGCGAGTGGCGGCAGTGCTCCAGCTCGTCGTAGTGGATGACTGAGACAAGCGGATGCAACTCCGGAGCACCGATGTACCGGGCATAGTCGTTGACATGGTGAACTCTTAAAATCTTCTCCATGATACGATATTCTATTGCCAATATTTGACCCGAACATTATTATTCATATATGCCTTCCATTTGTTTTTGTCTGTCCACATCCACTTCTTTTGTTTCATGTGAGTATAAGGAAGAGGCAAACTGTCAGACGGAATAAAACGGAAAACATCATTCTTTTTATAAGAACTATCATAGTCTGACCATTCAAATAACTGAAGATGTTGCTTGTCAAATATCTTAAATCGCAAATGAAAGAGTTGCATGCCTCCATTCATCCCTATAAAACAGAAGGTTTCGGCAT
>JAFWQT010000121.1 GCA_017508965.1 Prevotella sp. | reverse complement strand
GGCCGCTGAGGATCTCGATCGTGGGCTGGTCCTGCGGCTTGCGTTCAACCAGGACGGGCGACAGGTCGCGCAATCTGCCCGCAAGTTCGCAAATCGTCTGCCACCGCTCCGGCGTGGAGGTTACGCCCTCGTTCTTGCGATTCTTCTTCTTGTCCTCGAACCCGCCATACGTGTACCATGTCATGCCATGGGCGCCGTGGATGATGGCCGCCCATGTCATCGCGTTCAGCTGGTCGCGCGTGGGGAAATGTTCCCAGCTGCCCCAGCCCTTGAAATACTGGATGATCGGCCAGCAGCCCTTCGTCTGCCCGCCGGCGAACAGCCGCACGTCCGAGGCGATGCGCATCATGTCGCGTATCGTCGCCGCTACGCATGTGGCATCCGACTTGTCGCCGTCCTTGCCGCGTACCGGATAGATCTCCGGCATGAACACATCGGTGCCGCGTACGTATCCCGCATAGCTCGATATCGACCTTTCCGCCCTGACCCCGTCTGCCTGGCAGGTGAGCCGCGTGGGGTCCACGGCCTTGACCGCCGCGTTGACATCGCTCAGATCACCTTGCCTTGCAGGATCTCGCCTCGTTTCTCTGCGTCACGCCCAATTACCTGAGCACCATCCGCAAGGATATCACGTTCGAAGCGAAAAAATAGCGCCACTTTCTTTAAGTAGTTTAAGACTTTCACCCTCGGCACCCGATTTCCGGGCTCTGCCGAGGGCTTTTTTGTGCCGTTTTCCGTACCTTTGTAGCCAATTTACGGTTATACGACCAATAAAGACAGAAACAATAATAGAAAAATGAAACAGATTAAAGCATTTGCAGTTCTACTCGCACTACTTCCACTTGCCGCCTTGGCGCAGGAAGAGCGCATCGACACAGTGATCCCCAAATTCCTTTCCAATGGCTATTTCTTCCGCGAAATGCCACAGTTGCCCGACGGTGAGAAAACCATGTCGCGACTGAAGGACAAGGAGGGTAACAGCGTCACCGTCATCAACGTCAACGCCACGCTACCCAAGTCAGTCATTCGCAAGGCTATTCCCCGCGAGCAGGTTCACAACGCCGACCAGTTCCTAAGCGGACTCAATATGATGGCCACGATGACCTCGCTGACACAGGCGGGCGTCAAGGCCGACGGCACATGGTATTCGCCAAAAGAGGGCGAGCCGTTTCCGCAGTTCTCGGAAAGGGATATGGACGGACGAACATGGACGAACGACAGCGTAAAAGGGCACGTCATGGTGATTAACCTATGGTACTCCGGCTGCGGCCCCTGCCGTGCAGAGATGCCCATCCTTTCCGAGTGGAAGGAGCAATTGCCTGGCGTAATGTTCTTCTCAGCCACCTACCACGATGCTGAGACCGCCAAACGCATCACCGACAAGCACCACTTCACATGGACGCACCTCGTCGAGGCGAAGGACATGATGGCATGGATTGGCTATGAGGGTTTCCCCTCACAATCGTCGTCGACAAGAAGGGCATCGTCCGTCATGCCGTCCACGGCACCAACGAGACGAAGCGCGAGGAACTGTTAGCAAAGATCAAAGAGGCCGAGGCGGAAAAATAGCGCCACTTTCTTTAAGTAGTTTAAGACTTTCACCCTCGGCACCCGATTTCCGGGCTTTTTTGCATAAATATTATAAAAAGATGATGCAAAAAAGAACAATTATTAAAAACTTTTCGTACCTTTGCACTCGAAAAGACAAGTACTAATAAGAAAGTGAGGTGATTATGCCAGAGTACGAGCACAACAGAGAAGAGCGGATAGATGCAGTAATCAAGAGCATTCTGTCATCTAAGGAGAACGCCATCAGGTGGATGCATGAGGCAGGACTTGCCGATGCAGAGGGTCATCTAATTCCGATGTTCAGATGAAAAGGGGACTGTATGCCAATCGTCCCAATCTGACGATAGGTTTTCATGGCTGCGACCAATCGGTGGTAGATAAAGTAATTGCTGGCAAGGAGAATCTTCTTGCCAGCACTAATGATTATGACTGGCTTGGCAGTGGCATCTACTTCTGGGAAAACAACGAGGAAAGGGCTTTGGAGTGGGCCGAGATATTATCCAAACGACCAGGCTCAAGCATCAAGACCCCTGCCGTGATTGGTGCAGTGATTGATTTGGGCTACTGCTTTGACCTCACGGATACGGCATATTTACGCGAACTGAAGAAATCTTATGAACTGGCTGTTGAATATTGTCGTATCTCTGGCGAGAAACTTCCTGAGAACAAACCGATCGGTGGTTCTGAGGATTTGCTGCTCAGGAAACTCGATTGCTATGTGATAGAGATGATGCACAGAGTAAATCGCGAGGCAAACAATCGTGCCTACGACTCCGTGCGTGGTGTGTTCTGGGAAGGTCGGCCTCTCTATCCCAACGCAGGCTTTGCCGAGAAGAACCACATTCAGATTTGCGTCTGCAATCCCAACTGCATCAAGGGCTATTTCCTGCCGCGTGGCATCGATGTGAAATACCCCAATCCGTGACTTATGGAACAGAAATTCAGCAATAACAGTATTGACCTTCAGGTGCTGCGTGAGTTTTGCGAGCGTGAGGGTGAGGCGGTGTCTTACCGCAAGGGTGATCAGATGGAGCGCGAGGGCGACCCGTCGCGTTGGTTTGGCTACGTGACGGATGGTTGCTTCAAGTATGTGACTCACGGCATCAGCGACGACAGGGAACATATCACGTGGTTTTCGTTCGCGGGCGAGTTTGTGACCGACTATCCCAACTGCCTCTTCGGGCGTCCTGCCCAGGCCACTATCGAGGCGATGATGCCCAGCCGTGTGCTCCGTGTCACGGGCGAACAGATGCTGCAGATGTTCCGTCAGAACATGCAGACGATGGAACTGCGCAGTGTCATCGGCGAAGTACTCCTCGATCAGCATCGGGCCCGCTACTATGACCTCCACCGCGCCACGGCCCGCGAGCGCTACGAATTGCTGCTACGTCGTTGTCCCGGCATCGTGCATCACCTTGCCTTGCAGGACCTCGCCTCTTTTCTCTGCGTCACGCCCAATTACCTGAGCACCATCCGCAAGGATATCACGTTCGAAGCGAAAAAATAGCGCCACTTTCTTTAAGTAGTTTAAGACTTTCACCCTCGGCACCCGATTTCCAGGCTCTGCCGAGGGCTTTTTCGTGCCGTTTTCCGTACCTTTGCCAAACAAAACTGATTGATTATGAAATGTAACAATTTCGCTTCCTACCTACAATATAACAGGAAAGGAATACGAAATATGGACGTTTTTATGCAAAAGAATATAAAAACTTGCAAAAAGTCATTTTTTTCGTGCAGTCTTTTCCGTGATAGACATACATAAAGGATAGAGACGTTATGTTTACGATGGAGATAACACGGCTGATAGAACGATGCAGACAAGGAGATGCTGAAGCTCTCGGAGAACTGTATAAGGCATACGCTAAAAAGATGAAAGGCGTATGCCGTCGGTATATCAGCGATGATCATGACATCAACGACGTCTTGCATGATGCCTTCGTGATTATCTTCACCTCATTCGACAAATTGCGCGACGACAGAAAGGCCGAAGCATGGATGATGTCGATAACGAGGAATGTGGCCTCGAAATACAAAGACCACCTGATGACACGACCTTTCGTGCCATTGAAAGAGGCTGAGCAACTACCCATGCCAGAAAATAAAGCCGAGGTGAGAGGAGTTCCATTAGAGGATGTATTGCGGCTGATAGAACGTTTACCAGAGGGTTACGGGCAGGTATTTCGCCTGTCCGTGTTTGATGGATTGTCGCACAAGGAGATAGCCAACATGCTGGGCATCGAGCCCCATTCTTCATCGTCGCAACTTGCACGGGCCAAACGGATGCTGAGAGGAATGATGCAGCGATATTGGGCGTTGTTACTCCTACTGCTCATCCCTATTACTATGTATCTATTCAGAAAAGATGAGCCTGTCACGAAGAAAGAAAAGCCTGTCGTAGCAGAACAGAAACAAACCCAGGAAGTAGAACCGACAGAACAATCGCAAGAACCTGTGATTGTTCATCTGCCTGTGCATCATCCGACTTTCATTGAGCCGATAATTGCTAAGACAGTGGACTCAATAGCACCTGATACGTTATCAAATATGATAGTTCAGGAGCAAACCATCCCTGACACCATCAAGAGCAAAGAAAAATCTGATACCACTCATATAAAGCATGAGATTGAACTACCTTGTTATGACATAGTGAACTTACAGCGAGAAAAGTCCAGAATACAAGATGACTGGCATCTGGCCGTGGCATACGCTGGAAACCCGCAGAACGACATGAGCCGTACCGACAACTACATGACCATGCCGACGCTCTCTGGCAGCATGACGCGCTCCACAAAGCTCTACAACTGGGGCGACTACATGGACTATGTCATGGCGAATGCGCCGATGATGGACTCTGTCAGTGCGTC
>JAFWQT010000120.1 GCA_017508965.1 Prevotella sp. | reverse complement strand
TATATTTTCTGGCACGGATTTACACTGATTCTATTGCTAATCAGCACCCCTCCTTAGAAAGGAGGGGCTGGGGGTGGTTGATAATAAGGCCATGGGAAATCAACCCCACCTAGCCTCCCCTTTCTAAGGGGAGGGATAAGTTTGCGCTCGCAAATCAGTATGTTTTCTGGCACGGATTTCACGGATTTACACTGATTCTATTGCTAATCAGCACCCCTCCTTAGAAAGGAGGGGCTGGGGGTGGTTGATTTCCGAACCTAAAGAGACAAATTCGCAGGATTATCAACCACCACTGACCCCTCCTTTCAAGGAGGGGAAGTAGGATTATTTCTTCTTTTTCAGGCGGTCGTAGAAATCCTTGAGCGATGCTTTTACGATGCCTTTTTTTACCAGCAGGTCAAGGTCTTGGCGTGCCTCTTCGTAATTGCCCATCAGCAGCCTCACGTCGGCACGGTTCAATAGATGGTCGGTGTTGTCGGGCTCCATTTCCATGGCTCTCGTGAAGTCGTATTCTGCCAGCGAATACATTTTCCTTTCGCGCTCCATATTCGCCCGCGCAACGATAGGCAGCACACTCTCGGGATTCGATTCCACCAGCTGGTTTATCTGGTCCATGGCCTCGGTGAAACGACGTGCTTTCTGATTGACAAGTGCCAGTCCAAGCCGCGCCTCGAAATGAGTGGGAACCACGCGCAGCACGGCTTCGTAGTCGGCTCTGGCAAATGCCAGGCGTCCAAGCTTTTCGTTGGCGTAGGCTCGATAGTATAGTCCGGCCACATTATAGGGGTCGCGCTTTATTACGTAGTCGTACTCGTCTTTGGCATATTCCCATTGCTCGAGCTGCATGTTCAGCGCAGCCTTCTTCAGTCGCAAGTCGAGCGAGTCGGGATGGAACGAGAGGGCATCGGCAGCCTCCTTCAGCTCTTCGCGCAGCTGTTGTTTACTCTGGGCCGAAACGCCCAAAGCAAACAGCAACATACCTATCAGGATATACTTACGCATTCTTGACATAATCTACAATCCATTGGCCCACTTCGCGGGTGCCGTACTTTGCGCCGCCTTCCACTTGAATCTCTGGAGTGCGTACGTTGGCATCGAGCGAAGCATCTACCGCCTCGCGGATGAGTGCGCCCTCCTCGTTCAGTCCGAAATATTCGTAGAGCATTGCAACGGAAAGTATCTGCGCCAGCGGGTTGGCAATGTTCAGTCCCTTTGCCTGAGGCCATGAACCGTGGATGGGTTCGAATACTGGGGTGCTCTCGCCGGTAGAGGCCGATGGCAGCAGGCCCATCGAACCGCTGATGCATGAGCCCTCGTCGGTCAGGATGTCGCCGAAAGTGTTCTCGGTAACCATCACGTCGAAGAAACGCGGTTCGGTGAGCATCTTCATGGCAGCATTGTCCACGAACATATAGTCGGTCACCACGTCAGGATACTGGGGTGCCATTTCCTTTGCAATCTGGCGCCACAGACGGCTGGATGCCAGGATATTAGCCTTGTCTACCACCGTGACGTGCTTCTTGCGGCTGCGGGCATACTCGTAGGCAACCTTCAGGATGCGCTCCACTTCTGGGCGGGTGTAATAGTTGGTGTCGTAGGCCTTGTCGTTGTCCTGATACTTTTCACCGAAATACATGCCGCCGGTGAGTTCGCGAATACACACAAAGTCGGCTCCGTCGATAAGCTCATCCTTCAGCGGACTCTTGTGAAGCAGGCACTTGAAGGTCTGCACGGGACGGATGTTGGCAAACAGTCCGAGCTTCTTGCGCATGGCAAGCAGTCCCTGTTCGGGGCGCACCTTGGCCGTTGGGTCGTTGTCGAACTTGGGGTCGCCGACCGATGCAAAGAGCACGGCATCAGCCTCCTTGCAGATATTGAAGGTCTCCTCGGGGAAGGGATCGCCCACCTCGTCGATGGCATGCGCACCGCAGATGGCTTCGGTGTAACTCACTTCATGACCGAACTTCTCGGCAACAGCCGACATCACGGCCACGCCTTGCTCCATAATCTCAGGGCCGATACCATCGCCAGCCAGCACAGCAATTTTCAATTTCATAATGTGTTTGTTTTAAATATTCTTTTCGGCAAAATTACGAAACTTTTTCTAACTTGTCCGCCATTTGCCAATTCTTTTTCAAATAAATAACTTTCGTTAGGAACTGACTCTTTCCTCGATGATGTTAAGCATCTTGAAGGTGGCCTTGATGGCTGCCTCGGTCTGGTCGGCGTCAAGTCCGCGGGTGCGAAGCAAGCGGCCGTCGTCGTTCCAGGTGATGACCGTCTGTACCAAGGCATCTGTGCGGCCGCCAGGAGGAATGGTCACGGCATAGTTGGCCAGCAAGGGGAATGTGCGCCCGAGATACTTCCGGTAGATGAATCGCAAGGCTTTCACGAAGGCATCATACTGACCGTCGCCGGTGGCACCTGCCTCATATTGTTTGCCGTTAATCTCCACCCTGACGTTAGCTCCGGGTTTCAATCCATAAGCCGTTGACACCACGTAGTTTATCAACTTCACCTTATCCTCGGGTGCATCATGTTTCAGCACATCAGATACGATAAATGGCAGGTCGTCTTGCGTCACGATTTCCTTGCGGTCGCCGAGTTCGGTGATTCGCTTCGTCACCTTCTTCGTCTGCTCAGGCGTAAGTTCCAGTCCCAGTTCTTTCAGGTTCTTCGCAATGTTGGCCTTGCCGCTGTTCTTGCCCAGGGCATACTCGCGCTTTCGGCCGAAACGTTCGGGCACCAGCTGGTTGGTGTAGAGCCCGCCCTTGTTGTCGCCGTCGGCATGTACCCCGGCCACCTGCGTAAACACATTCTCGCCGATGACGGGCTGGTTGGGTGCGATGGCAATGCCGCTATAGCCTTCCACCAGTCGCGAGATGGCATTCAACTTGTCTTCGTGGATGTTGGTCTTGGCATGGAACTGGTCTTTCAAGATTACCTGCACGCTCGAGAGCGGGGCATTGCCGCAACGCTCGCCCAGTCCGTTCACCGTGACATGCAGTCCCTTGCAGCCGCTGAGCACCGCAGCCAGCGAATTGCTCACCGCAAGGTCGTAGTCGTTGTGGGCATGGAAGTCGAAGTGCACGCCGGGATAGCGTTTCTGCATCTTTCGCATATATTCCACCACCTGCAACGGGTTTAGAATGCCCAGGGTGTCAGGAAGCATGAAGCGACGGATGTCCATCTTGGTCAGCGCATCGAGCATGGCATAGACATACTCCGGCGAGTCCTTCATGCCGTTACTCCAGTCCTCCAAGTATACGTTCACGGTCATACCCTTCGCGGCAGCATAGTGCACCGTCTGACGGATGTCCTCGATATGCTCGCCGACGGTCTTGTGAAGCTGCCTGAAACAATGACGCTCCGACCCTTTTGCCAGCAGGTTGATAACCTTGCCGCCGCATTCGGAAATCCAGTCGATGGACAGGTTGTTGTCAACAAATCCGAGCACCTCAACGCGCTCAGCCATCCCGTTCTGCTGGGCATAGCGGCAAATCATCTTCACGGCTTCCTTCTCGCCTTCCGAGACTCGGGCCGAGGCCACCTCAATGCGGTCCACATTCAGGTCGCGCAGCAGCATGCGGGCAATGACTAGCTTCTCGTGCGGCAGGAAACTGACGCCTGAAGTCTGCTCGCCGTCGCGCAGGGTGCAGTCCATTATCTCCACAAAACGTGGCTTCATAGTCTTTTCCTTCATACCTTCAATTTCCGTTTTCCTGTTCCCATGCCTCGGTCTTGTCTTGATTCTGCACCAGGAAGTCGATGTCGTCGAGGCCGTTTATCAGACAATGCTTCTTGTAGCCGTTAATCTCGAAATGCTCGCTCCTGCCCGTTGCCTTGTTGGTAACGGTCTGGTTGGGCAAGTCAACTTCCACTTCCATGCTGGGATTCTCCTTGATGCTCTGGAACAGCTCGGCAAGAAAGTCCTCGCTCACCACCACGGGCAGCACGAAGTTGTTCAGTTCGTTGTTCTTGTGAATATCGGCAAAGAACGAACTGATGACCACGCGGAAACCATAGCCGGCGATGGCCCATGCGGCATGCTCGCGGCTGGAACCCGAACCGAAGTTCTTGCCTGCCACCAGGATGCAGCCGCCGTAGGTGGGGTCGTTGAGCACAAAATCCTTGTTCAGGCTTCCGTCGGGATGATAGCGCCAGTCGCGGAAAAGGTTGTCGCCAAAGAAACTTTCCTCGCGGGTGGTGGCCTTCAGGAAACGGGCGGGGATGATCTGGTCGGTATCCACGTTCTCCAATGGCAGGGGAACGCAGGTGGATGTGATGATATTGAATTTCTGTTTCATGTCTTTACTCTTTGATAAACTCTCTTGGGTCGGTTATTTCTCCCGTAACAGCGGCGGCGGCAGCCACCAGCGGCGAAGCCAGGATGGTGCGCGCTCCAGGACCCTGACGGCCTTCGAAGTTGCGATTGCTGGTGCTCACCGAATATTTACCGGCAGGAATCTTGTCGTCGTTCATGGCCAGGCATGCCGAGCATCCGGGCTGACGAATCTCGAAGCCGGCAGCCTCAAGAATCTTGTCGATTCCCTCTTCACGAATCTGACGGTCTACGGCCCACGAGCCAGGCACCAGCCAGGCCGTCACATGCTCAGCCTTCTTGCGTCCCTCAACGATAGAGGCAAAGGCACGGAAGTCTTCGATGCGACCATTTGTGCAGGCGCCGAGGAATACGTAGTCGATGGGATGGCCCAAAAGCTTCTCGCCGGGCTCGAAACCCATATAGCTGAGCGACTTCATGAAGCCGGCCTTTCCGGTCTCTCCGATGGTGTCGAGGGTGGGCACGCTCTCGGTGATGCCAATGCCCATACCGGGATTGGTGCCGTAGGTGATGCGCGGCTCGATGTCGGCAGCATCGAACGAGAGTTCCTTGTCGAACACGGCGTCATCGCCGCTCTTCAGCGTCTTCCAATAGGCCAGCGCCTTGTCCCATTCCTCGCCTTTCGGAGCGAACTCCCTGCCCTTGATATAGGCAAAGGTGGTCTCGTCGGGAGCCACAAAACCGCCGCGTGCGCCCATCTCGATGGAGAGGTTGCAAAGCGTCAGACGGCCTTCCATGGTCATGTTCTTCACCACGTCGCCGGCATATTCCACAAAGTAGCCCGTGGCTCCGCTGGTGGTCAGCTGTGCCATCAGGTAGAGTGCCACATCCTTTGGCGTGACTCCTTTCTGCAGCTCGCCGTTGATGCTGATACGCATCGACTTGGGCTTCTGCTGAAGGATGCATTGCGAGGCCATCACCATCTCCACCTCCGACGTTCCGATGCCGAAGGCCACGGCACCCATGGCTCCGTGAGTGGAAGTGTGCGAGTCGCCGCAGACGATGGTCATGCCGGGCAGCGACAGACCTTTCTCGGGTCCCACCACATGGATGATGCCGTTGTTGCGGTCCATCATGCCGTAGTGAGTCAGTCCGAAATCACTCGCATTCTTCGCCAGCGTGTCCACCTGCTTCTTCGACACGGGGTCGGCGATGGGCTTGTCCTGGTCGTGAGTGGGTGTGTTATGGTCGGGCATGCAGAAAATGTTCTTCGGACGGAAGCATTGCAGTCCGCGTTTCCGCACGCCGTCGAAAGCCTGCGGCGACGTCACCTCATGACAGTAAAGGCGGTCGATATAAAGCTGCGTGGGACCGTCATCGACTATCTGCACGACGTGCTTGTCCCAAATCTTGTCGAAAAGCGTATTCATAATCTTTGAGTTACTTAAACTTGTTAATACAGTCGATATAGGCTTCCACCGACGCCGTTACGATGTCGGTGTTGGCTCCGAATCCGTAATATACATTACCGTTATATTCCACCTGCATGTGCACCTTTCCCATGTCGTCGGAACCCTTCGAGATGGCCTGAATGGTGAATTCCTTCAGCGTCATCTGCTTCATGATGATTTTCTTCAGGCCCTTGATGGCAGCATCCACCGGCCCGTTGCCCGTGGCGGCTGCCTCGAACTTCTGTCCGCTGATGTCGAGACCGATGGAGGCTACGCTCCTGACGCCCATTCCGGTGGTCACCTGCAGGAAGTCGAGCTTCACGGCATGGTTGTCGGCACTGTCTGCACCGGCCAACGTCAGTATGTCTTCGTCGTTCACTTCCTTCCGGCGGTCGGCCAGGGCGAGGAACTTCCGGTAGATGGCGTCCACCTTCTTCTCGTCATCGATTTTCACGCCCAGCACCTCCAGGCGGTACTTCAGCGCGGCACGTCCGCTGCGGGCGGTCAGCACGATGGAGTTGTCGTCGAGTCCCACGTCCTTGGGGTCCATTATCTCGTAGGTCTGCACATTCTTCAGCACGCCGTCCTGGTGGATTCCGCTTGAATGAGCAAAGGCATTGCGGCCTACCACCGCCTTGTTGGGCTGCACCGGCATGTTCATCAGCGAGCTGACCATTCGGCTGGTGGGATAGATCTTCGTGGTGTTGATGTTGGTGCCGATGCCGAGGTGCTTATGGCACTTCAGAATCATGGCTATCTCTTCGAGCGAGGTGTTGCCGGCACGCTCGCCGATACCGTTGACGGTCACCTCCACCTGGCGGGCACCGTTCAGCACGCCGCTCATGGTGTTGGCCGTGGCCATGCCCAGGTCGTTGTGGCAATGGGTGGAGAGGATGGCCTTGCCCGACGAGAGTCCGTCGACGTGCTCCATCAGGTACTTGATTTTCTCGCCATACTCAGCAGGCAGACAATAGCCTGTGGTGTCAGGGATGTTGCAGACGGTGGCACCGGCCTTCACCACGGCCTCAATCACGCGGGCCAGGTACTCGTTGTCGGTTCGTCCGGCATCCTCGGCGTAGAATTCCACGTCCTCTACATATTTCTTGGCATACTTCACGGCAGCCACGGCACGCTCGATGATTTCCTCGCGGTTGGAGTTGAACTTGTACTTGATGTGGGCGTCGCTCGTTCCGATGCCTGTGTGGATGCGCTTGCGCTTGGCATACTTCAGCGACTCGGCGGCCACGTCGATGTCTTTCTCTACGGCACGCGTCAGCGAACAGATAGTGGGCCATGTGACGGCCTTCGAAATCTCAAGAACCGAATTGAAGTCGCCAGGACTCGAAATCGGGAAACCAGCCTCGATCACGTCAACGCCCAGCTGCTCGAGCTGCTTGGCCACCTGAATTTTCTCGACGGTGTTCAGCTGGCATCCGGGCACTTGCTCGCCATCGCGGAGCGTCGTGTCGAAGATAAAAAGTCTTTCACTCATTTTCTATATACCTTTATTTTAAATGTTATGCCAATAAAAAAAACCTTTCGCACGCCCGTTTGGAAGTGGAAAGGTTTTCATATCACCTTGATGATGCACTCACATGCACGCCTTCTCACTTCCGGCCGCCTGACGCAGTCGAATAATAATAAGGCTAATCAGAATGCTCTGTGAATTGCTCATTGTCATTTGTTATCTTTTTAAATCGGCTGCAAAGGTACATACAATTATCCGTCCGTGCAAATAATTTATCACTTTTTTCATCAAAAATCTTTCGATTTGATGGAAACGCGGCCAAATCGGTTTTAATTTTTCAGTTTTTCGGCTATCTGTTCGGCTATGGCCTTCATGCCTTTCTGCGAGGGATGGCCGCTCTGCTTGTCGATGTCGTGCAGCAGAATCCACTTCACGCCATAGTGGTCGCAAATCTTCTGCGTGCTCTCCGTGATGTCCTTCGACAATTCGCTGTTGATGAGGAACACCAGCTCAACGTTGGGATAGCGCTTCTGCATGTGGTCGAGCAAATAAGCCAATGCCGGACGATAAGAGAAGAAATCGTCGCGACGCAAGTTTTCAAACTTATACTCGCCGATGGGAGCCCCGGCCCATGAGTCGTTGGTGCCGCCGAAGATAAAGATCAGGTCAGGACACCCCAGGTTGTCGCTTCTTGTAATAAACGAGCGCATGCTGTAGTCGTTGCCGTCGTAGCCATAGTAGCCGATGGTGGCACCGCTCCACGAGTTGTTCACACAGAGCCGGTAGCCGTTGTTCTTGATGAACTGCCACCACCATGTCTGCGTGACGTCCTCCACGTCGTTGTTGCCGCGGTTGCCCTGATAGTACCACATCTCGTTGGTGGCGGGCGTTATGTAGCCGTCGAAAGTGCTGTACGAGTCTCCCAATATGGAGACGCTCTTGGTTTGTGCGCCGGCGGCCGTTGCTGCCAGGCAGGCTATTGCCAGAAGGATTTTTTTCATTTTTCTTTTTGTTTTTAAGGTTTCGGCATGACGTTATGACGGCATGACGCCATGACGATCAAACGCCATAACGCCACCCCGCAAAAATCATTAATAAGGCACCGGCCCGTCCATTGGGGGCGGCGGGAAGGCATCGTCGGTGTTCATCTTGCTGCCTATGATTTCGCCTCCATCGGTGGGCGACGACGGACCGATGAGCGAGTCCTGCGGATTCTGGAAGCGGGTGTATTCGCCCCTGAAGTTCAGCAGCACGTCGCCGGTGGCTCCCTTACGGTGCTTGGCAATGATGATCTGGGCCATGCCGCGCAGGTCGTTGCCATGCTCGTCGCTGAAGATGCGATAGTACTCCGGACGGTGAACGAAACACACCATGTCGGCATCCTGCTCGATGGCACCCGACTCACGCAGGTCGGATAGCATCGGACGCTTGCCCTCGTTGCCCTCGCGGCCCTCAACGCCACGATTCAGCTGCGAGAGTGCCAGGATGGGGATATTCAGCTCCTTGGCCAGTCCCTTCAGCGAGCGCGAGATGGTCGACACCTCTTCCTGACGGCTGCCGAACTTTGCCCCGCTGGCATTCATCAGCTGCAGATAGTCGATCATAATGATCTTCACGCCTTTCTCGCGCACCAGACGGCGGGCCTTCGTGCGCAGTTCAAAGATGCTCATGCCGGGCGTGTCGTCGATATAGAGCGGCGTGCCCTCGAGCAGCCTCAGTCCTGAGTCGAGCCGTTTCCACTCTTCGCGGTCGAGCTGTCCGTTCAGAATCTTCTTACCCGAAATCTCGCACACGTTCGATATCAGTCGGTTCACCAGCTGCACGTTGCTCATTTCAAGCGAGAAGAAAGCCACTGGAACGCGGTTGTCGACGGCAATGTTTTTGGCCAGCGAGAGGGCAAAGGCCGTCTTACCCATGGCGGGGCGCCCGGCAATAATCACCAGGTCGCTGTTCTGCCAGCCCGAGGTCTTGTCGTCAAGGTCGGTATAGCCTGTCGAGATACCCGTCAGTCCGCCTGAATTGGCGTATGCCCGCTGCAGAATCTCAACGGCATCCTTCAGCACGGGGTCAATCTGTGTGTAGTCCTGCCGCATGTTGGTGCGCGAGATTTCGAAGAGCGAGCCTTCGGCCTCCTGCATCAGTTCGTCCACGTCGACGGTCTCGTCGAATGCCTTGGTCTCGATGACGCTGGCAAACGAGATGAGCTGGCGGGCAAGAAACTTCTGGGCCAGCACGCGGGCGTGGTATTCCACATGGGCCGACGACACCACGCGCGAGCTCAGTTCCACGATATACGTCGGACCGCCCACGTTCTCCAGCTGGCCTTCTTTCTTCAGCTGTTCCACCACGGTCAGTATGTCGACGGGCTTCTCGGCCATGCTGAGCGTCTGAATGGCCCGGTAGATTTCCTGGTTGCGGGGTTCATAGAATATCTCGGGGCGCAGTATCTCGCTGACCACCGAGAAGGCATCCTTGTCGATCATCAGCGCACCCAGCACCACGCGCTCCATCTCGAGCGCCTGTGGCTGCAGGTGGCCATAGTTGTTGTCGATGGGTTGTATGTTTTTTCTCTCTGCCATTTATTACACCTTATTATATTTATCTGATAAAGCTCATGTACGCCCTTTCGTGCTCGCGCTCGGGAGCCTCGCTTCCGCCGGCATGTATCTTCTCCAGCAGCCACGCCATGTTGTTGGCCAGCGTGCGCATGGTCTGCATGCCCTCGGCATCGAGCTTTGCCTGACCTTTGGTCTGTCCGTACACAATGTTCCAGTACTGCGACGACACCACGGGCATGTTCATCATCTGGAACATCATGTTCATGCTCTGGAAGGCGGCGGTGGCCCCTCCCCTGCGGCAAACGGCAACGGCTGCGGCTGGCTTGTTCTGCACAAAGCGGCCGCTCGAGTAGAACAGGCGCTGCATGAGCGACAGCAGTCCGCCGTTGGGCTGTCCGTAATATACGGGGCTGCCCACAATCAGGGCGTCGCTCTCAGCCATCTTCGAGGCAATCTGGTTGCATGGGTCGTTGTCGAAGGTGCACTTGCCCAGCCGGCCGCACATGGCGCAGTTGATGCACGAGTAGATGGCCTTCTTGCCTATCTGCACTATCTCGGTTGCTATGCCGTGTTTCTCGAGCTGCGTGGCAATTTCCTGCAAGGCGCAGAAGGTGTTGCCGTCGGTTCGGGGGCTTCCGTTAACGAGCAGCACCTTCAGTTGGTCTCTCTTCTCGGTGTCTGAAGTAGTTTTATCCATAGTAATTATTTGGGTGATTAGTTGAAATGATTTTTTGCGACTGCAAAATTAATCATTTCAGATGAAAAACAAACGTTAGCGCCCGATTTTTTTTGAGCCAATCGCACGCACCGTCTGCAGCAGCACGCTGACCACGATGAGCGCGATGCCCAGATAGAACGAGAAATTGATTTCGCGGCCTTCGCCGAAAAGCAGGAAGGCCAGCGCAATGGTGTAGCACGGCTCCAGGTTGTAGGTCAGGTTGACGGTGAACGCCGAGAGCCGCTTCAGCGCCTGAATCTGAAGCAGATACATGGCCACGGTGCAGAACAGCGAATGGCACAGCATCAGCCACAGATTGCTGCCGTCGGGCACCACCACCACGGGCTGCTCGCTGGGGAAGAACAGCAGATAGACGGGGATGACGGCCGAGACGACCATCAGTCCGCCCGACATCTGATACATCAGCACCGTGCGGCTCCTTACACCCACGCTCACCCGCTTGTTACAGATGGCATAGAGCGCACACACGGCCGACGACACCACGCCGATGGCAATGCCATAGCGATAGCGGGCATCGAACGAGAAGATGCACAGCACGCCGGCCACCGTGATGAGCGAGAACAGCAGCTCGACCCACGAGACGCGCCGCCGGTTAATCATCGGCTCGAACACGGCCGTGAAGAACCCTATCAGCGAGAAGCAAATCACGCCGATGGACACGTTAGAGGCCTTGATGCTGCCATAGAACAGTATCCAGTGGATGCCCAGCAGCGCACCACAGCCGCACAGCTGCACGAACTTCCGCCACCCCACTCGCGGAATGCCCGTGAACACCAGCAGTATGGCGCTCGTGAACAGCATGCGATACCACACTATGTCGACCTCGTTGAGCGTTATCAGGCGGCCGAACAGCCCCGTAAAGCCTGCCAGCATCACGCTCAGATGCAACTGTATGAACCCCTTTCGCGTCTCGGTCATGTGTTATATATTTACCCCTTTTTTACACTGCAAAATTACAAAAAACTTTTGAATTCTCCAAATCTCCCGGGCACGGAAAACGTCCGCTGGCGGCATGTAACGGGCACTTCAGGCGGTTCCTTTGGGTGCATAATTCCTTTCCGCCCATTGGAAGCGTTGTTTCCGCCCATCAGAAGCCCAAAAGCCACCCCGACGCGCCCCGAAAATTATTTTTGCGTATTAACATTTTTTAAGGTTTGAATAAGGAGCAACACCTCATACCAGATTCAGGTATCAGGTGCTGAGGAACTGATTAGGCACGGATTACATGGATTTTTTGAGGGCAAACTAATCCCTCCCCTTGGAAAGGGGAGGCCAGGTGGGGTTGATTTCCTCTGCCTCATTATCAACCAGGTTCGGGCGCATTTGTAATGCGACCGCAATGAGTATCAGGATTTGCAATCCGAGAAACGGCAGCTGATTTAATCGCATTATAAATGCTTATACTCACAGCAGCCGAACCAACGGTCGCTGGCCGAAGGGAATTGAAAATCGACGGCCGAAGGGAAAGTCAAAAGCAATTCGGAAATTCGGCTGAACAGGAGATTACACTCCCCACCCCTAACCCCTCCCCTTCAGGGGCGGGGAGCTCATTAGCCTCATTATCAACCACCCCCAGCCCCTCCTCTATAAGAAGGGGTGCTGATTAGCAATAGAATCAGTGTAAATCCGTGAAATCTGTGCCTAAAATC
>JAFWQT010000014.1 GCA_017508965.1 Prevotella sp. | reverse complement strand
GCCTTCTTCACGCGTTCCGTCAGCCGGTCGTCTTCCTTGCTCGGCCGTGCATTGTCCGACGGATGGTTGTGGCAGAGGGCCACAATCGTGGCGTTGTTGAGCAAGGCTTCCTTCACAATAAGCCTCACGTCGACGAGTGTTTCCGTGATTCCGCCGTGGGAAAGGCGTTCTTCCTTGATAAGTCTGTAGTTCTGGTTCATCAGGATAATCCATGCCTCTTCCGTGTCCAGGTCCTGCATAATGGGGCGCATATAGTCGTAGATGGCCTGCGGCGACCCCAGGTCCTTTCTTTCCTGCACCTTCTCCATCTGCCGGCGCTTGCCCAGTTCGCAGGCAGCCAGTATGCTGACGGCCTTGGCGGGTCCCATGCCGTTATACACTTGCAGTTCACGGATGCTCATCCTGCCCAGTTTGTTCAGGTTGTTGTCGCAGTCGTTGAGGATGCGCTTCATCAAGTCGACGGCACTTTCTTTCGGCGAGCCGGAACCGATGAGGATAGCCATCAGCTCGGCATTGGTGAGCGCACCGGCTCCCAGCCGCATCAGTTTCTCGCGCGGACGGTCTTCTTCAGCCCATTGGTTGATGTTCAGTTTGTCTTCGCTCATGGTGTTGTCTAATTATTTCAAGAAGGGCCTGACGGTTTTGTCGGGTCCCAGATAGAATCCTGTCTGTGTGGGCTGGTTGTAGCCCGTGTTCTGATGGGCAACGCTCAGCCGGTAGGGGATGTCCTCTTCCAGGCAGTTGATGCGGTGCTCCGTGGGGATGGTGGTGACGTAGAGCCGCAGTTCGGTGCTTTCACGGTCGCGTGTGAGCACTTCCTCGCGCCAGTCGCCAAGAATGTCGGCACACAGGTTGGGGTTCGATTTCGTGCCGTTGTTGAACTGGCATCCGTCGAAACTCCTGATGGTGTTCAGCTCTCCCTGTTTCCAGTCGAACTTATGCACCTTCTCGTGGTCGAGCAGTTCGCGCAGCAAGTCGCCGTCCCACCAGATGCCGAAATTGGTAGGCATGCGCAGCCGTCCGATGCGTGCAGAGGTGTTCTCAGGTGCTTCCTCGCCTGAGTCTTTCCTGCTTTGGTAGTTGATAATCTCGCCCTTGATGTTGCGGATGCCGCCGCTTTCGGTGCTCCACATCTCCACGCCGGGGTTAATCGGGTCGATATCGGCAGCCATGCAACGGCCCACGTCCTCGTTGCTCTTTATCTGGAAGATGACCTTTCCCGTCAGTGCATCGCGGAAGTCGCTTCCGTCGCGGCGGTTCTCATGGCAGTCCCACACCTGCAGCATCTCGCTTTGCGGGTCGAAGGCTGTCAGGTGGATAGCGTCGCCATGGCCCATGCCCGTGTTGTAAAGGCCTTTTCCGTCGTTGTCGACGGCCATCGAGCCGTAGGTGATTTCGTCGCACCCGTCGCCATCTACGTCGGCCACGCGCAGGTTGTGGTTGCCCTGCCCGGCATAGGCGGCCCATTCAGGTTGCCGGGTGTCGAACGTCCAGCGGTTTTTCAGTTCTTTACCGTCCCAGTCCCAGGCGGCAATCACCGTGCGGGTGTAGTAGCCGCGACAGAAGATGCCGCTGGCGTGGATGCCGTCGAGATAGCCCACGGCGGCCAGGTAGCGTTCTGAGCGGTTGGCATGGCTGTCGCCCCATGCTTCCATTTCGCCGCGTTCGGGAATGTAGTCCTTGGTGTCCATCACGGCTCCAGTGAGTCCGTTGAACACGCTGATATATTCCGGTCCGTCCATGATGCGGCCGGTAAGGTTGTCGGTCTTGACGTTGAGGAAACTGCGGCGCATGTTGTGTATTTCGGTCTTGGTCATGCCGGCGGGCAGTGTCTTCTCTTTTTCCGCCCATTCCTGACGGCGGCGCAAGGCCTCTTCGCGTTCCTCTTTTATCTTCTGCAGATAAGCTTCGGGGTCGGCTTTGATGGCTGCTATCCCGCGCCGCCAGTCGGCATTGGCGTCGCCAATCACCTTGCCCTGTCCGTCGACGGTTCCGTCGGCAGTCTTCACCATCAGTTCTGCCCGTCCGTCACCGTCGAAGTCGTATACCATGAACGACTCGAAGTGGGCACCGCTGCGGATGTTATGGCCTAGGTCGATACGCCAGAGCTGTGTGCCGTCGAGCCGGTAGCAGTCTATATAAGTGTTGCCCGTGAATCCGGCAAACATGTTGTCCTTGGCGTTGGTGGGGTCCCATTTCAGGAAAATCTCGTACTGTCCGTCGCCGTCAACGTCGCCTATGCTGGCATCGTTGGCGATGTAGGTGTAGCGGAAACCGTCGGGCGAGGTGCCGCCTGCGGGTTTTTCTATCCTGATGGGCAGATAGCCTTCGGGGGCATCGGCCTTGAGCGTATAGGAACCATTGATTCCGCCTCCGCGCACTTCGTAGGTGGCTTCGGTGGCAAGCGGCTGTTCGTCAGTAAAGAAGGTGCCGCCCTGCTTCAGCTGTTTCCCGTTTAGTTTCCTTCCATTTCGGTAAACGTCGAAGGGCTGTCCCTTGACGTCGGTTGACAGCGTACGCCAACTGACGTATACCTTTCCGTTTTCACGGATAGCCACCACGCCGCGGTTCAGTTTTTCGCGGTTCAGTTTACTCATGTCGTAGCGAGGTTGGGCTACAGATTGCAGGCTTGTCATTGAGGCAATCACTAAGCCGATTGCCATCAGCAGTTTGGTTGTTTTGGTCATCATAATTGTTTTAGTAATTAGTTGTCTTGTGATTTGTTTTTCTTGCGGGTTATCCCTTTTCTAGGAGTAGAAGTTTTTCTCGAAGGCCGTGAACTCGTCTTTTTTCAGCACGCAGCGCTTCCACCACGACTCGATGAACCCGAAACCGTAGCCCATCAGCTGGACGAAGGCTGCAGGTATGCTGAGCAGTCCTACTTTCAGGCTCTTGTTCTTGATGCTGGAGTCGATGAAGATGATGAGGGCATACAGGAGGATGGGGGAGAGCGCGGCCAGGCAAATCCAGTACCAGGTGTGCCAGTTGGAGGCATCGTAGTGGATCATGGCGCGTGCCACGGCGGCCATCAGGATGAGGGCGATGACGCCCACGGTGAACACCATCGGCAGCAGATGCACCAGCTTAAGTGTGCCGGGATGGCGCTTTTCCAGGTTGATGCGGGCAATGCCGCTGTTGTAGACCTGACGGAAGAACTTGCGGAAGTCGGTGCGCCGTTTGTGCCACACCCATGCTTCGGGGAAAAGCTGTGGACGATAGCCGGCTTCAACGATACGATAGGAGAAGTCGATGTCTTCGCCGAAGCGCATCTTCGAGAATCCGCCCAGCTGGAGATAGACATCGCGCCGGATGCCCATGTTGAACGAGCGCGGATAGAACTTGTCGAGCTTCGCCTTGCCGCCGCGTATGCCGCCGGTGGTGAAGAACGAAGTCATGGAGTAGGAGATAGCTTTCTGGACAGGCGTGAATGACGGGTGCGAGGCGTCGGGGCCGCCGAAGGCGGCGGACCCACCCCCTTGCCCCTCCCTGTGAGGGAGGGGAGCAGATACTCCTTCTTCTACAGCTTTCAGGTAGCCTTTTGGAAGGACGACATCGGAATCCAGGATGATGAGCCATTCGCCACGGGCGCGCTCGGCTCCGTAGTTGCGGGCCTGTCCCGGTCCTCCGTTCTCCTTGACGTAATAATGCAAGTCAAGGATGTCTGCGAACTTGTCGCAAACATCCTTGCAAGGTTTCTGTGAACCATCTTCCACGATGACAACCTCAAAGTCTTTCAGTTCTTGTTCCGTAAGGCTTTGCAGGAGCTCGTCCACTTCGTCGGGACGATTGTAAACGGGAACGATGATGCTGTATTTCATTATTCCTTCACGCGCTGCAGGTAAGAACCGTCGCGGGTGTCCACCTGAACGAGGTCGCCCTCTTCGATGAACAGGGGAACGCGGATTTCTACGCCGGTCTCCAGAGTGGCGGGCTTGGTGGAGTTGGTAGCGGTGTCACCCTTGATGCCGGGCTCTGAATGAGTCACGCGAAGATTGGTCTTCACGGGCATTTCGGCAAAGAGGATGGTTGCTGTGTCGGCATCGCTCACCACTTCCACGATGTCGCTCTCCTTCATGAAGTCAACGCCAGTCACGAGGTCCTTGGCAATGGGAGCCTGGTCGTAGGTCTCCTG
Source organism: Prevotella sp. (assembly GCA_017508965.1). GTDB lineage: Bacteria > Bacteroidota > Bacteroidia > Bacteroidales > Bacteroidaceae > Prevotella. The sequence goes on along the minus strand of JAFWQT010000014.1, from coordinate 1,946 downwards.
GTTCATGAAGATATAGTCCTCGCCGTCTTTGTAGAGGAACTGATAGGGACGACGCTCCAGACGAACGTCATCGAGTTTGAAACCTACCTGGAATGTGCGGTCGAGCACGCGACCGTCGGTTACGTTCTTCAACTTTGTGTTCATAACGGTGTTACCCTTACCCGGCTTGCGATGCTGGAACTCGATGCAAACCCAAATGCCTCCGTCCATGCGGATGGCAGTACCCTTCTTAATGTCTTGTGAATTAATCATATTACCTTATTATTATATTATGTATTGTTTCAAATGTGGGCGCAAAGGTAGTGCAAAAGAGCGAAAAAAACAAATCATTATTTGGTTTTTTCCGAATGCGGCCTACCTTCGTGCGGTTTTTACCGCGCAAAGGTACGACTTTTTTGGAAAAAAACATAAAAGATACGATTAAATTTCGCATATTTCTTTGGTATTTCGAAAAATATGAGTAATTTTGCAGCCCAAAACCGTGATTTTGATTTCGCAGGTATAATAAAAACAAAATAGATAAAGCAATGAAAAGAACATTTCAGCCCCACAATCGCCGTCGCGTGAACAAGCATGGCTTCCGTGAGAGAATGGCAACCAAGAATGGCCGTCGCGTGCTGGCTTCACGCCGCGCTAAGGGCCGCAAGAAGTTAACTGTTTCTGACGAGAACCACGGCAAGTAAGTCGGTGAGATTCGAAAGAAATCTAGGGAAACGGAAAGAAGTAAGGTGAATAACTTTGCTTCTTTTTGTTTTTTATGCCTTACATTTCATTCTATTTTTGTAAAAAGAAGGCGATTTTACTACGTCTCGGCAAAAAAAAGAACGAATTCTTTTGTTTTGCTCTCGACTTTTCGTAACTTTGCCATCAAAGATGGCGAAATTTACTCCGTCTCGGCAAAAAAAGAATTGAATTCTTTTGTTTTGCTCTCGACTTTTCGTAACTTTGAACCCGAATATGAAGGTGTCACAATTCTTCGGAAAATTCCTCAGTCTATATCTCTGGGGTAATTTGTTAGCAATGTTGCTCTTGGTGGCAGGCGTTTGCTTTGCCGTCAAGTATGGTCTTGATTTCTATACCCATCATGGGGAGAAGGTAACAGTCCCCAACGTTATACATAAGTCGTATGCCGATGCCGAGCATATCCTCGAAGGACTCGGGCTTGACGTGCAGATTGGCGATACGGGTTATGTGAAGACGCTGCCGCCCGACTGCATTCTGGAACAGTCGGTCAAACCGGGAAGCATCGTGAAGTCGGGGCGAGTCATCTATCTGGTCATCAATGCCTCCAGCACCCCCACGCTGGCCATTCCTGACATCATCGACAACACGTCGTACCGTGAGGCCCGTGCCAAACTTACGGCCATGGGATTTAAGGTTGGCGAACCGCAGATGGTGCCCGGCGAGAAAGACTGGGTATATGGCATCAAGGTTCGTGGAAAGAACGTCACCAACGGCTCGCGCGTCTCGGTTGAAGATGTGCTGATAATCCAGGTGGGCGACGGCATGATCGATGCTGCCGACTCGGTGGCCTTCGCCGATCCCGTCTATGAGGAAGAAGAGGATATGTTCGAAGTGGTTACCGAACCTACGGAGGATGTGCCCGACGATGAGCCTGCTACAACTCCTAAAGAGACGCCGCCTGCTGCAAAAGAACCCGCTAAGCCCGCCCAGCCGGCTCAGCCCGAGGTGGACGATTTCGAGGAAGTAACCGGTCCTGAGCAATAGGGCTGACCATTGCTGAAGGTCGTTCTTATAGGAAATGATGGAAGCATTCAACGACATAGAGGAACAGGAACTGTTCGAACGCCTGCACATGGAAGTCGACGCCGGGCAGGTGCCGCTGCGCGTGGATAAATACCTCGCCGAGCACATGCCCCACCAGAGCCGTAACCGCATCCAGGCCGTGGCCGATGCCGGTATGCTCTATGTCAACGAGCGTCCCG
>JAFWQT010000119.1 GCA_017508965.1 Prevotella sp. | reverse complement strand
TACGGCATGCAGGGACTGACCATTGCCACGCTCATGGCCGGCGTGTTTCTCATTCTGCTGGGCGTGCTCCGGCTGGGCACCATCATCAAATACATTCCCTATCCCATTGTGGTAGGCTTCACCAGCGGTATTGCCGTCACCATTTTCACCACTCAGATAAAGGACCTGCTGGGCATGAGCATGGACGTGGTGCCTGCCGACTTCATAGAGAAGTGGATTGCCTACTTCAGCAACATTGGCAACATCGACCCGTGGAGCACGCTGATGGGCATCCTCAGCATCCTGATTATCGCGCTGATGCCCAAGTTGAACAAGAAGATTCCCGGCTCGCTCATCGCCATCATCGTGGTCACCATTGTGGCGCTGCTGTTAAAGAACTATGCCGGCGTGACCACTATCGAGACCATTGGCGACCGCTTCAGCATTTCGTCGCAACTGCCGGGGGCAGAAGTGCCGAGCCTTACTTGGGAGACCATCAAGGGACTGGCAGGACCGGCCATGACCATCGCCATATTGGGTGCCATAGAGAGTCTGCTCTCGGCCACCGTGGCCGACGGTGTGATAGGCGACCATCATCGTTCGAACACCGAACTGATAGGGCAGGGGCTGGCCAACATCGTGTCGCCCATTTTCGGCGGCATTCCCGCAACCGGAGCCATTGCCCGCACCATGACCAACATCAACAACGGCGGACGCACACCGGTGGCCGGCATCGTGCATGCCGTGGTGCTCTTGCTCATCTTCCTCTTCCTGATGCCTCTGGCCCAGTACATCCCGATGGCTTGTCTGGCGGGCGTGCTTGTGGTGGTGAGCTATGGCATGAGCGGATGGCGTTCGTTCGTGACCATGCTGAAGAACCCCAAGAGCGACGTCACTGTGCTCATCCTGACGTTCCTGCTGACCATCATCTTCGACCTGACCATTGCCATCGAGATAGGACTCATCTGCGCCTGTCTGCTCTTCATGCGACGCATGAGCGAGACCAGCGAGGTGCGTGCCATCTACGATGAGATTGACCTCAACGAGGATGCCGACATGGAAGCCGGAAACCTGGAGCATCTCACCATCCCCGAGCGCGTAGAGGTGTACGAAATCAACGGCCCCTATTTCTTCGGTGCTGGCAACCGTGCCGAGGAGATGATGACGCGCTTCGGCAAGAATCCCAAGGTGCGTATCATCCGCATGCGTAAGGTGCCGTTCATCGATTCCACCGGCCTGCACAACCTTGAAAACCTCTGCCTGATGTCGCAGAGAGAGGGCGTGCAGATAGTGCTCTCGGGCGTGAACCCGAAGGTTGAGGCTGTGCTGAAAAAGAATGGTTTCGAGAAGCTATTGGGCACGGAGAACATCTGCAACCACATCGACCTTGCGCTGGCGCGTGCCCGCGAGATTGTGGAATAACCCCCTCCAAACCTCCCCGAGGGGAGAGACCCGCCCCCGGCCCCTCCCTATAGGGCGGGGAGTAGATAGTAAAGAATCTGCCACGGGACTCCCCGCCCCTGTAGGGGAGGGGCAAGGGGTGGGGTCAGTATTCAGTTAATTAGCGTTTTAGGCCGATTACAAGACATTACAGACCCCACCACTAACCCCTCCCCTTGAGGGGCGGGGAGCACAATAGCCTACATAATTGGGGAGTACAACAGCCTTTAAAAAAGCTTCAGCTATTTACTCCCCGCCCTATAGGGAGGGGAAGGGGGGAGGGTCTTTAGAACGAGAAAGCACCCTTGATTCCCTCGATGATGCCGCTCAGCTCGCTGGTGATGTTGCGCACTCCGTTCACGAGGCGCTGCTTGGCACCCTGGGCCATATACTTGGCGCATTGCCCCTCCAGCTCGCCTATGTGGCGCTTCTCCTCGGGGGTGTAGTCACGCTCGTGCTTGGCCAGTCGCTGGCGGATGCTCTTGAAATCATCGACCGCGTTCTGCCAGTCTCTCACAGTGTAGTACTGGGCGTTGTCGCGCAACTCAATCGAGTAGTTCTCCAAGTCGCGCATGGCCGACTGCTTAGTGGAGCAGCTCCCAAGGATAAATGCTGAAATTGTCACTATTGCCAAATTTTTTATCTTCCTCATAATCAATATGTTTTGATTGTTTTGTGAAACGAAGACTTAAAGCACGGCCTTAAGCTTTTCAATCATTTCCTGATATTCGGCATCGGTGAGATACACCTTGCCTGGATTCATCTGGAAAGTGCCGCCATAGTCGGGACCGTCCACATACTTCGGGGCCAGATGGAAATGCAGGTGCGAGAGCTTGTCGCTATAGGCGCCGTAGTTGATTTTCTCGGGATTGAAGGCTTTCTGCATGGCACGCGTCACTTGTGCCACATCGGCCATGAAGTCGTTGCGCTCCTCGTCGCTCAGCTCGTTGAGGTCGTTCACATGACCGTTGTAGGCCACCAGGCAGCGTCCTCGGTAGGTTTGCTCCTTGAAGAGAAATGCGCGTGATACACGCAGGGTGGCAAACTCAATCATCAGATTGTGCAGGGTTTCATTGTTGGTGCAATACAGGCACTCTTTAGGGTCGCTATACATAATAATGTTGTTTTGAAAGTTAATGATTTGTCCGTTCGTCAGGCCATCGGTAGCGGGCGTTTCCGTTTTCGGTGGCCGGTAAGTTTGCTGCAAAAATAAGCAATTCTTCGGAAACCGCAAAACAATCGCGCATATTCTTATATAAAAATGTGGAAGCTGACCGATGAAATAACTTGACGCGGAATGAAAAATGAGGGAAAATAAAAAAAATCGTTCAAAAAGTTTGGTGGGTTCATTTTTTATGCGTACCTTTGCACTCGCAATTCAGAAATGGATTGAAGGAATAATGAAAAGGTGCCTTAGCTCAGTTGGTAGAGCATCGGACTGAAAATCCGTGTGTCCCCGGTTCGATTCCTGGAGGTACCACTTCCTCCTTTCATTATGAACCCCGTTTACGACATTTGTTGTAGCGGGGTTCTCCTTTTATATTTATTTATGTTTTTGGTGGTTACAATTTCCGTTTTTTTTCGTATATTTGCAAACAAATCGTCAAAACAAACTTTTAAACACTAAGCAACATGAAAAAATCTATCATTCTCGCAATGGCGCTTCTAGCATTCTCGCTTGCCGCAAGTGCCCAGGCCAAGGATAAGTATGAAAAATATTTTAACAACCTGCCGTTCAAGATGCAGGCCTTCACCACGCCTACATTCCCCCAGAACGAGGTAAACCTGAAGGACTTCGGGGCCGTGGGCGACGGGCAGAAGCTGTGCACCGAGGCATTTGCAAAGGCCATCGACGAACTGAGCCGGAAGGGTGGGGGACGGCTGACGGTTCCCGAGGGCGTATGGCTCACGGGGCCCATCGTATTGAAAAGCAATATCAACCTGTATGTGAAGAAGGGGGCCATCATTCTTTTCTCGCCCGACCTTTCGCTCTATCCCATCATCAAGACATCGTTCGAGGGGTTGGATACCCACCGCTGCCAGTCGCCGCTTTCGGCCTTCGGTGCCGAGAACATTGCCATCACGGGGCGTGGCGTTATCGATGGAAACGGACGCTGGTGGCGCCCGCTGAAGAAGCAGAAGGTGACCGACAGCCAATGGAAGCAGATGACACAGGACGGCGGTGTTTTCAAGCGTGCCGACCTCTGGTATCCCTCCGAGGCCTATGCCAAGGCTGCCGAGCTGGCCGACCTAAATGTTCCCAAGGGTGAGTTCACCGACAAGCAATGGGAACAGATGAAGCCTTTCCTGCGTCCGGTGATGGTCAGTCTTCAGAATTGCAAGAATGTGTATCTGAAGGACGTGATTTTCCAGAATTCACCGGCATGGAACATCCATCCGCTGATGTGCGAGAACTTGATTATCGACAATATCCTGGCGCGTAATCCGTCGTTTGCCCAGAATGGTGATGCCATCGATGTGGAGTCGTGCAAGAACGTGCTCATCGTGGATTCCAAGTTTGATGCCGGTGACGACGGCATCTGCGTGAAGAGCGGAAAGGATGCTGACGGCCGCAGGCGCGGACGTCCCACGGAGAACTTGATTGTCGACGGCTGTACGGTATTTGCCGGTCATGGCGGCTTCGTGGTGGGCTCCGAGATGAGCGGTGGCGTGAACAACGTGTTCGTCAAGAACTGCCAGTTCCTGGGCACCGACGTGGGCTTGCGCTTCAAGAGTTGCCGCGGCCGTGGCGGTGTGGTTGAGAACATCTTTATTAATAATGTGTCGATGACCGACATCAAGGCCGATGCCATCATCTTCAATCTTTACTATGGCGGCATGTCGGTTATCGAGATGAATGCCAGCGGACAGAAGGTGAACAACATCGACCCGATGCCTGTGGACGAAACCACGCCTGAGTTCCGCGATATTCATATAAAGGATGTGGTTTGCCAGGGAGCCGGTCGCGCCATGTTCTTCAATGGTCTGCCCGAAAAGCCCATCGACGGCATCGACCTAAAAGACATCACCATCTTTGCCCGGCAGGACGCCGAGTTCTATAATTGCAAGGGCGTGAAGAAGGAAAACGTGAACATTCACATACAATAACCGCAGCTGACGGAGGGATAGTCCAAAATAGAGCAATAAAGTACAAGCACTATTCAGGGAAAAGCACTATCTTTGCACGCAAAATCAAACATCAATAAAAACCTAAAACGTATGAAAAAGACTCTTCTTTTTGCGGCTGCCCTCTTCGGTTTCATTTCGGCCGGCGCAGACAATGTGATGATTCAGACGCCCAACACCACTATGGTCATCAAGGCCGACAAGGGCCAGGAATTGCGACAGGCCTATTACGGCGACCGCATTTCCGATGCAGAAGCTAATCAGCTGGCCGAGGCTGGCATCGACCTCAACACCGCCGCCTACCCCACATTCGGACAGACGGATATGGTTCAGTTGTCTGCCCTTCAGGTGCTTCATCCCGATGGACAACTGGTACTCTACCCCACCGTTGACAATGTTGCTACAAAACAGGAAGGCAACGGCAACGTGACCGTCATCACCATGACCGACAAAAAGTATCCCGTCACCGTAAAGGTTTTCTATAAGTCATATTCATCGTGCGATATTATTGAGACGTGGACGGAGATCTCGCATCGTGAGAAGAAGGCCATCCGTCTGCAACGCTTCGATTCCGGCCATCTGGCTTTCCCGCAGGGCAACGCCTGGATGATGCATTTCCATGGTGATTGGAGCGCAGAGTTCTATCCCACCACCGAGCCTGTTACGCAAGGCCTGAAGACCATCCGCAACTCCGACGGCGACCGCAACTCGCACCTCGATGCGCCGGAGATCATGATTTCATTGGACGGAAAACCGCAGGAGAATGCGGGCAAGGTGATTGGAGCTGCCCTTTGTTGGAGCGGCAACTTCGAACTTCGCATCAACACCACGCTCAACAAGATGCACCACTTCTATGCAGGCATCTCTCCGCAGGCCTCCGAATACATCCTGGAACCCGGCGAGACCTTCACCACACCCCGTCTGGCACTCTGCATGAGCAACGAGGGCCTGGGCGGCGTGAGCCGTAACTTCCATCGCTGGGCCCGCCACGAAGGCTGGCTCCATCAGGGCGACAAGACGCGCGAGATACTGCTCAACTCATGGGAAGGCGTGGTGTTCAACGTCAACGAGAAAGGCATGTTCCAGATGATGGAAGACATCAAGGAAATGGGCGGCGAACTCTTCGTGATGGACGACGGATGGTTTGGCGAAAAGTATCAGCGCAACGACGACAAGAGCACCCTGGGCGACTGGATGGTGGACCGTCAGAAACTGCCTGGTGGCATCAAGCCCCTCGTCGACAAAGCCAAGTCGCTGGGTATCCACTTCGGCATCTGGATTGAGCCCGAGAGTGCCAACACCATTTCTGAGTTCTACGAGAAGCATCCCGACTGGGTGTTGCAGGAAAAAGACCGCAACCTCAAACAGGGACGCGGAGGCACGCAGGTGCTGCTGGATATGTGCAATCCCAAGGTGCAGGACTTCGTCTTCAAGATTGTGGACAACCTGATGACCGAGAATCCCGACATTGCCTACATCAAATGGGACGCCAACTGCTCCCTCCAAAACTATGGCTCCAACTACCTCCCCGCTCAGAAGCAGAGCCACATCTACATTGAATACCACCGCGGACTCCTCAAGACCCTCGAGCGCATCCGCGCCAAATATCCCAAACTGGTCATCCAGGACTGCTCTTCAGGCGGCGGACGCGTGAACTACGGACTTCTCCCCTACTTCGAAGAGTTCTGGACATCCGACAACAACGACCCCTTCCAGCGTGTCTTCATCCAGTGGGGAACCTCCTATTTCTTCCCC